>CAZUQA010000031.1:0-47136 GCA_964622375.1 uncultured Erysipelotrichaceae bacterium | reverse complement strand
CCGTTGTATCAAGCTGTGGAAGCCGGCGAAATTCTAAAAAATGAATATGGTGTGAGCGCTGAGATAATCAACTTACCAAGTTTGGTACCTCTGGACTACCGGGATATCGTAGAATCAGTGAAGAAGACCGGAAAAGTGGTCCTAGTTTCCGATGCTTGTGCTCGTGGTTCTTTCTTAAATGATGTGGCACAAAATATCACGGAGTTGTGTTTTGACTATTTAGATGGTCCACCACTGGTAATCGGCTCAAGAAATTGGATTACCCCACCCACCGATTTTGATGAACACTTCTTCCCACAAACCAGCTGGTTGGTTGATGCTATTCATCAACACCTGTTTCCTTTAGCAAACCATCTGGTAAATAACGCGACGACGAAAACCGAAAAACTAAGAAGATTAAAATATGGTGTCTGATACTGCTGCGCCTTTTCTCTTTCATCGCTCTAACAGTAACAATCCTTATTACAATCTCGCATTAGAAGAGTATCTTTTTAATAACTATGCTCAATACTGTAAGATATTTATGTTGTGGCAAAATGCCAACTCGATTATCATTGGTAAAAACCAGAACACCGCAGCGGAAATAAATCAGTTGTTTGTCGAAGAAAATAATATCACGGTAGCTCGTCGGCTTTCCGGCGGCGGAGCAGTTTATCATGATCTCGGTAACCTCAACTTCACCTTTGTTGTCCCAAGTAAAAGTAGTAGCTTTGATTTCTCTTTATTCACACAGCCGATTATTGAAACACTGATGCTTTTCAACATTGAAGCTCAAGCCAGTAGTCGTAATGATATAACAATTGCCGGGAGGAAATTCTCCGGTAATGCTCAGTACCATCAAAAAGGCTTAATCATGCATCATGGTACTATTCTTTTTGATTCTGACCTTTCTGTCTTACAAAATGCCCTAAAAGTCCGCAAAAACAAAATTAAAGCTAAAGGGGTAACTTCTACAATTAGCCAAGTTACCAACTTAAAAGAATATCTCGATGAGAGTGTCAGTTTAGCGGATTTTGAAACCGCTTTAATGCATTGTGTTTTAGGCGAAAATTATCAAACATATATTGTCGACTTAACAGCGCAACAAAAAATTAGCGAGCTACAGAAAAAGAAATATGCCACTTGGCAGTGGAACTATGGAAACTCGCCTCAATGCCAAATGATTAAAGAAGTTTATGTTCCAAATTGCGGGCATATTGAGCTACACTTAAGTCTTAATAACGGCTTTATTGAAGAAATTTACAGCTATGGTGATTACTTTGGAAATGAAGATTTTAGTATTATCCAAAAAGCCTTGTTACATTGTCCTTATAATAAAACTGCTTTGGAAGCAGCTTTAGTAAAAATTGCAGTAAATGAAGTGTTTAATAATTTAAACAATTCATCCTTAGTAGAAATCTTGCTCACTAATTAGTTTTAATAACTATTTTTCGATTCTAACGATATCAGCTCCAAGTTCCCGTAGCTTATCGTCGATGCCTTCATAACCGCGATCAATATGGAAAACTTCGTTGATGGTTGTTTCCCCTTCCGCTATTAAAGCGGCAATCACCATGGCTGCTCCGCCTCTTAAGTCGGTAGCTTCCACATCACAACCATATAGTTTCGTCGGACCTTCAATTAGACAAAAACCTTGTTTGACTTCGATTTTCGCTCCCATTTTATTGAGATCTTTACATTGTTTAAAGCGGTCTTGGTAGATTGTTTCGACAATTTGGGAAATCCCCGTAGCTTGAGTCATCAACACACTGAAAGGCTGTTGGAGGTCGGTTGCTAAGCCGGGGTATGGCCGTGTTTTGATATCAGTCGCTACTAATTCCGCTACTCTTTTAATGTGAATGTAGTCGATACCAACTTCAACATCAGCTTTCATTTCTCTGAGCTTGGCAATCAATGATTCAATATGTAAAGGGATGACATTTTCAATAATCATGTCTTCGGCAGCTGTCGCTGCCATGATGACATAAGTCCCGGCTTCAATACGATCGGGGATAATCTCGTGAAAGCAGCCCCCAAGATATTTCACCCCATCGATAGTGAGAACTGTGGTTCCCGCGCCGCGAATTCTGGCCCCCATTTTATTTAAGAGATTGGCAACATCAATGATTTCCGGCTCGCGAGCAGCGTTTTCGATTGTCGTTCGCCCTTCGGCGTAAACTGCCGCCATCATGATATTGATGGTAGCTCCAACCGAGGCAATATCTAAAAAGATTTTATTGCCGCAAAGTTTCTCAGCTTTTAGATGATAAATACCGCGACTGTAATCTATCTGCGCTCCCAAAGCTTCAAAGCCCTTAAGATGCAAATCAATGGGCCGCGGCCCTAAATCACAGCCTCCGGACATTCTGATCGATACTTCTTTATATTTCCCTAATAAGGCGCCCATGAAATAGTAGGAAGCTCTTAACTTAGTTACTGAATCGTCTTCTAAAGAAATATTGATCATTTTCGCCGGATTAATGATAAGTTCATTCCCGTTGATTGCTTGTACTTCACAATTGAGCTCTCCTAAAAGTTTGCTTAAGGCAGCAACATCGGAAATTTTCGGTATTCCGGTTATATGCACCGGTTCATTAGCCAAGACTGCCGCCGGAATTAAGGCGACAGTTGCGTTTTTCGAACCGCTGATTCTTACTTTTCCTTTAAGGGCTTTACCACCCTTGATTACAAAAACTTCACTCATAACTACCAGTATTTTACCTTTTCTTGTCCCTTTATTCAACCGGCACTATTCTTGCATTTTCACTAGTTGCATATTAGAATATTCCTAGCAAAGAAATACCGGTAACGGTACTATCGGAGGAACCAGCCTAATCGTAAAATATACTGTTGATAGTCGGTGATTAGGTACGTTCTCGTACGAAGGCAAATTGCCTTTCTTAAGACAAATTTCTTTGCTTTTTTATTGGCAAAATATGGAAAAAAGTGTAATTAAGCAATTGCTCTATAAGAAAACCTGGGAAGCTTTTTATGCGGAAAAGGACAAATTCCATCGCTTAAATAACAAAGAAAAGAAGTTGCTCAATGAAATGTTGGCTGATAACAGCTATAAAACATTGACACAGGATATCAGCACCGGTAACTATGCTTTTTCAACTGCTAAGAAGATTATCATAAATAAAGTAATAGCCGAAAAGAAAAGGACAGTTTATAGTTATACTCTCAAAGAGCAATTATGGTTGAAAGTCTTAGCTAAACAATTACGCCGTTATTCTACTTGTCTTAGTCCTTATTGTTTCTCCGGTTCTGATAATGGCGGCTCAAAACGTGCTTTCAAACATATTATCAGTGACCGGCAGTTGAAGAATAAATACGCCTATAAAATTGATATCGCCAATTACTTCAATACCATCAATATTGATTTAATGTTAGAAATCTTAAGGATTAAGATTTCTGATAATCCCTTAATTGACCTTATTGCTAAATTGTTGGAAAATCCCAATGTCATCTATCGTGATCAATTAATCCAAGAACAAAAAGGTATTATGGCAGGAACTCCTTTATCTTCCTTCTTGGCTAATCTGTATTTAACGGAAATGGATGCTGAGTTTTATCAACGGGGTATCACTTATGCCCGCTATGCTGATGATATTATTGTTTTTGCCCATGAAGAAGAATTGTCAGAAGTCATAGCTACAATCGCGAAATATCTCGACAAGTATCAATTAAGCCTGAACCACACCAAAACAAAAATCATCAAGCCGCAAGAAGCTTTTGACTTTTTAGGCTTTAACTACAATAATGGCATTATTGATCTATCGCAAGCTACGATAATTAAAACCAAAAAGAAAATTCGTCGAGCCGCTCGCTCCTTAGTCCGTGCTCAGCACAAAAAAGACTTCTCTTTAGAGAAAGCGTTAACTCTAATGATCAAAAAATTCAACCGTAAGTTTTTCTTAATTCGACAAGATACCGATTTGAATTGGACGCTTTGGTATTTCCCGGTTATCAATACCAGTAAGTCTTTGCGTCTTCTCGATATCTACTATCAACAACAACTTCGCTATATGTGCTCCGGTAGCCACACTAAAAAGAATTACAAATATATCGATTATGCTTATTTAAAGAAGCTAGGATATCGCACATTGATAAACGAGTATTATAAATTTAGCAAAAGTCGTTCCTTAAAGTTGACAGCCCTTGATTTATAAAGTAAATTTCTTATTGTTAAGAGTTTTAGCCAAAAGACTTTTCACTGCAGAAAAACTGTATGAAAATGACCACCATACCAATATCTCCGCTATCGAAAAGTCAGTTTTTATTTACTTCTACTAATATACTCTATAACTACTTCAGGTATAGTTCTTTGTGTCCATGAAGAAGTAGTATAAGTATAGGGGTCGCACATTGTTCCATAAAGATAGACTATATCCCCTTCCAAAAAGTTCTCAGCCCCTGCAAATTTCAGATAGTTTACATAAATATCATTAGACCATTTGCTTTTTTTACCACTTTTATTCTCTGTCACATAAATACGTAGAGAAATCCAATCATTATCTTTCATAATAACTTGGGTCACTTTACCTTTAAAATAAACTTTTTCACCATAGTAATTATCCGGGTTCCTCAATAAATCTTCATACCGATAAGTCTTACATTCACTTTTAAATACCAACATTTCCAGTTGAACCAGTTTCTTTTCCCAATTATCACGATATTCATCGTAGAAAACATCAGTCAGTGAAGCAATCTCTTCCTCAACTGCTTCCAAAAGATCGCGGTTTCTATTTTTTTCTATACTCATGAGCGTATTATTGATTTGCTTCGCCGTTTCTTTCTTGTTTCTATAAATTAACATTGCAGTTTCGTTGAGCATGTTCAACATTTCTGAAGTTCTTTCTTCAAACAATGGAATATCAATTGCTTTGATTTCAATGTATAATCGCACAATTTCTGATTCATCCGAATCGCTACTTGCTTGAATTACTTCAAGCTCTACTTCATCCAACATTTTTTCAATTTCTTTTATAAAGTTATCTCGTTTATTTACTAAAGTTTCTTCAATAAAAGACCTTCTTTCAACTTTATAGAGATCGTATTCAGTTTCTTCTTTAATACCAAGTTGCCTAAAACTGTTCTTCCATTCGTCCGACAAAAGATTGATTACTGCGATGGCCTTTTCTTTGTAGCTTGCACTATTGTCATTTCGAATTCTAATAAAAGCATTCCCGATAAGGATTAACTCTTCATCTCCGCTCATAGATGCACTTTCGAGGAATTTACCCCAATCACTTCGGGAATAGAGTTCATCCTCAATTGCATATGTCTCATTAAACTGCCAATTTCGTAATTCAGCGTCTTTTTCATTTAGAAAAACTTCGATAGTGATTATATATTTATCTCGATCTTCAGCTAAATAAATACTCGCTTTAGATTTATAACCGAATTTCTCTCCAATTAGCTTATTGGGATCGCTTTGTTTATCATAAACAACCAACTCAGCATTTTTTAACCCCAGGTCATCAATAATCTGTTGGCCAATAGTTCCGGCATTTGTTTCTGTTTCTGTACATCCCGATAACAAACCGCTTAAAACTGCAAATATTATAAGGATATAAACACAACTCTTAATGCGTTTTGTAATCATTTTCCCTACCCCACCTAAGCTTCTCTTTGAGTATATTTGTTGCCAATAGATTATAACACAGATTCATTTTCTCAATTGTGACTCTACTTTGTTGATTATGTTTCTCTCCAACAATAAACACACATAATCCGGCAAATTAATTCTCCTCCTGCAAAAAAGACAGCAGTAATATTACCCGCTAAATATGGTAAAATGAAAGTGATAAGAAACTTACTTTTGATAAGGGTAAGCCAAATTATATGCTGGTATAAACAACAAGGAGATAGACAATGCCACTAGTAAATTCTAAAGGAATGTTCAAAAAAGCTTATGATGAAGGTTATGCAATTGGCGCTTTCAATGTCAACAATATGGAAATTGTTCAGGCTATAACCGAAGCAGCCAAAGAAGAAAAATCGCCGATTGTTCTTCAGGTTTCTTCCGGAGCCAGAAAATATGCTAAACATGGTTACTTAATGAAATTGGTTGAAGCCGCTATTGAAGATACCGATTTGCCTATTGTTCTGCATCTCGACCATGGTGATACCTTCGAACTATGTAAATCTTGTATTGATGGTGGTTTCACTTCGGTAATGATCGATGGTTCCCACTTACCTTTTGAAGAAAATATTGCTTTAACCAAACAGGTTGTTGATTACGCTCACGAAAGAGGAGTTACTGTCGAAGGTGAACTCGGTCGCTTAGCCGGTATTGAAGACGCTGTTAATGTCGCTGATGAACACGCGCAATTTACTGATCCTAATGAAGTTGAGGAATTTGTAAAAAGAACTGGTGTTGATTCTTTGGCTATCGCTATTGGAACCAGCCATGGCGCCTATAAGTTTAAACCGGGACAAAACCCGCAATTACGCTTTGATATCTTGGAAGAAATTCAAAAACGTTTACCGGATTTCCCCATTGTCTTACATGGTGCTTCTTCGGTTATGCCGGAATATGTCGCTATGATTAATGAGTTTGGTGGTCAAATGCCTGATGCTATCGGTATCCCGGAAGACATGTTGCGTAAAGCTGCCACTATGGCTGTTTGCAAAATCAATATTGACTCTGACTTACGTTTAGCTATGACTGCTTCAATTCGTAAACATTTCGCAGAACATCCCGATCACTTTGATCCGCGGCAATACTTGACGGATGCCCGTAATAATATTAGGGAAGTTGTCAGGCACAAGATTAAAGATGTTTTGGGTTCATCCAATAAAATTTAACTATAATAGTTAGCTATTTATTTGTTTGCTTTTGTTTGTTTAATACAAGGAAGCTTGTCTATGAAAAAAATATCGCTCATATTACTGCTAAGTTTTTTGTTATTGGGCTGTGCCCAAGCTGACAAAAAAGTATTTAACGAGCTTACCGTAAATGAAATTACTAAAATTGAGATTAGTTACCCGCAATTATTTTCTGCTGATTTGGTTCTTACCACTCAAGAAGATTTTGTTTCTCTACTGACTTATTTGAAAAATCTGGTTTTAGTAAAAACTACAGAAGACCCAAGCCAATATTATGGTAACAGTTTTTATCAAATTACTATCTCAACCAAAGAAAATTTACACTATGAACTTACCATTTCAGGAAATCGCTTCTTTATAGTTGATGGTAAAACGGTATTTGAAATCCCCTACTCACAGGCTATTATGTCTAATGTAATAATTGGTAATCTTTATAAAGCTCAAATAATGGAAAATGTTAAAGATATTAGCTTGATTTTAAAAGGGCGAGTTATGACTTTAAGGGAAGATGATGATAATATTCAGATTGATTTTAATCCTTATATATCTTCACCCACATGTAATCTTGAAGAAATCATCACGCTTGATATCTCTGCGGCAATAATCTATAACATCAGTGGCAACTCTTTTTTAGATATTACAAATGAGTATAATTATGTAACTATTATTTTAAAAGATAGAGATTCATTTATCGCTGATTTTGTCTTCATTGACACTTTGACACTTCCGTAAATTTCCACTTATAAGCAACGAAAACATGAACTTCTTTATCAGAACTTTCGCTTTGTTTTTATATCAGGTAAAATGAACTCATGAACAAAGTTCAAGTAGTAAGCGACTTTTGGTCAATCATGGACAAACATAATTGGGAAGAGTTAGCTTCTTATTTTTCCGATGATGCTACTATCTATTGGCCTAATACCAAGGAAATATTTAGTGTGAATCAATTTGTAATAGTTAACAAAGAGTATCCTGGTTCTTGGAAAATAGCTATCAATACTTTATTAGAAATTGAGAATCAGGTTGTTTCTGTAGTTAAAGTCAGCATGGATAAACATAGCTTTCATGCAATTTCCTTCTTTGCTTTCAATGTTGATAAAATTACCAGGCTTGAAGAGTATTGGAGCGAGGATAGCTCGCCGCCTATTTGGAGAAAAGAGGTTTTAGATAATGAACAAGGATAAATTTAAATTACTGGTAAATGTGAGTATCAAGTTTATTTTGGGCTTTGTCATAATCGGTTTTTTAGTTTTTTATACAGCAGGTACTTTTAACTTTATCAATGGTTGGTTGTTCATTTTTAGCTTAATGTTGCCGATGCTCGCCTTTGGCTTTACGCTGTTTAGAAATGATCCGGAAACCTTAGAGCGCCGTCTTGCTACCAAAGAAAAAGAAAAAAGTCAGGTTTTGGTTATAATCCTATGTTCCCTAGTCTTTATTGCCTCATTCGCCCTTGCCGGCTACAGTTATCGCTACAACATTCTGCGAATTCCTTTATTAGTTTCATTTATTTTTGTAGTTGTCTTTTTAGCCGGTTACTATCTGTACACTTTGACCATCAAACAAAATCGCTTCGCTGCGCGCAACATCACTGTAGCCGAACATCAACCGGTAATATCTGACGGTTTGTATGGTGTAGTTCGACATCCCCTATATATGGCGTCTATGCTGGTGTTTCTTTCAATCCCTTTAATCCTGGGCTCGTTGTTATCTTTGCTACCTATGCTGATGTATCCTGTTGTTATGATAATCAGAATTAAGAATGAGGAAACCGTATTAATCAGGGATTTACCCGGTTATGATGAATATTTAAAAAAGGTTAAGTATCGCTTAATCCCCTATATTTGGTAGCTTATAATAAGCTGATTGAGAAAGGTTTAGTTATTATGAATAATAAGAAAAAGTCTTTGATTGTTTTAGTTTTGATTATCTTCTTTATCTCTATCGCTTTTTTGTCAGTTAACGGACATTTAGATGCTTTTAATACTTTCGTTTACCGTCAAGTTGCCAAACTAATTCATCCGTGGTTAACTGCCGTACTACGTATAATTACCGAAGTTGGTGACATCTATGGCATAATTTCAATTATAATTCTGTTGTTTATTTATCCAAAAAGCCGTCGTTTTGGGCTGCCGATAGGGCTCGCTGTGCTTTTTTCCCATTTACTTAACCAAACATTGAAAGCAATTTTTGCGATTCCTCGCCCCAATATTCTGCGCTTAGTAGAAATAGGTGGCTTTGGTTTTCCCAGCGGCCATGCTATGAACAACACTACTCTCTATTTCTTGTTTTTGTTTTTGTTTATGAAAAAAGATATAGCCAAAAAACACGTAAGCTTTCTTTTTGTTTTTCTTAGCCTTTGGGTTTTTATAATCGGCTTCAGTAGAATTTACTTAGGCGTTCATACTGCCAGTGATATTTTAGCCGGTTGGGCTTTGGGCTTATGTTTAGCTTTAGTTGCGGAAATGCTATATCACTTTATCGAAACCAAGCAACAAACAAAAGAAAACTAGTTTATGTAAACCGGTTTTCTTAACTTTTATAAATAAAATAGTTTGATTAGTGGCTGGCAAATAGTACCAGTTTATCTTCAGCACTCAAACTTACTTTAATCTCCCCGAGATTTCCTTCAAACAATATTAGTTGTTTATTGCCATTAAAGTAACCTAGAATCACTGTTGGATTCTCCGGTGCTGTAACATAATAGACCTGTTTCACTAAATCACCGGCTTGACAAGGCTTTGGTAATTCAGTAAAGAAATCCTTTACCGGTTTTATGTAAAGCTCGTAGGAATTAACTTCTTCATCGTCATCATAAGTCAGAATATCGAGATAGAAATCATACAAAGCTTCATTTTCACTCAACTGCCCTATCATTTTACTGATGAAGTGATTACTGATGACTACAGTATCAACATTGTAACTGTTTACCACATCGCGATTCTTTGGATCTAGGATTTCTACGATAATATTTACCCGCTTACTGTCATAAGCCGGATTAGCGGCTTGTAGATTGGTAATAATATCTTGAATATAAATTAAGTAAGTTAGAGCATTGGTATCTAAATCACTGTAGGCTACCTCATCATCGGATAGTATCAAGATACTGATGTCAGCATCATTCTTTTTTAACAAAGGATTTATGGTTTTATAAAAAGTTTCTCTATCATAAATATCGACCGGAATAACCTTTTTGACATAGGAATATTTTTTGTAGTTATCCATCTTTTTCAGGTTTTCCGCAATATCAATAACTGTGATATTTAAAATCTCTTTAGGATCTTCCAGTTGCCATTCGGCTCGGAAAGAATCAAAGCCCGCCATAATGGCGTGGCAACGGCTGTTTTGTCCCAAAATTATGATGTTTCTTTCTTTAAACTTAAAATTCGGGTTTATAGCTACTTGGAAACCTGCATCATATTTTGGAGTTAAACTCTTGGTAATTGCTCCTTTATTCGCCGCCATAAAGTAGAAATGTTCTATGTCGTTTTTGTCTTTCATTATACTCAAGGGTATAGCGCTACTATGGTTATCCAAATACGACTTTACAAACTCCATATCATTGGCTGTGTTTATGTGCTGTGCCGGTAGCTCACTGCTTGTTAATGAATAAAATTCCGACCCAATATCATTGGAAAACAAATCGCTGTAAACTAAATTTAATTCCGGCATAATGCATATTTGGAAAAGAATGTACCCAAGTATATTGTTAACTTCAAAAGTTACTACCTGACAATTTTCATTAAGGCAGCGACGTTTGATGATCCTGGATACTAAGGCATTGGTCCATTCATCTTCAATTTCTACAATGATTTTTTGTTTTCTTGATGATTTCTGTTCTGAGATTATCTGAGTTACCTGAATTAAGGTTTTAATAATATTGATATTGCCTTCGTTACTTTCGTTATCATTATCGTCATCTTCAACTTCGTTATCGTGGCTATTAAGTAGAATTATACTGCTGGCTTTAGCCAGACAAATGTCACCTAATTGTTTTACCGAATATGGATCCCCATTACGAACGATAATTGATAACCTGTTGTGCATGAGGTTTTTTCTAAGATAATTTCTTCCGGCCCAAAAGCCCATTTTTTCAGCATGGTCTTCAATCTTTCCGTTTTCTCTTTTTAAAGTATCAGCCAGCGTTTCTTCTATTTCGTTTTTAACCTGAGTTTTATCTCCTGATTGTAATACCACAATGTTGATACTCTTTCCACTTAACATGAAGTCATTGATTATTTCCGAAGCTCGGTCATTCCAATTTAAAATTGCGACATGGTCTTCCAAATATAAGCCTTTTGAATCTGAATCCGCATCCTCAATATAAACAGATATAAGGTTAGATACATAACCGATAATTGCTGAGTTAAAAACTATTAAGCTGACAAAGTCGGTAAACAAACACATTAGAACTATCAAAATGTTGACGTTGTCCAACTGTTCAATAACATAAGATAAGCTTCCGGAGTCTTTGACTAAAGTAACGATGTAAAGCACCCTGTTCCAAAAACTAATTTCACCGGCTTCGACGCTCACACAATTGATAATCACAACGGTCGCCACAACAAATAACACTAAACTCGCTAACAGTATCAACAAAAGCACAACAAGACTCGGCCTTTTCGCTGAGTTGATACTAATCCATTGACGTATTTTTTTCATTTTCTCTCCCTTGCTTTCTGAAATAAATACTATTTTTCTGTAACCCTATTCTTGTAATAAATTATATTACATAAAACATACCAAAACCTAATTTTAATGAATTATGACAATTTCTTGGAAACTGCAATAAAAAAGATTGGCTCCCCAATCTTTCTTAGACTTACATTTCTAACATTTTAAGTAAAGCGTTAATGTAGACTTCCGTGCCTTCGAGTAACTTTTTTAATTGCACATATTCGTTAGCATCATGGATGTGGGTATCCTCACCATCACTCATACCAAAGGCCAAAGTATTGTTTACCATACGGGCATAAGTACCTCCTCCCATCGTCAATGGTGGCGCTTCATTGCCCGATACAGAGCGATAGGCGGAAATTAACATTTGGACAAACTCGGAATCTTCCGGTTGATATAAACCTTTAGAATCCGACATTATAGTCAGTTCAAATTCTTGGAAAGTTTGTTTAAGTACCGAAGTGACTTCACTATTGTCATGAGTGAAAGGACAACGAATATCACAGGTTATTACGATATCATCTCCAACTAATTCAACTATGCCGACATTCAAAGTCAACCCGCCATATTGGTCTACTAATTTGATACCACAGCTATTTCCGTTGTATTCAATATTGATTTTCTCTTTTAATTCCCGTAAAGCTGCATCGTCAAGCCCGGATTCTGTTAAAGCAGTCATGGCGTAAGCTACGGCATTCACTCCCAATTCCGGTGTGCTGGCGTGAGCTGCCCGCCCTTCGGTAACTAAAGTTAAGATACCCTCATTTTCTGTAATCTCGTATTTCGCCAAAGCTGATGATTTTAGATAGTCTTCAAGTTTTTCCTGATCAATTAAATCGGCAGCTAAACTCAACTCACAATTGTTAGGCACAACATTAGGTGCTACTCCGCCACTCAGTGTTTTAAAAACATTGTTTTTCGCTTTGATTTTGAACTTGATAATACCTTTCTCTCCAAAACAACAAGGAAAAGGACCGTCGGGAACAAAACCAATATCAAAGTGCCCTTCTTTTTCAACATATTTGGCAATACACTGAAATCCGCTTTCTTCGTTGCAGCCAAAGACAATTCTAATACGCTTATTTAGAGCCACATCATTGTCCATGAGATACTTCATGGCAAACATCGCAGCCACCGTCGGCCCTTTGTCATCGCTGGTTCCCCTACCATAAAGCTTCCCATCAATTATTTCTAAGACAAAGGGGTCGGTGTTCCAGCCTTTCCCCGCCGGAACAATGTCCAGATGCCCGGCTATCCCAATCACTTCTTGCCCTTTACCTATTTCTCCAAAGCCGACATAGTAATCATGATTGGTCGTCTGCATGCCCCAGTTACGACAAACTTCTAAAGCATAATCTAAACAATCGGCGTTAGCTTGCCCAAAAGGAAACTCACTGTCTTGAGCTTCAACACTGTTGTAGCTAACCAACTTAGCCAAAACCTCCAACATTTCCTGCTGGTTTTCCTGCAAAAATACCTTTATGTCTTTCATTCTTCCTCCTCGTCTATGATATCGTCATAGCCCTTTTCGTCTTCGATTACCAATATTTCTTCTTCATCTTCTTCAATGTCTATTGGGCTGGTATCGATTACCACTTCCTCAAATTTATGTCGTGCTCTGATATCCCAGGTATTGTTTATCAGCGCAAAACGATTGTCCAAAGATAGATTGGTGAAGAACTGTGACATTCTGTTGGCTTCATCAGCCTCGATATAATCCATTCTCTTACAGACATTGCGCCATAGCTCGGCAAATTTCATTGCTTTTTTTGAATCGCACAAAATTTGATAGGCGACATCAACCATTGATAAACTCATTTTTTTACATCCTTTCTACTGCTTCCACCCCAATTAAACTCAGGGCGTTCTTTAAAGCTATCTTAACAGCCTTTACCAAGGCTACTCTTTGATTTTGTAAGTCTTTGTCATCTACTATAACCTTGCAGTCATTGTAGAAACTATGGCACAAAGTGGCTAATTTCTGTAAGTAATTACAGAGCTTGTGGGGTTGTAGGCTTTCTGCAGCCTCGCTTACTACTTTCGGCAATTCATTAATCTGTTTCATTAAGGCTATTTCTTTTTGATCATTCAACAGATCATAGTTATCCGGCTCTTGAAAATCTTCGACATTCTTTAATATCGAGCACATACGGGCATGAGCATATTGGACATAATACACCGGATTCTCATTGGACTTTCTAATAGCCAAGTCTAAATCTAAGTCCATGTGGGTATCCGCTGCTTTGCTGACAAAGAGGTAACGAACAGCATCCACTCCGGCTTCTTGCATTAGGTCATCCAAGGAAACTGCCTCCCCGGTTCTTTTTGACATTTTATATTCCTTACCGTCTTTAATCATTTTTGCCATTTGATAGATTTCCACATCCAAGTCTTCAGCCTTCTTACCCAAAGCACAGATCCCGGCTTTTAAACGAGTGACATAACCATGATGGTCAGCTCCGAGGAAATTGATCAGTTTGTCATACCCCCGGTTAAATTTGTCGAGATGATAAGCGATATCGGGAGTGATGTAGGTATAACTGCCGTCACTTTTTATTAAGACCCGATCTTTGTCATCACCAAATTCTGTGGTCTTTAACCATAGAGCCCCATCAGCTTCATAGGTCATACCCTGCCCTTGGAGTTGTTCTAAGGCCAAATCTACCATCTTTCTTTCATAAAGGCTTCTTTCGCTAACAAAGACATCATGTTGGACGCGGAAAGCCTGCAAAGTCGCTTTAATTTTGTCCATACCGGCTTTTAAACCATATTCGGCAAAATCTTTCAGACTTTCTTCTAAAGGACGGTTTAAGTATTTATCTCCGACTTCATTGACTAGTTCTTGAGCAATATTTACGATATCCTGCCCACGATAGCCAGCATCCGGCACTTTGAGATCTTGCCCAAAATGTTGAAAGTAGCGGGCTTGTAGTGATTTACCCAGCAAGCTAATCTGATTGCCGGCATCGTTGATATAGTATTCTCCGGTAACATCATAGCCGGCAAAACGCATGATTCTTACTACCGAATCACCGATTGCTGCTCCTCGAGCATGCCCGGGATGTAGGTTTCCCGTCGGGTTAGCTGAAACAAATTCCACATTATATTTAATGTTGTCTGTCTTTTTTGTGCTTCCGAAACTGTCTTGTTCTTTTATAACTTTTTTTATGACAGTCGCTAATGCACCTTTTTCTATGGTTAAATTGATAAACCCCGGGCCGGCTATTTCGTAAGTGCTGATGCCGGCTGCCACAAAATCCAAATTTTCCATTAAACTTTTTGCTATGACTTGTGGGCTCTGTTTTAAATTGCGCGCTAATTGCATAGCGATATTAGTCGCATAATCACCGTGGCTTTTATCTTTCGGTATTTCCACAACAATATCAGCACAAGAGACTTCATAAGCGAAAACTTCTTTGATTGTTTTCTGTATTGCCTCTTTGATGTTATTTTGTAGCTTGCTCATTTTTTACCGTTTTTTCTTGTGATGGCAAAGCCATCATTGGCAAGATGCCAGTGATTTTCTCAAGTTAATTTATTACTCCATCATTTAACAATGAGTGTGAAGTCCTTAATTTGAAACAGTGAAATTTCCGCTTTTGTCGCTGTGTGCTTCTTGAATATTTGAAAATTCGTGCCGCTAATTTCCTTGTTCCGTGATATTATAGCTATCCTAGAATAGAAATGCAACTAATTAATACAACTTATTCAGCTAATTCCGTTGTCGTAAACTACTAAGCTGAAATCCTGAAGTTTGATAACTCTTATTACAAAATTCTATGTAATACTTATTTCTTAAATGCTTGAAATTTCCTGTTAATTTCGAATATTGGTATAAGCCGGGATTGATTCGATGATAAAAGTGTTTCCCCCAATTACGGAGTCATGACCGATGACCGTGTTACCACCCAAGATTGTTGTTCCGGCATAAATAACAACATTGTCTTCAATAGTGGGATGGCGTCGCTCCCCGGCTAACTTTTGTCCGCCTTTTGTTGATAAAGCCCCGAGTGTTACTCCTTGGTAAAGTTTAACATTGTTCCCGACTACTGTGGTTTCTCCGATTACCACCCCAGTCCCATGGTCGATAAAGAAGTAGTCCCCGATGCTGGCCCCCGGATGGATGTCGATGCCGGTTTTACTGTGGGCATATTCGCTCATCATTCTTGGAACTAAGGGAATGTTTTGCAGGAAAAGATAATGGGCGATACGATGAACTAATATCGCAAAAAAACCGGGATAAGACAAAATGATCTCATCAATCGATTGTGCTGCCGGATCCCCATTATAACCGGCTTCGCTGTCTTTATCTAAGCGACATTTTATCTCAGGTAAAACCGCAAAGAAATCATCAACTAAGCTATGGCAGTTGATACTCGCTTGGTCCCTAGTTACTACAGCGAGTATCTCTTCAAGTTTTCCTCTGATATTGGCTTCAAGTATGTCATAGCGCTGGTAACGTATTTCCCAATCTTGAAAATGCTCAGGATACAGATACTCACGCAACTCATTGATCACTCTGATTACCGTCCGGTTATTTGGAAAGATTTTTTTCATAGATTATTCCTTTGACTAAAAATCGATAGATAACGATTGCCACTATCAGGTAAAATGGTCGTTACCGTCTTCCCCAAATGATGACAAGCTACTTTTTTGGCTGCCCATAAGACTGCTCCAGATGAGATGCCGACACTTATTCCCCGCTTTTTGGCAAAATCAATTGCCGTGGCAATAGCATGCTCGTCACTGACGGTGACAATTTCATCATAAATTGTCGTGTCCAATATTTTTGGTACAAAGCCGGCACCGATACCTTGGATGTTGTGAACTCCGGCTTTACCGCCAGACAATACCGGTGAAGCTTGCGGTTCTACGGCAATGACGATGATCTCGGGGTTTTGTTCCTTAAGATATTTAGCGGTTCCGCTAATTGTCCCCCCGGTTCCTACCCCGGCGATAAAAACATCAATGCTTTTCCCACTGTCTTCCCATAACTCCGGTCCGGTTGTTTGATAGTGGATTAGCGCATTAAGCGGATTGTCAAACTGCGCCGGCATAAAAGTCTTAGGAAGTTCTTTTACCAGTGCTTCAGCTTTTTTAATTGCTCCGCTCATTCCGGCAATTTGCGGTGTCATAACTAATTCTGCGCCGTAGGCTGCCAGCAGGGTTCTTCGTTCTTCACTCATATTGTCCGGCATCGTTAGAATAATCTTGTTTCCTAGGGTGGCGGCAATCATCGCTAAAGCGATTCCGGTGTTGCCACTGGTTGGTTCAATTATTACGGTTTCTTTATCTACTTTCCCTTGACTGATAGCATCTTGAATCATCGCCCAAGCTGCGCGGTCTTTAATTGATCCGGAGGGATTGAGAAATTCAGCTTTAGCCAAAAAACGCAGATTTAAGTCACCCTGGTTAATGTAGGAACTTAAATCCAACAAAGCTGTATTGCCTATCAATTCTGTGACACTTTGGTACATTTTCATCTTGTTATTCTTGTTAGCTTTATTGGGGGTAAAATAGT
This sequence comes from uncultured Erysipelotrichaceae bacterium, assembly GCA_964622375.1. GTDB lineage: Bacteria > Bacillota_I > Bacilli_A > Erysipelotrichales > Erysipelotrichaceae > CAZUQA01. Next base: position 30,125 of record CAZUQA010000031.1, on the reverse strand, counting down.
TTGTAGTCTTCTTTGTTTTCCCCGCTAACCATGGCTTTTACAATCTTCGATACTTCTGACAATTCCACTATTTCTCCGTTTTTCAATAATACTTTGATGAGATTTTCCGCTTGGGAAAGATATGGCAAGTAAGGAACTTGGGAAGCTGAATCAATATATAAATAATAGCGGGAATCCAAGCCTGGAGCTAAGTGAAGGTAATCTCCAATCTTGGCTTCAGCGGGAACACTCTGATAACCGAAAAGCCGCCGGTTAACTAGGCGCTCTGCTAAATCACATAATATCGGATCTTCATCATCACACATTTGAGAAAAGCCATAGAAACAATTATAGTCATCTAATTGGAAGTGTTGTTGATTGGTAAGTTGCTGTCCTTGGTATAAACCGGCAAACATCGGATATTTATCTTTTAAATCCAAATCGCGCAAGCGCTGAAACAACAATACCAGAATTGCCTCAAAAGAACGAATGGTCGCATGGTAATAAACCTGCCAGTACATATGATAGCGTGACATGATGTAGTCTTCTACGGTATGAATTCCACTCTCCTTGACTACCAGCTGATTATCTACTACTTTTAAGGTTCTTAGTATCCGCTCTAAATCAAATTCCCCATATTTCGCTCCCGTAAAATAAGAGTCGCGTAATAAATAGTCCATGCGGTCGGCATCCAGTTGGCTGGATATTAATTGGATCAACAGTTTGTTTGGATGGCTATGATCGATGATTGCCGCTATTTGCTTAGGCAAATTGCTATCATAAGCTTTTAAGATACTGTTAATCCCACTTTCCCCTAAAATTAATTGTTTGGTCATTTCTTCGTGACTGTTAGCGGCTACAGCTTCAAAGGCATGACTGAAGGGGCCGTGGCCGATATCGTGTAGTAAGCCGGCGACCATTACCAGCAGTTTTTCTTCTTCTGTTAACTGTTGCGACAAATCATTAATTTCTTTAACCATCCTTCGGATGATTTCATAAACGCCTAAACAATGCCCGAAGCGGCTGTGTTCAGCGGTATGAAAAACTAAATAAGCTCCACTCAATTGGCGGATGCGTCTCAGTCTTTGAAATTCCTTGGTGTTAATCAAGTCCCAGATCAAAGGGTGTTCTACTTGAATATAGTGATGCAGGGGATCACGCATTACTTTGTTTTCGGAAAACTTATTCATGCGCTTGCCATTTCTTGAGATAGAGCTCTGCCGAGCGATTCATTTCTTTACGGAACTCAACATTATATTTAATGTCATGAAGTTTCCTCGCTACATTGGCATACTCATAGTTCTCATTTTGCCCTTTATACATTTTGTCATATTCTGCTGCTGTTTTTTCCTGATAGCGATTTTCAAAAACCAAATCTTCGGCTTTAAAGCGTCTTGGCTTCACTCTGTCTATCTGTTGTTGGGTCGGGTACCCATAAACTAACATACAGGCTGGAAAAGTGAAATCCGCCAGCTGCAATAAAGCGCGGACTTTCTCGTAGTTTTCTAAAATGTCCCCGATGTAACAAGAGCCGATGCCCAAAGATTCGGCAGCCACGACACTGTTTTGTGCTGCAATCACCGCATCAGCTGTCGCTAACATTAAATCACCAAGTTTAGGTTTTTCCACATCCTCGTTAACTGCTATCTTGTATAAGTTATAGTATTTTTGATAATCAGCTAGGAATATCAAAACCAATTTTGCTTCCGCGATAAAAGCTTGATTATCGCAAAGAACGGCTAATTCTTCTTTGAGTCTTTGATCACTAACTTCAATAATTGAATATAGATAAAGATTCCCGGCTGTCGGAGCTTGTAGGGCACTGTTGATGATTAAATCTCTTTCGTCTTTTGTGATTTCTCTTTCAGTAAATACCCGCACTGATTTTCTTTGGTATAAAGCTTCGATAATTTGATTCATGATAAACTCTCCAAATTTCTTACAACTTTTTCTTTTCCTAATAAATATAAGGTAGTAGTTAAATCCGGTCCATGGGTAATTTTAGTAGTCAATACTCTGAGTCCCATAAACAAAGCTTTGCCTTTAATTCCGGTCTCTTCTTTTATCCTGTCGATAGTTTTCGCCAAGTCTTCCTTGGTCCAAGACAAATCATCAATCTTTACTTTGAAGCTTTCCTTTAATATTGGGGTCGTTTCCCAATTCAACACTTCTTGGGCTTCTTCACTTAAGTCTTGATCGGCAAAAAACAAAGCGCAAAGTTCAACGATATCTTGACCACAAGATAGTTGTGGTTGATAAAGAACAATCAAATCATTTAACCACTCTGCACTTTTGTCAGAAATATCATAGTCAGCTTGTAGGAAGGGCAAACAGAGATTAACGATTGCTTCCATACTTAATTCCTTAATATATTTATTGTTAACCCAAGCTAGTTTTCCTTGATCAAACATACTAGGGGATTTTGATAAACGCTTCTCTGAGAATTCGGCAATCAACTCTTCTTTGGTAAAGATTTCTTTCTCCCCTTCCGGCGACCAGCCTAATAATGCCATAAAGTTAAACATCGCGTCCGGTAAATAGCCGGCTTCTTTGTACTGACTCATAAACTGCATGATATCATTGTCTCTTTTTGATAATTTCTTATGTTGCTGGTTGACGATTAAGGTCATATGCCCAAACAACGGGGTTTCCCAAGCTAACATCCGGTAAATCATTATTTGTTTAGGGGTATTACTTAAATGTTCTTCACCACGAAACACATGAGATATATCCATGGTGTGATCATCAATGACACATGCGTAGTTATAAGTTGGTATCCCATTAGACTTAATCAAGACCCAATCACCGATGTCTTTTGATTCAAAACTCACTTTTCCGCGAATCATATCGACAAATTCATAAGTTTCATTATCCGGTACGCGCACCCTGATGCTGAAGGGCTTGCCGGCTTTCTCGTTTTCCGCAATCTCTTGAGGACTTAAACTCAAACAATGACGATTGTAACGGGTAGAAGCAAAACCGGCTTCATTTTGTCTTTGATAATCTTCTTCTAATTCTTCACTGGTGCAAAAACATTTATAGGCATAACCTTTGTCCAGAAGTTCATCGGCATATTTTTGATAAAGTTCTATTCTTTCACTTTGACGATATGGCGCGTATTGCGGTTTAGGTTGTTCCGGCGATTCATCAGGTACGATGCCCAACCAATTTAAATAATAATATTGGCTTTCTTCACCCCCTTCGATGTTTCTGGCAATATCGGTATCTTCAATCCGTAAAATAAAATCTCCTTCATAATGCTTGGCAAAAAGATAGTTAAATAATGCGGTACGGGCATTGCCGATATGAAGATAACCGGTGGGACTGGGGGCGTATCTTACTCGAACTCTACTCATCTTCTTTTCCTTTCAATAAAACCGTCGCTGTGGCAACGACTCCTTCTTTTTGACCGACAAAGCCTAGACCTTCAGCTGTTGTCGCTTTTATATTTATTAGCTCAAGCGGGCAAGTTAACCCTTCCGCAATATTCTCCTTCATCTTGTTTATATAAGGCGCCATTTTAGGTTCTTCGATCATAACTAAAGCATCGATGTTGCCAATGTGGTAGTTTTCACTAATCATCATCTGCTGCACTTCCGCCAATAGAACCAAGGAACTAATATCTTGATACTTTTCTTGATTATCAGGAAAATGGGTTCCTAAATCACCTGATCCCAAGGCGCCGATAATGGCTTCAGTAATAGCATGCACTAAGACATCGGCATCAGAATGCCCCAATAAACCTAAATGAAAAGGTATTTCGACGCCACCGATAATTAAGCGTCGCCCTTCTACCAAACGATGAATATCTGTTGATTGTCCAATTTTCACTGCATTATTCCTTCTTTTGCCTATAATTATAGACTATTTGCTCTTACTCTCGCCACTGACTTTTATATCCTCGCTTTAGCTAAAACTAAAATTTTCAATAATTATTGTTTAGCGTTTCCAAAGCCCATAGTGGTATATTTAGCAGCCAACCTTCGTTTTTATAATCTGCCATACTCGTACGAACAGCAACATTCGGTTTAAATTTGTCTCTGTAGATTCCTAGACTCTTAGCTTTTAAATTGATTTCCGCTTTTACTTCTAGAGGAATAATCTCTGTCCCTGTGTCAACAACAAAGTCAACTTCAGCATTTCCTTGCTCATTTATCCAATAATAAATTTCCATTCCTTTAACGCTTTTCAATTGTTGCAAAACATACTGTTCACTCAGTGCTCCTTTAAATTCTTTAAACAACTCATGTCCAGTAAGTAGGGTTTCCTGTCTCAACCTTGCCATGCACGAAAGTAGGCCTACATCAACTAAAAATAACTTGAAGGCCTTTAAATCCTCATAAGCTTTTAAAGGAATGTTTGGTACCTTGATGCGCTGTATTTTATGAACCAATCCACAATCAACAAGCCATAACAGAGCCAACTCATAATCCTTTGCTCGCGCTCCATCTTTGATTAAGCCATAAATAAATTTTTTATTTTCTTTGGCTAATTGAGCCGGTATACTGTTCCATAACAAACGAATACGCGGCACAACATCATTAGGAGCGTGCTTGGAAAAATCTTGTTCATAACTTAGCAAAATTCGCTGCTGAATTTCTCGAACTTCATTAAAATCTCTACGGTCGGTAAAAGCTTGTACTACTTCCGGCATGCCACCCACATAATAGTAATAACGTAACAACTCGCTAAATTCCTGTTTAAAAGTGGTCGCCATAGCATAATCTCTTTTTTGAAGCAGTTCAACGTACTGACTCTTTCCTAAGGCGTGCATAAACTCCATAAATGACATAGGATAAAGGTCTAAAAAACTTACTTTCCCTACCGGAAAAGATGTTCCCTGATGCAAGGCAACACCAAGCATGGACCCGGCACATATAATATAGTATTCCGGTTTGTTTTCATTGAAGTATTTAAGAGAGCTTAAAGCTTTAGGTACTTCCTGAATTTCATCAAAAATGAGCAAAGTGTTTTCTGGTGTGATTTTCGACCCAGCATATAATTCCAACCCAGCAATAATCCGTTCGATGTTTGAATTGTTCGAAAAGAGATCTGACATTTGTTGATTGTTATCAAAGTTTACATATACCGTCTTTTCAAAAGCGAGTTTCCCAAACTCACACATCAACCAAGTTTTACCTACTTGTCTTGCTCCTTTGATAATTAAAGGTTTTCTATTCTTTTCGGTTTTCCAATTGCATAATTCTTCAATCGCATAACGATACATCTTTCTCTCCTCCCATCTACAATCTAAGTTACATTATAAATGGAATTTGCATTTTTTTAAACGTATTTATGTTGCTTTAATACACTTTTTCGAATGAATATTTGTTATAACCTATATTTTCTTCCTGATTCACTTCGTTTTTGATCAACTGTCGCTAAATTTTTCTTTCAACAGAGGCCTGAGATAGTTTTATCGCTACTGCCTCATTTTCCTTACTCCTTCCTAGGCATTAACTTGTATTTTGTTTATACTATAAATGAAATGAGTAAAACTTTAATTATTGGAACCGCTTTAATCGATCATTTGATTTATAGTGACTCTCCCTTACAAGAGAACATTTGTAATAAGGTGCCAAATCGCCTTTATAGCGGTGGTAGTATGCGTAATGTCGCCTTCAACCTTGGTGTGTTAGGCTGTCCTGTTGATTTTTTGGCAGTTTGGGGCGATGATTTTTATGGGCAACAACTCCAGAAGGAACTTAAAGAAAAAGGAATCACTTGCCATGGTCCGGTAATCTCGCAAGCCAGCCCAATTTTCACTGCCCTTTTCAACCCGGCACAAAATTACTTAATTTCCAGCATTACACCAAGCTTTCAAATCACCGCCAACTATGATTTCCCCTATCAAAACTACGATTTACTTGTTAGTGATGTCGATGATGAGTTTTTGTATGCTCAGATAATTAGTCAAAACCCGCAAGCCAAGTTTGTCTTTTCTTCTTTCTTACCACAGCCCAAATACGCTAGTCATATCACCGGTATAATCCTCAATCGTCATGAATTTAAAAAACAAAATGGTGATGAAAACTATCAAGCTATGCTTACAAAGTATCCGCATTCTTGGTTGGTGGTGACCCAAGATGAAATGGGCGTCTATTATTGTCATCAAGGAAGCAGCGCCAAGCTTGAAGGTAGTGCTGGTTCTTGCTGGGGCTTTCCAATTGGATGTGGTGACGCTTTTACTGCCGGCTTGTTGATCCAGCTTTTGAATAATCAAGATTTCCCTACCGCTGTTAAGTATGGCAAGCAATTGGCGGATCAACTTTATTTGACCCCGGACAATGTCATAACCAAGCCCTTATAACGCTTTTTGTCTATCATTTATATCAAAACAAAGACGGGTTTTCCCGTCTTACATTTTCACAAATTGTTCAACATCAATCACAAAGACAGTCGCTCCCCCTACTTGAACCTCAACCGGGAATGAAGCGTAGCGACCAACATCGTAAGTAGCCGTTGAAGGAATAACTTCGGTTCTTTGTCTACTTTCGGTTTTGATAATCTCCAGTACTTCTTCAACTCTGTCATCTTCGGTCCCCACAATTAAGGTAGTATTCCCAACTCTGAGAAACCCCCCCGTTGTCGCCAATTTGGTCACTTGAAAATTCGCTTTATTTAATTCCGTCATTAAAGCGGAACTATCTTCGTTTGAAACTATGGCCAGGATTAATTTCATTACACTATCCTCCTTCCGTAAATTATAATACATTTTTGTGTTAGTACCCATTGTTTTTCAACAATAAATTTTGACTGTTATCCACCATTTTTGGTAAATGGGGATAAAGTAATAATCTCCTTTATTTACCTTACTTAAATACGTTTTGTAATGTTTATATACTGTTAATGCCACTATTTGTGTTCACGCTATTCCCCTTTTTCCGCACTGGACAACTTTTTTTATACTTTCATAAACTTGTCTAAAGTGTGGAAAAATGTGGATAACTGCTAAAAGCCCTTGTAGAAGCCAACTTTTTATAATCACGGTTGTGGATAAAAAATTAAGGTGATTTTCCCTCAGTTTTTTTGCTAGAATTCTTCATTTCTTTAGTTTATTATATGTGTACTTAAGGGGGTGTTCTTCATTAGCGGCAACGAAATTTATCTTCAAGATGTCTGGGCTCAGGTTTTACAAACCGTAAAAAACACAGCACTGGTTGAAGAAATTGTCTTCGATACTTACTTTATTGATTCTAAGTTATATAGCCTCGAAGATAAAGTCGGCATTGTCACTACCGATAATTTCATCACGGTCAAAGTGCTAAATGAGAACGCCAAACAGTTGGCAAACATCCTCTCCCAGATAAGCAACAAGGACATTGCGGTTTGCCAGGTTATTTTGGAAAAAGACCTTCACATCTTCACTGAAACCGATACCGTTGAAACTACGGAATTTAAACAAAAAGAACCTAGTTTGATTAAGAAGACGCTGGTATTAAACCCGGAATACACTTTCGAAAATTTTATTGTCGGAGCCAGTAATATTGAATCACAGAAAGCTGCGGTTGCGGCTTCAGTAAATCCCGGCGGGTTCTACAATCCTTTATTCATTTATGGTGGTCCGGGCTTAGGGAAAACTCACCTCTTACAGTCAATAGCCAACTACTTAAGCAACAAAAACCCAAAAACCAAAATTTTAATGATGAGTTCTTCGGATTTTGTCGATGGAGTCTGTGATCCTGGCGTCAATTTAGATAAGTATAAAAAAGAATTAGTCAGTTATGATGTTTTCTTAGTTGATGATATTCAATTTTTAGCGGATAAGAAAAAGTCTGTTGAAATCTTTTTCCATGTTTTCAATGAGTTAGTTAATGATAAAAAACAGATTGTTTTAACTTCTGACTGTGCACCTTATGAAATCCGCGGTTTAGAAAGTCGCTTGGTTTCTCGTTTTGCTTCCGGCTTGCAAGTTGGGGTTTCCCCACCGGAGTTTGAAACTGCAGTTAGGATTATCAAAAACAAAATAGAAAGAAGGACAATTGGCTTAGATATTGACGATGATGTCATTGATTATATTGCTGCAAACTTTTCCAGTGATGTTCGTTTATTGGAAGGAACAATCAATCGTTTAATCTTCAACTTGGTGCAATCCAGTGAAAACGAAAAAATTGACTTAGCTTTTGCCCTTAAATATTTGAAAGACACCACCCAAAACTACGGACAGATTACGATCAAGACCATCAAAGCGGCGGTCAATGATTTTTACGGCTTAGGCAAGGGGCAACTGGAAGGGAAAGCGCGAACCGGAAATGTCGCCTTAGCTCGCCACATCGCAATTTATCTCTGTCGTAAGCATCTCGACTTGCCTTTTAAAACTATCGGCGGAGCGTTTGGAAACCGCGACCATTCTACCATCATGCATAGCTGCGATAAGATTGAAAAGAAAATGAAATCTGATAAAAACTATCGGCTTGCCGTGAGCAAAATTGAAGAGCGTTTTGTTTCCCACAGATAAATCCACTACCATTTAACCTTGTTTTTTGGTAAAATATAGTTATATTTGTTAGGTTTTAAAGACTTTTCCACAATTTCCACTTAGCTAATAATAATGATTATTTAAGATTATTAATTATAAAAGGAGTTTAACTATGAATTTCAAAATCGCAAAAAAAGTTATCAATCAGGGTTTAGTCACAGTTTCTCGCGCCATTTCAGCCAATACCCCTTTGCCATCTTTGTCGGGAATAAAAGTTGACTGCGCCCGCACTACTTTGATTTTAACCGCCAGCAACTCCGATATTTCTATTCAAACCGTTATTGAGAAAAATGATGCCGAGTATGTTTTCGACATCCAAGAAGAAGGGTCCATCGTTATTGAAGCCAAATATATTCTAGAAGTGGTAAGAAAAATTGATTCCGATGTGATTGATTTTATGATAATCGACGGATCGTTAATAAAAATCAGCGGAGACTCGACCGAATATAAGATCAACGGTATCAAGGTTGAAGACTATCCCAACATTGATTTCAGTAAACCACTACAGAATTTTAAAATTGATGCCAACATCATCAGAAACGTTATATCACAAACCACTTTTGCGACCTCCGATAAAGAAACCCGGCCCTTGTTGACTGGTGTGAATTTCTCGGCGCAAGACGGGGTCATGGACTGTGTGGCAACCGACTCTTTCCGTTTAGCCAAGAAAGCCATAAAAATATCGGCGCCCTACACCTTTAACATAACGGTACCGGGTAAATCCTTAAATGAAGTAGAAAAAATCATCGATCGTGATGGCGAAATTGAAGTTGCCGTTAGCGAAAAGAAAATTCAATTCTATATCGGGAGCACCTTGATTCAAACGCGTTTGATTGACGGGAAATACCCCGATACCAGTCGCTTAATTCCGGAAGAGTTTTCTTCAAAATTGGTTGTTGATGCCCACGATATGTTAAGTGCCATTGATCGGGCTTCTTTCATCAAAAACGACGGCATCCCAATTGTTAAGCTTGATTTGAGCGTCACTGAAGTTATAGTTTCCAGTCGCTCACAAGAAGTTGGTTCTTCGACAGAAAAGTTAATTTACGAACAATACCAGGGCGAACCGTTAATTATTTCTTTCTGTGGCAAATATGTCTATGATGCTATTCGTTTTTTGTCAACTTCGCAAATCAGCATCGAGTTTACCAGCGAGATGAAACCCTTTGTGATTAAAAATTTAGAAGACGATTCCATCATTCAATTGATATTACCGGTAAGAACCGGAAGTTAATTTTAGTTATTCTGACAAACAATTGAAAAAAACTCAAAAAACACCATTTGGTGTTTTTGTTTGTCAAAATGTTTAAAAAGCGCATTTAAGCGCGTTTTGTGTTATAATTATAACGAAAGGTGGTTCTATATGGAGGAAATTACGCTAAAAAAGCCATATATCACGCTGGGGCAATTGTTACAGGTTTGTGGACTGGCAGATAGTGGAGCCCAAGCTAAAATTTTAGTTAAAGAACTGGCTATTAGTGTCAATAATGAAGCCGAGAACCGCCGTGGAAGGAAGTTGTTTGTGGGTGATTTGGTAACAATCGATGCCAAACAAATAGTAATTAAATAATGGAAATTGTGAGTTTGAAACTGAGAAATTACCGTAATCACCGTAGCCTTTATCAAGAGTTTGACTCTGGGCTCAATGTGATTGTCGGAGCCAATGGTGTCGGGAAAAGCAACATTATCGAAGCTATCGCATTGTTGGCTACCACCAGATCCTTCAGGACTAGTGACTATCGTAATATCATCGAACACAACCGGGAGTTCGCGGCTGTAGAGGGTGATTGTGATAACAAGAAATTAAGGATCGTTATTTCCAAGATGGGACGACGCTTTCAATGTGATCAGAACCCCATTAAGACTTCCAGTGACTTTATCGGTTTATTTCAAGCTGTGGTCTTTACGCCGGAAGATTTGAACTTTGTGACTTCGTCACCCAAGTTTCGCCGTCGCTTAATTGATAGCGAACTCAGCAAAGTCAACAAAAAGTATTTGCGCAATTTAAGTGAATTTAGCACGATTTTAAAGAATCGCAACGCTTTACTAAAACAAGAGAAATTCGATGAAAATTTACTTGAAGTCACAGATGACAGGATGGCGGAGCTGATGGCGGCAATAAGTGCGGAGCGCAACAACTATTTAAAAGATATTAACGAGCTTTATAGTTTGAAGCTCAACGAATTAATGAGCCAACCCCGGTCGGTGAAGCTGGAAAACAAATCGACTTGTAACGGCTTAAGTAAAGAAGAAATTATCCAACAATTAAAGAGCTATCGGCTACGTGACACCATCACCAAACAAAGCAACTTCGGCATTCAACGTGATGACTACCAAATACTGTATGCCGGCTACAATGCCGCTGCGTACTGTTCTCAAGGTCAGATTCGCTTGTTGATGATCGCGCTGAAGTTAGTCCTGGCTAACTTGGTTAAACAACTGACTAATGCCACACCACTAATCTTATTAGATGATGTTCTGTCGGAATTAGATCTGCAACACCAAAGAAACTTACTCCATCAGATTTACCAAAAGAATCAAACCATCATTACCGCTACTCATTTAGACAAAACTCTGGATGATTTAGATAAAAAAGTTATTGAACTTAGGAGAACTTAGTATGAAAGATAAACCCAAAACTACTTACACGGCAGAAGACATCCAAGTCTTAGAAGGTTTGGAAGCTGTCAGGCTACGTCCCGGAATGTATATCGGCACGACTTCCGAAGCCGGCTTACACCACTTAGTGTGGGAGATTGTCGACAATGCAATTGATGAAGCTTTAGCCGGATTCGCCGATACTATTGATGTAACCATTGAAGAAGGAGATGTCATTGCGGTTCGCGACAACGGCCGCGGCATACCGGTGGGTGTTCATGAAAAAACCGGAAAGTCGACAGTTGAAACCATATTTACCACCTTGCATGCCGGGGGGAAATTTGGTGGTGGAGCGTATAAAGTATCCGGAGGCCTGCATGGGGTTGGAGCTAGCGTGGTTAACGCTCTAAGCCAGTGGCTGGAAGTAACGGTTTATCTGGATGGCAAGGTTTACTTTCAGCGTTTCCACAATGGCGGGGCAGCCGACGGAGAAATTGCGATTGTCGGGGACAGCCAAGAGCACGGAACTTTAGTGCGCTTTAAAGCTGACCCTCTAATTTTTGTGGAAGGGCAGGTTTATGACTTCAGTCGCTTGCGCGATCGAATTCGCCAATTAGCTTTCTTGAATAAGAAAATCAGAATTAATCTCGCTGATGAAAGAGCTCAAGAGAAAATAAAACAGTCCTACTACTATGAAGGGGGGATTGTCGAATATATTCGTTATTTAAACAAAAACAAAAAACCCATCCAACAAGATGTTCTCTTTGTCGAAGGGGAAGAAGATGGGGTCTTTGTGGAAGTCGCCATGCAGTATACCGACGAGTACACTCCCAACCTTTATACTTTCTGTAACAACATCAACACCCACGAAGGGGGAATGCATGAAGATGGATTCAAAATGGCACTCAATCGGGTGATCAATAATTATGCTAAAGATAATAACTATTTGAAAAAAGGCGACGAAACCTATACCGGCGACGATGTTAGAGAAGGTTTGACGGTTATCGTCTCGGTCCGCCATCCCAACCCCCAATACGAAGGACAAACTAAGACCAAGTTAGGCAACGCCGAGGTCCGAAAGATTGTCTCCAATGTATTTGGCGAAGGGTTAAATCGCTATCTCTTAGAACAACCAAATACCGCAAAAGTTATTTTAAACAAAATCGATTTGGCAGCTAAAGCCCGGGAAGCAGCGCGTAAAGCCCGGGAAGTCACCAGGCGGAAAAATGCCTTGGATATCGGAGCGCTACCCGGCAAGTTGGCTGACTGTTCCAGCAAAGACGCTTCGCTGTCAGAGATCTTCTTAGTCGAAGGGGATTCTGCCGGCGGTAGTGCCGTGGATGGGCGTGACCGGGTCTTCCAAGCGATCTTGCCATTAAGAGGTAAAGTTTTGAATGTGGAAAAAGCCCGCATTCACAAAGTTTTTGACAATAATGAGATTCGTTCGATGATCACCGCTTTCGGTTGCGGTTTTGGAGAAGAGCTGGATTTAACTAAATTGCGTTATCACAAAATCGTCATTATGACAGATGCCGATGTTGATGGCGCCCATATCCGAACACTATTATTAACTTTCTTTTATCGCTTTTTGAAACCGGTAATTGAAGGCGGCTTTTTATACTTTGCGACACCACCGCTATATAAAATCACAAGAGGCAATCTCACCCGTTACGCTTATAGCGAAGCCGAGATGGATGGCTACCGCAAGGAATTTGGGGAGCGTTACACCGTGCAAAGATACAAAGGTTTAGGGGAAATGGATGCTATTCAGTTGTGGGAAACGACCATGGATCCCCAACAACGAACACTGGTCCAAGTCAATATCCACGACGCGTTGGAAGCTGATGAAGTTTTTGAAACTTTGATGGGTGAAGATGTCGAACCGCGGCGGAACTTCATAATCGATAATGCCAAATTCGTTAAGAATTTGGATGTCTAACGGGGTAATTAAACATGGATGAATATAACAACGAAAGAATTAAACAAACCAATGTTTCCACGGAAATGAAATCGTCCTTTTTGGACTATGCCATGTCAGTCATTGTCGCTCGCGCTTTGCCGGATGTCCGCGATGGTTTAAAACCGGTACATCGGCGCATCCTTTATGCCATGAACGATTTAGGGATGACTTCAGACAAACCCCACAAGAAATCGGCACGGATTGTCGGCGATGTAATCGGTAAATACCATCCTCATGGGGAAGGCGCGGTTTATGAGTCGATGGTACGGATGGCGCAGAGCTTTAACTATCGCTATCCTTTAGTTGACGGCCATGGTAATTTCGGCAACATCGACGGCTACGGAGCAGCGGCTATGCGCTACACCGAAGCCCGGATGTCCAAGCTTTCCATGGAGATGGTCAAAGACATCAACAAAGATACCGTAGATTTCGTTGAGAATTATGACGGTGAGGAAAAAGAGCCGACGGTTTTACCGGCTAAATTTCCTAATCTTATCGTCAACGGCTCAACCGGCATCGCAGTTGGGATGGCAACCAATATCCCACCGCACAACCTAAACGAAACCGTCAATGCTTGTATCGCTTTAATTGAAAATCCTGATATATCAACTATAGAATTGATGGACATCATCAAAGGACCGGACTTCCCTACCGGCGGTTTGATTTTAGGGCGCTCCGGTATTAAACAAGCCTATGAAACCGGCAGGGGCTCAGTGGTGGTGCGCGGTCGGGCAGAAATCGAAGAATTAGCCAACGGTAAGAAAAAAATTGTCATTACCGAAATACCTTATCAGGTAAACAAACAGCGTTTGGTTGAAAAGTTCGCCGAGCTGCATCATGAACAATTAGTTGAAGGCATCGTCGACTTGCGGGACCTATCTAATCGCGAAGGCTTAATGATCGAAGTGGAACTAAAGAAAGACACCCAAGCTGAAGTAGTTTTGAATCAACTGTACCGCATGACCCCATTACAAACGACTTTTGGTTTTAATCTGATTGCCTTAGTCAACAATGCACCTAAGCTGTTAAATATGAAAGAGGCGCTTATTAACTATATCGTGCATCAAAGAGAAGTAATCGTCCGCAGAACCCAATATAACCTAGAGAAAGCTTTAGAAAGAGCTCATATTTTAGAAGGCTTGGTCATCGCTTTAGATAACATTGATGAGATTATCCGTATTATTCGGAGCAGTAATGATGATGAAGAAATCATTAAAAAATTCGCTGAGCGTTTTGGTTTATCAGAAATCCAATCCAAAGCGATTTTGGATATGCGCTTGCGCCGTCTTTCCGGTTTAGAAAGAATCAAGTTAGACCAAGAACTCGCCGAATTGTTAACGATGATTGAAGACTTAAAAGACATACTAGCCAAACCGGAAAGAGTCGACAACATCATCAAAGAGGAATTAAGTGACATCAGTCAACGCTTTGGCGATGAAAGACGCAGTGAAATAACTGATGAAGACTACGATGTTATGGATGAAGATCTGATTCCGCAAGAAGATATCATCGTTTCCCTATCGGTCAATGGGTATATCAAAAGGATACCGGTCGATACCTATCGCTCGCAAAACCGTGGCGGGCGGGGAATCAAAGGAATGGCTTTGAATATCGATGATGTGGTTGACCAGATAGTCTATTGTTCGACCCATGACGATTTGATGATATTTACTAATCTTGGTAAAGTCTATCGTATTAAGGGCTATAGAGTACCAGCGGCTTCACGGACTTCTAAAGGGATACCGGTCGTTAATCTACTAGAGTTACAAGAAGGGGAGAGTGTTAAATCTATCCTCTCAGTACCGAAAGATCATGAATCGGAATACCTGTTCTTTGTGACTACTAACGGCTTGGTTAAACGCACCAGTTTACAGGAATTCAACTCCATCAGGCAAACCGGGAAAATTGCTTTAAGCTTACGGGATAATGATGAATTAGTAGCTGTTAAGATAACCGCCGGGAATGAAGAGATAATCATCGCCAGTTCTAACGGGAAAGCGATACGCTTTAATGAAAACGATGTACGGCCAATGGGTAGAAACGCCAGTGGCATCAAAGGCTTTAATGTTGATAACAGTCAAGTGATTGGGGTTTGCACCAGCAGTGAGGGCGCTAATATCTTATCGATTACCGAACATGGCTATGGTAAACAAACACCACTGGACCAATATCGGCTTACTACCAGGGGAGCTAAAGGAGTTAAGACCCTCAATGTCACCGAGAAAACCGGGAATTTAGTAGCTATTAAAACCGTCAGTGGCGAGGAAGATATCATCATCATCACCAGTGCCGGAATAGTAATCCGGACAGCCGTCAGCGGGATTTCCGAACAAGGGCGTAGCGCTCAAGGGGTAAAACTGATAAATTTGGATGAAGAAAGCACCGTCTCCAACGTCGCCATCGTCGAGAAATCGGAGGTTGACGAAAGCGAAGACGCTGGCTAAAATAGTGGCATAAGACAACGAACAGGCTTAGTACTGTGGGCAGATTTAAAGAGAGCGACGGTTGGTGAAAAAGTCGTAATCGCAACACAAGAATTCCACCTGGGAGTCTTACGTAACCGGCGTTAACGGCTTGAGGTGGGTTTCTTAAAGAGCCCATAAAGAAGGGTGGCAACACGAGACATCGTCCCTTTGGGAGGTGTCTTTTTGTTTTGAAGAATGCGAAGAAAAGACCGTGAAGTAAGTGGACAAAATGAAATACTAAAAATTATCGACGAATGTCGGATTTTAAACTTGGGCTTGGCTAATGATAATGAAAGCTATGTTGTACCTTTGAATTTCGCCTTTGAGCTTGTCGGCGGTAAAGCGTTGTTTTACTTTCACTCGGCAAAAGAAGGGAAAAAGATTACCATGATTAAAAACAACAACAAATGCTCCTTTGTCTTGTATAATGATTTAGGTGTGGTTCTCAGAAAAGAAAGAAATGACGCCACTAATTATTATCGTTGTGTAATGGGGCGTGGGACCATCCAAGAAATTAGTGATTTGTGGAATAAACGTCAAGCGGCGGAAAAATTAGGGCTTAAGTATGGCTATGATACCGAACTGGATATCAGTGATGAGGCTCTAAATAACACTTATTTCGCGAAAATAATTGTCGAAGAAATGACGGCGAAAGCCAATCAAGAGGTGGAAAAATGATTGATATCAATCTAATAAGAAATGACCCCGAACTGGTCAAAGAGAATATCAAAAAGAAGTTTCAAGACAGTAAACTTCCTTTAGTTGACGAAGTAGCGGAGTTAGATATCAAAATCCGTAAAATCAAAGCTGCCGGCGATGATTTACGAGCCCAAAGAAATATCATCAGTAAACAGATTGGGGCTTTGCTGGGGCAGGGTCGAAAAGAGGAAGCAGAAACCGCGAAAACTCAAGTTGGGGAAATTGGCAACCGGATTATAGCCTACGAACAAGAGGAAGCCGAATTAGCTACGCGGATCAATGAGATAATGCTGGTTATCCCCAATATCATTGATGAAACTGTTCCTTTAGGGAAAGATGATAGTGAAAATGTGGAAATCGAAAAAATCGGCGAGATTAGAAAATTCGACTTTGAAATCCCTTACCACATCGATATCATGGAAAGACTGAAAGGGGTTGATTTAGATAGCGCACGCAAAACCAGTGGCAACGGCTTTTACTATCTAAAAGGGAATATCGCCAGATTACATTCTGCCATTTTGAGTTATAGTCGTGACTTTATGATTGACCAAGGTTTTGAATATTACATTCCACCTTTTATGATTCGCTCCGAAGTAGTTAAAGGGGTCATGAGTTTTACCGAAATGGAAAACATGATGTACAAGATTGAAGGGGAGGATCTTTATCTAATAGGAACCAGTGAGCACTCGATGATTGGGAAATTTATCGACACTATCTTGGAAGAAGATCAATTGCCGCAAGCCCTGACCAGTTACTCTCCTTGTTTCCGCAAAGAAGTTGGCGCCCATGGAATTGAAGAAAGAGGGATTTACAGAATCCATCAATTTGAAAAGCAAGAGATGATTGTGGTGTGTAAACCGGAAGATAGTAAAACCTGGTTTGAAAAGATGTATCGTTACTCGATTGCGCTATTTAATTCACTCAATATCCCGGTTAGGGTACTAGAATGCTGTTCCGGCGATTTGGCTGATCTCAAAGTGAAAAGTGTCGATATTGAAGCCTACAGCCCCCGCCAAGATAAATACTTTGAAGTTTGTAGTTGTTCCAATTTGGGTGAAGCCCAATCTCGAAGACTGGGCTTGCGGGTTAATAGAGAAGAAGGTAAATACTTCCCCCATACCCTAAACAACACCGTGGTAGCGCCACCCCGGATGTTAATTGCCTTTTTAGAAAACAATCTACAGAAAGATGGCTCAATAACTATCCCACCAGTATTACAACCATATATGGGTGGGTTAAAAGAAATCAACTAAATGTTTCACGTGAAACATAAATAAAACGCCCCAATTAAGTGGCGTTTTTTCTAACTTGGCAATAAATTGATTATTTAGTCTTTTCTACCAATGGTCTTTTTGTTGGCATAGCCGGCAGTGTTATCATCATCTGCTCACTCACAATATTGAGGGGAATCTTATTTGCTACTATACGATTAATTTCCAGAATTTCAAAAAGGGCACTGCAAACATCTTTATCCGCCGAAACTGTCTGTAACGTTTTCCCGACAATATTCGGTCTAATAGCACTGGCTTTACCAAAGTCGATAGCTGCTTCTTTTTCCGCAGTGCTGGTAATGACTTTCACTTGATTTGCCCCTTCTTGAAGAATGGCAGAGGTCACTTGGCGCAAGCGGTTGACGACTTTGTTTTGAATTTCTTGAATCATGTTAACATCACGGAAGTGAACTTTACGAATATAACAAGAGCCCAACTTATAACCCCACTCACTGGACTTCTCTGAGACCTCAGCCCGAACACTACGGCTCATCTTGTGCCGGTCTACCATCATACTATCCAGCGGTAGATTAGACAAACAACGAACCGTTGAATTACTGACATTGGCGGCTAAAGAACCTCGGGGATTGGTGTTACGGAAAAGATAAGCTACCGGATCACTGATATACATCTCATACCATAAGCCAACACCCATAGGCGCACCTTCTTCCGAATTAACAGGTTGGCTACGCAAATATTGTTGGTCGAGCCGTAAATCAACGACATAGCGTTTTCCTAATAAATTGATAATCAGAGCTTTTATACCCAACTCTTTCCAAAGGAAATGGAGACCCGGCTCATTTAGAACACCGACCACACTACCAAACAAGACATAGACTAGGGCTTGACGTTCTTTTACAATCGTGTAAAAGCCAAACATTTGAAGCAAAAAACTAATAGCTGCTTTAGTGATAACAGCTAATAAATAACCTAAACTAACAAAAACCGGAATTTTTATCAACATTTCATTATCAAACAGAAAATCAAATAGGTATTCCATGATTCCCTCCTACTCACTACGATAAATGGATTCGGTGAAATCCAACAAGGACAATTTAGCATTGCGGATATAGGCGTTTAAGGCTTCTTTACCACCCTGCTTTTTCAAGGCTTCTAGTTCTTGAGCCAACAGTTTTAAACCTTCAGTTTCACTCTCAGCTTTAAGCGTTTCAATTTCCACCGCTCTTTTTGATTGCACGATAGTTTGGTCGGCTGTAGCTTGCGCTAAACTGACATCAGAAGATATTTGGTTATGGGCGATATTAATTGCTGCTAGAGCTGATTCAACTTCATTAGGCGGATCAATACCGGTAATCAATGAAGCCTCCAAGACAATCCCGTAACGCGCTTCAGAAACAGCACACTCGCGGTCCATATGATCATTGATGTCTCGTAAGTTTTTACGTAAATCGTTGATTGAAATATTGTCAGCTACCTGTAACAATTCATTGCCTTCCTGACCATCACCGGAGCCCCGGCTTTCAAAACTGGCAATTCTTTCCCGTAAAACAGAAACGAAATAACCCATAACATGGGCAATCGGTTGTTTTACGCCAAAGAGATAAGCATAAATGTTCCGCTCGGAAACGCGATAACGTATTTGCCCGGAAAGTTCGATGTTCAGCTGATCCTTAGTTACGGCTTCAAGGACCGTGTTGTTTTTGTTGGCAGCTGGAGATTCCGGATCGTAAGCCATATTGGCAGTGTTGGTGGCAATTGCTACTTTTTTGATTTTTTCCCAAGGCCATTTAAAGTAAGGGCCGCCCGGCATTGTCACTTCCAATTCCGGAAAGTTGTAACGCTCTTTCTCATCTTCCCGTAGACCTTCATAAAGGGCAGGATTGAGCATGTTGGTCTTATTAGCTCTTTTAGCACGACCGAAAATCACTTTTACTGCGCGTTCATTTTGATTGACGACATAGAAACATCCGGAAAACAAGTGGACCAAAAGGTAAATAGCGATACCAATAAAAATCAGCAAAAAATCATTCATTTTCTTTCTCCTTTAATTTATAAGTAAAGTGTACAAGTTTTGTGGGGTAATTCAATGATAATTTACTATGGTCCGATTTTAGAATAACAAGGTAATAAAGAATTAATAGTAAGACTTACACTTTTTTCAATAAGCAGTAATTGACCCCAGGGAAAGCGAACATTTTACTATGGGGATAAGATCGATTAAATTCAGAGAAAAAGGTAGCCGTTATTTGTTGCGGGGTTAAGAAGCTGATTAATTAAAGAGAAGCATTTTGCGACAGCTCTTCAATATCTTGGCAGCTGTAGTGAGCCCGCATCTCTTCACTAGCAGCTTTAGCTAACTCACTTTGTTTAAGGATTTTTTCATCTTCATAGGAAAAAGGATAATCAAACACAATCTGTGAGTTAACTGGAATTAGCTGGGCTATCTTCTTTACGGTTGCGGTAAAATCTTCTTTTGTCAGATAATAAGAGATTCCTAACAAACTACAAAAAGCTAACTTGCAAGAGTCAAAAGCCGGGCACTGCTCTAGTGTTTTTTCCCAGTGTGGCGTAGAAAAATCGCAACGCAGATAGTTAACTTTGGTGCTGACGATGTTATTGCGACTTAAGCGTTGAACTTTATCGTCGATCATGAAGTCTTGGTCGATTTCAAAAACTACGCAATTATCATCGTCAATATGGCGGTAAGCGTAGGTATCATAGCCGCTGGCAAAAATCAGATACTGTAATTTATTGTTTTTTGCGACTACTTCCAAAGCGGCTTCCGCAAAAGCGCTGCGAGCTAAGGTGGTGGGAGCTAATTGATTTTCCACTATCCACTTCAGGGCTTCTTCTTGGGAACCGACAAAATCGCGATTAAAATAGGAAATACCAGCTGCCATGTTGTCGGCAATGCTTTGATACTCTGCCGCTGTTAGCAGCTGTTCTGCCAAAAAATCATCAAATATCCGGGTTTGGTAATGCTTGTGGTGATAGGCTCTGGCAAAGCAACTAACCAAAGCTGTCATATTTTTGTTGTTCATTAATAATCCTCCGCCATATTTAATACTCTAAATCTGCAGTAAATAAAAGACTGTTAATGTAAGATGAAATATGATATTGTAAAAGCGGAAAGAGAAAGAATGGCTATTATTTCGTCATTCTTTTTTAGTTTTAGATTAAGCACGATGTTTCACGTGAAACCTTAATTTCTTTATTAATATTAAAGATAACAAGGTTTACTGGGTATTTGTGTTAGCTAAGGTTTTTATTGGTAGATAGTAAAAAGGCCCTATCAAAAAGCAAGCGCTTAATTTATAATTGCTTCAACAAAGAAAGAAGGCAGAACTATGACAGAAAACAAACTAAAAGAATATGCTCAGCTAATTATTGAGGTGGGAGTTAATTTACAGAAAGGCCAAGATATGTTGTTAGTTTGTCCGATTGAGTTGGCATATTTTGCCCGCTTGGTAGCTAAAGCCGCTTATGAGCGAGGAGCCAGAGAAGTTGTTTATCATTGGGGTGATGATGAACTGGATAGGCTGCGTTACCGGAAAGCGGCTGATGAAGTTTTTGCTAAGCTACCGCAGTGGCAAACCGCATTGTATGAAGAATACACTCATGAAAACGCAGTCAGAGTGATGATTAGAGCCGGAGATCCGGAAAACCTCAAAGGCCTTGACAGTCAAAGAATCCAAAGACAAGCCTTAGCTACCGCTAACGGCATGCGAAAATATTTTAACCTACAAATTTCTTCGGTTATTTCCTGGTGCATAGTGTCTCTACCACTACCTGCTTGGGCAATAAAAGTATTCCCCAAGGACAGCGAAGAACAGGCGATGGAAAAACTTTGGGCGGCTATTTTAGAAACAGTTAGAGTCAAAGGGGAAGGAAACGCCATCGCTTCTTGGCGGCAACATATCGCTTTATTGAAGGAGCGCAGTGAAAAGCTCAACAATTTGAAATTAAAAAAACTTCACTATAAAAATGATTTAGGAACCGATTTAACAGTAGAACTCCCTAAAGGCCATATCTGGAGTGGCGGTGAAGGAAAAACACAAAGTGGGACAGCTTTTGTTGCCAATATGCCCACCGAAGAAGTTGCGACAGTACCTAAAAGAGACGGGGTAAATGGCATCCTAAAAGCAGCTATGCCTTTGGTGTTAAACGGACAACTTATCACAGATCTCGAGTTTGAATTTGAAGCCGGCAAGATTGTAAAAGCTTATTCTAGCACCGGACAAGATTTGCTGGAAAACCAACTGGCGATTGATGAAGGAGCACGTTATTTAGGAGAAGTAGCCTTGGTGCCTTATGATTCGCCGATTTCTCGACAGAATATTCTCTACTATCACACCCTCTTTGATGAAAATGCTTCCTGTCACTTTGCTTTTGGTAAAGCCTATCCGGCTATCGAAAATGCCAAAGACATGACGGCAGAAGAATTGTTTGCCCTGGGAGTTAATGATTCTTTGATTCATGTCGACTTCATGGTAGGGACAAAAGATTTATCGATTACGGCAACGACTGAAGATGGCCAAGAGGTAGAGATATTTATTGACGGAAACTTTGCTTTCTAAAACTGATGGTATTTGTTGGTAGCAATAGGTTGTTGTATTATTGTTGCATTAAATGATTCAAGGAGAAAAGATGGAGAAAATAATCAGTTGTTGTGGCATAGTTTGTTCAGACTGTAAAGAGTTTCCTAAAGGGTGCAAAGGTTGTCATCAAGAGAAAGGACAGGTTTTCTGGATGCAATATGTTAAAGAAAATTGTTGTCCGATTTATCAATGTTGCATAAATGAAAAACAGTTTGAACACTGTGGCGCGTGTGTTAACTTGCCTTGTGAGAAGTGGAGCAAGTATACTGATCCTGCTATGTCAAAAGAAGAATGCCAACAAGCCGATATACAAAGAATAAATTTACTGAAATCTTTATAGCGGGGTGTTTTCTATTAAAATTTCATTTTTGAGTTCTGATAATAAAGAATTTTGTGGTTTTTAGAATTACAGTCTTATTAAAAAGAATTACTAAAGATAAGTTAAGTTTGGCTAAACGGTTTTAATACTCAAAAAAAGAATTTTGTATTATAATGTTAATGGTACAACAAATAGGCTTGAATCAGGTCAGGATTGGAAAATAGCAGCCTTAAGAGTTCCTATTTGTGTGTACCTTTTATTTTTATGAATGAAGAAAAATGGATGAAGGCGGCTTTAAAAGAAGCTAAAAAAGCTGAAAGTGAAGATGAGGTACCGATAGGTGCTGTTATTGTCTTCAATAACAAGATAATCGCCAGAGCGCATAATCGCAAAGAAAGCAGTAAAAAAGCAACAGCTCATGCCGAAATCCTAGCTATCGAAAAAGCTAATAAAAATGTTGGGGATTGGCGTTTAAGTGAGTGTGAATTGTATGTAACAGTCGAGCCCTGTGTTATGTGCGTGGGAGCGATTATTCAAGCACGCTTAAAGCGCTTAGTGTATGGTGCGGCAGATCCGAAATTTGGTGCTGTAGAATCAGTAATTAGGACTTTCCAACAAAGCGGATGGAATCACTATCCTGAGATAAGTAGCGGCGTATTACAGGAAGAAAGTTCACAAATAATTAAGAGTTATTTCACTAAAAAACGCGACAAATAATGCTATAATAGTGAGTACGAAAAAAGAAGGTCACAGATGTCTTATATCGCTTTATATCGCAAATATCGGCCACTGACATTTAAGGAAGTAGTCGGACAGAAACACATAGTTGCAACTATTCAATCAGCCATCAACAACAACAAGGTAGCACATGCTTACCTTTTGTGTGGCCCCCGAGGAACCGGGAAAACTACGGTAGCCCGAATAATCGCTAAAGCAGTCAATTGTGAAGCCGTTAATAAACCCTGTGCCGTTTGTCCCAGCTGTCTGGAGATTCAAGAAGGTAATCACCCTGACATCGTCGAAATCGATGCTGCCAGCAATAACGGAGTTGAAGAAATTCGTGATTTAGTAGAAAAGGTAAAGTATGCTCCGCTTTCTGCCAAATACAAAGTATATATCATCGATGAAGTACATATGCTTAGTCAAAGTGCTTTCAATGCCTTATTGAAAACTTTGGAAGATCCGCCATCCCATGTTCTTTTTATTCTGGCAACCACCGAAGCTCACAAAGTTATACCAACGATTATTTCCCGTTGCCAAAGATTTGACTTCGCTCGCGTTGACCTCAATAGTTTGGCGGAGAAGATGAAAGAAATAGTCAAAAAAGAAGATATCAAATATGAAGAAGGTTTATTAGAAGAAATAGCTTTATTAGCTGAAGGGGGGATGCGTGATGCTTTAAGCACCCTGGACCAACTTGCGACTTTCTGCGGTGATTATCTGGATATCGCCAGCCTCCATAAAACCTATGGTTTGTTGTCCAACGAAGAGAAAGTCGGCTTAATCGCCAGTATTCTCGAGCAAAACATCAATGAAATCCTCACGGTTATCGAAAAAGTAAACAGTCAAGGCTTAAATATTCGCATTTTGACTAATGAACTCATTGAGTTGACAAAAGAGTGCATTGTATATGGCTTAACCAAAAACCCCAAATTTTTAAGCCGCTGTAATGAAGAACAAGCTAAATTGATAACTGCTTCAAGCGACAACGACCAATTATTTGAGTTGACAGACTTATTTATGGACTCAGCAGAAAAATATCGCAATGCCGCTAATGGCGCTCTATATTTTGAGACTTGTCTGTTAAAAGCTTTGAATATTACAGAAAAACGAAACAGTAATTCACCAGTAGCCAAAGCTAAGTCAGTAGCGGACGAAAAGGAAGTAGCCGCTGTCAAACCGACAGAAACCATTGTTGAAACGATGAATGAGCCTACCAACATCGTTAGCGAAGTTAACGAAGATGAAGAATATTTATTATCACTGTTGTTAAGAGCCAGCAAAGACTATAAAGCCGAATTGAGTAACGTGTGGGATGATATCACTACTTATTGCAGTGATGTTGACTTAATGCGGGGAGCAAGTGCCCTAAAACAAAGTGAGATTTTCGCTGCCGGTGAAGATTTCGTCATGGTGCGTAGTAATTTTTCCGAAATAGTCAAGCAGCTCAACAATGAGCAAAATGCCGAGTTGAATGTGACTCTAATGAGAAAGTTGAGTAATAAACCGCGAAAGGTATTTGCTTTGGAAATGGACTATAGCAATCATTTAGCGGATGTTTATCGCGGTTTAAAGACGCGGATTCCACCCTTAGCACCAGCGGCTAAACTAGAATTTAAAGAAGATGTAATAGAGACCGGAAATCCGCTCTTTGAAATATTTGGCAAAGACGGAGTAGAAATAATCGACTAATGTACCCTGCAAGTTTTATCAAGTTAATTGAAACCTTTCGTAAATTGCCGCAGGTCGGAGCTAAGGCAGCTGAGCGCTATGCTTTTGCTGTTTTACAGATGAGCAGCCAAGAAGTTGAAAACTTTACAGCTAGTATATTAAAAGCTAAAGAAGCCGTGAAAACATGCAGTAGCTGTTTTCACTTGTGTGAAGATGATAAATGTGTAATTTGTCAAGATCAAGAAAGAAACCAAGAAGTAATCTGCGTAGTAAATTCCAGTCGCGATGTTATTGCCATGGAAAACACCAAACAGTTCAATGGGCTCTACCATGTATTAAACGGGGAAATATCCCCGACAAAAGGTGTTATGCCGGAAGATTTGACAATCAAAGAGTTACTAGACAGGTTGGACAGTGGCATTAAAGAAGTGATTATCGCAACAAATTCCACGGTAGACGGTGAAACTACAGCATTATATTTGAGCAAAGTAATTAAGGCTAAGAATGTGGCAGTTACCCGTTTAGCTCACGGTATTCCCATGGGGGGGCAACTAGACTACGCCGATGAATTAACACTGGCTAAAGCCATTGAAGGAAGAATAAAATACTAATGAAAATGAAAAGTGATGTTGAGATAGCTCAAGCAGCTACAATTTTCCCGATAGTTAAAATAGCCGAAAAATTGGGATTGCCAGTTGAAGATGTGGAATTATTTGGTACATATAAAGCAAAAATCGATCCTGCCAAAGTGAAAACAGACCGGCAAGGGAAATTGATTTTAGTTTCGGGAATAACGCCAACCAAAGCCGGTGAAGGAAAATCGACGATAACTGTCGGGTTAGTCGATGGCTTAAATTCATTAGGCTACTTAGCCTGTGGCGCCTTAAGAGAACCTTCTTTAGGTCCGGTATTCGGCATTAAGGGCGGAGCAACCGGTGGTGGCTACTCTCAAGTAATACCGATGGAAGATATCAATCTGCACTTTACCGGCGATATTCATGCGGTTACCAGTTGTAATAACCTTGTTGCCTCCATCATTGACAACCATATTTTCCAAGGCAATGAATTGCGAATTGATCCGGAGAGAATTCTTTGGAAGCGTTGTGTCGATCTCAATGATCGAGCTTTGAGAAAGGTGACAGTGGCGCAAGGAAAAGGCGAAATAAGCAGAATTGACGGGTTCAATATAACAGCAGCCAGTGAAATTATGGCGATCTTATGTTTGGCAAAAGACCTTGAGGATTTTAAAAAGAAAGTAGCTTCAGCCTTGGTTGCTTATGATTTAGAGGGAAAACCTTTGACTATCGGCGACTTAAATATTGCAGGGTCGCTGGCAGTCTTGATGCGGGATGCCATTAAACCCAACTTAGTGCAAACCTTAGAGCAATCCCCGGTATTTATGCATGGCGGACCTTTTGCGAACATCGCCCATGGTTGTAATTCACTCATGGCAACTAAAGTAGCTCTGAAGTTAGCTGACTATGTTGTAACCGAAGCCGGTTTTGGTGTCGATTTAGGGGCAGAGAAGTTTGTGGACATTAAATGTCGTCTCAATGATTTGCAACCAAAAGCGGCAGTCATAGTAGCTTCACTAAGGGCCTTAAAGCTCCATGGCGGGGCGAAGTATGAGGAGTTAAAACAAGAAAATCTCGAAGCTGTGAAAGAGGGAATCAGCAACTTGGCCAAACACCTAGATACTATAGAGAAACTGGGCTTGCCAGGAATCGTGGCTATCAATCGTTTTGCAAGTGACTCTGATAGGGAAATCGAACTACTGTTGCAGTGGTGCAAAAACCAGAATGTGGAATGTGCGCTTTGTGAAGGTTGGGAACATGGCTCAGCCGGTATGCAAGATTTGGCTACTAAAGTTGTTTCCTTATGCCAACAAGATCGTCATTTAAACTTTATCTATAACTTGGAAGATGAAGTCAAAGATAAAATTGAAAAGATTGTTAAGCAAGTCTATGGGGGAAGTGCGGTACAGTACAGCAAACAAGCAGAAAGCGATTTACAACTCGTCTATGATAATGGCTGGAATACCCTGCCGATTTGTATGGCTAAAACGCAGTCTTCTTTGACCGATGATCCTTTACAGGTAACTCATGTTGCGGATTTTACAATTCACATCAATAAAATTGTAGTAGCAAAAGGAGCAGGCTTTATTGTAGTTCACACCGGGAGCATAATGACAATGCCGGGCTTAGGCAAAGAAACGGCAGCAGAAAAAATTGATATTGTCGCTGGTAATATAGTTGGTATGTTCTAAAGGCTATTTTGGCTAGATAATAAACGTTGATATTTTGACAAAGGATTAGCTTGATAAGGGATATTAACCTTTTTCAATAAGGTGATAAAAGTCGATAAGTCAGCATTTTGATTTTTAAGTTCGTATTCTATTTCATAATCTACAATATCGTTATAGTGATTTTCGTCAAGACAAAGCTCAGCGTTTTCAAAATCGATCAAACGCCGGACAGTCAATAATTCGCCAATCTTAATAAAGGGTGGGCGAATATCATATTTAGCTAAAATTTCTAAAAATTCCGGATTATCTAGTGTTGCCCCGGCACTTTCGTATTCTAAGAGTTTATCGGCGACTTTAATTTTGAAACCTAAAACCGAGGTAGTATCATATAGCCGTTGTCTTAAAATTGCCTCTTGGTTACTCAGGTTTTGCAAAAGGTCGGTATAATAAATATTAACTTGCTTAATCTCTTCAAAGCGCTTTTCGTAGTATTTCAATAGGCGTAAATACTCATTTTCGCTAACCAGACACTTGTATTCAATCTCAGTATTTTCCCTTAGCATGTTACACCATCCCGGGTTTTATGTTACAATAAGCAAAAGTAAAAAGAAAGGGCAGTTATGAGATTCACTTGTTTCGTCCGGGATGATCCGCAGTCGCGGAAATGCTACGAACTTTTATATTCCTACCTTACTTATAGTGGCTGGGTCAAAGATGACGCTAAACCGCAAATGGTTATTACTATCGGTGGTGACGGCACAGTATTAGCTGCCATTCACCAATATATCGACATACTCAACAACGTAGCCTTCATCGGTATTAACACCGGGAGTCTGGGTTTTTACAGTAATTATCGCATTGAGGAGTTCAATCAATTTGTCAATGATTTATTGAGTGGGAAACCGCAATTTGAGTATAAAAGGATGATTGAAGCCATTGTCGACAATGATATTCAACAGCCAATCCACGCTTTAAATGAAGTGCGGATAGAAAGCAATATCAAAGCAGCGGTCATTCAAGTAGCTATTGACAACCATCCTTTTGAATTAATCAGTGGGAACGGTTTATGTATTTCCACCCAAGCCGGTTCAACAGCTTACAATCGTTCTTTAGGTGGGGCAATCATCGATGAAAAGTTGGGTCAAAACGTTGGGCTGCAAATCAGCGAAATTCTACCAGTTCACAACAGTAGTTACCGTAGTTTGAAGTCTTCTTTCGTGTTAGCCCCCCAAAGAGAAGTGACGATTTATGACCGCAGTCTAATAGGTGATTTTGGCATGAGTATGTTATGTTACGACAATCAGTATGAATCCTTAAAGGGGAAAAAACAGATCCATGTCAAAATGAGTAATGTTGTTGTGTATTTTGCTTATTATCGCAGTACCAACTATATTGAAAGAATTAAGACACTTTTCTGAGGTAAGTATATATGAGATCCTGGTATTGGTTTTTCGAATTATTACAATTCCCCGTAAAAATTCTCTTTGTGGCTTTTATCATACTGGGCTTTGGTGAGTTTATGGTAACCCCGGCTATCTTAGCACTTTTGCCGACCAACAGTGGCTTATTGACAGTAAGTGCCGGTTTGCGCTATTTCGGTATGTTTCTTATCAACAACTTTCCTTTGATGGTGGTAATAAAAATGGCGGGAAGAAAACAAGATTCTTCAACGCCGATTTATTCAGCAGTCATGGGGTATATCATCTTTATCGTAGCTTCGGCCTTTATTGCCAATCAGTCTTTTGAACCGGAGTTTTATGCCGCTATCTTGGGAGTAAACATTCCTTTCAATGATTTTGTGCCGTTAAAAGATCTGGTTTTTTATCCATTTCAAACAGGGCTCATCGCTGCTATTGTCGTTGTTTGGTGCGCCAGAATCGCTTATCGAAGCACTCGCAATCACTCATCAGACGGTTGGTTAGGTTATTTGGATCGTGATACTTTAGCTGTTGTCTTAACGATGGTTTTGTGCCTTTTCGCTTGTGTGATTGTAAGCTCATTTTGGCCAATGGCAATTAATTTTATTTCTTATGTCATGAAGACGATAGCCATGGATATAACCAGCCCAATCAATCTCTTCATCTATGGGGTGTTCGACAGAGTCATGTCAATGTTGGGCTTAGGCTCAATTGTACACAAATTCTTCTGGTTTGGCAGTTACGGGGGGTCCTGGATCAGTTCTTCCGGCTTCAACTATTTTGGTGACATTGGAATTTGGACGGCACAACAGTCCGCCATGATTGTAAGCAATGGGGCCGGGCGCTTAATTACCCCTTATTACCTGCTTAATTTTTTTGCGGTACCGGCGATTGTTATCGTCAGTTGGATTTCCTTTAGTGATCCTAATGAACGCAAGCGTTACTTTTCTTTTATGTTTGTGGCGATTATAGTATCGGTCTTGTTTGGTTCGTTATTACCCTTTGAATTTTTCCTTTTCTTGACCTCCCCACTGTTATTGATTATTCATTTACTGGCGACGGGGATGCTATTTGGTTTACTTCAAAGTTTAGAAGTCTTTATCGGCTACAGCTATAATGGTAACCAGGCTTTGGCTAACCCCGGTAGCCTCTTTGATTTAATTGCCTATTTCAACGACACTTACACCCGGGGCACGCTCTATTTGTTTTTGATAGTCGGAGCTGTTGTTTTCGTTTTCTATTTCTTGGTTAGTTATCTCTACTACAACTACCTGGCTATGGATCTGATGAATTTCGGCAATAAGAAAATTGTCGATAGATTGGTAGAAAGTATCGGCGGTTTAGGCAATGTTTTAAATATCCAGGCTTCTACTACTAAAGTAATAATTAAAGCGATCAATCCTTCAATTGTCGATTTCAGTATTCTACATAACAACGGAGTCGGCAAGATTGTCGAAAATAAAGACGGCTACAATATCTACTTCGGTAGCGACAGCATCATGATTAGAAGAGAAGTCATTAAAAGAATAAGAGGGAAGTAAGGTGGCTGAGTATTCACCGATGATGGCCCACTATTTAGAAATAAAAAAGACCCTGCCTGATACGCTGGTCTTTTATCGCTTAGGCGATTTTTATGAGATGTTCTTCGATGATGCTAAGATTGCTGCCGGAGTCTTAGAATTGGTGTTGACCGGAAGAAATGCCGGAGTTAAAGAACGGGTGCCGATGTGTGGCGTTCCGGC
>CAZUQA010000030.1:0-3362 GCA_964622375.1 uncultured Erysipelotrichaceae bacterium | reverse complement strand
CACTTTGCGATCGGAACCGCCACAGTCGATACCGATGCGACAACCGTTTAGATGACGACCGACAGGCTCAGAACCATCATTTTCCGGGCAGGCTTCATAGCTGAGCTTTTCAATAACCAATTCCTTTTTGAAACCTTGACGCGCCATTTCGCCAATCATCGCCATTTCTGGATCATTTTGGATGATAGCGGCAATCTTGTCTGAAAGGTGGGGGTTACCACCTAAATATATTTTCCAGCCACCCCAAGCTTTAAAGGAGAAACGAATAATCAACTTCAAATAATAAAGGTCAAGTTCTTCCTGGTCAGCAGTTCCATGCACCATAGTGTTAAACCGGGTAATGTAACCCTTGTTGCGCTCTACCGCGAAACAGTAGGGTTCATTAGCGCTTGCCAGAAAGCCCTGGATAAACTTGTAGAGCGGAATAAAAGTCGGTTCAAAACGGGGTTTATTAGCTATTGTAACATCGATGCCATGGTGTTCCATAATTATTAATCTATTGATGAAACCGTGGTTTCATCATCCTTTCTTAGCCGGGTATTTGTGAATGATGGGTGTCTGCAAAATAATAGGCAACGCTAATACATTACCATGTTTTTACTGGCAGTGGCAATATGTGAAACAACAAATCGCAACAATATAGCCTTATTTATCTTAATAAAAACAACCATAAACCGGGCTCTGGTTGTTATAGGCTGTTGACTTTGTCGCCACTCTGATAAAATAGTTTTATTTTGTATTTATTAGTTCCTTTATTCTGGTGCTCTACGGTAAGGGAGAATCACAATACTCGCAGAAGTGCGCTAAATTATCATGAAGGATTGAAGCGTGAGCGCCGCAGCTGTTACAGGTAATGGTTTTGTGTGCTATATTTACCGCGGGTTCTTCGGCGACAGGAACAGTATCGACAAAGACTAATAGACCATTATCGTAATCGATGAAGGCTCTTTTAAAATAACCGATGGTAATCATGTTGCCTAAAACCAGTAAGGCTTGTTGGTAAGTGTCGGCGGTAAATTCTGCTATTTCTCGAACGTCGCGTAATGAACGGTTAGCGACAGCTTCGATGTAGAGTTTGTATTTATCGCTTTCCTTTTTAGCTTTTATGCCGGAGTTATAGAAAGCTGCTGCTACCACAACAAAACCTAGTAATGCCAGCATTAGCGGCGAATCAAAGCCGACTTCAAAGTTATAGAGATAGACAAACACTGCTACACCGTAAATTATGGTAACAGCTGCCAGTAACTTTAATATCAAACTGGAAGCAAACAATAAACTGCGATTACTGGAATACTTGCTGACTAACAGGAAAATTCCTAGTGGTGGCAGGCAGATAATTACCAAGATTAGTAGCGGCCAACTTATGCTTTTGTTGGGTTTCATTTAATTTCCCCCTAATTTTTCCAAAGCCATTATAACACTTTATCAATATAGTGAAGCCAGCAGGAAAATTAAGAAAAAACAATACAATCATGCGAAAAACTTACAAATGATAAATAAAAATGACTGATTTTGCCTACAAAAACAAATAATATGCTGACAAAAGCTTGTCAATGTCTAAATTCAATAATATAATATACCCATTAGATGAAAATTAATTCATTGGAGGGGTAAGATGCGAAGAATAAGCATAATATTATTCAGTCTTTTAATATTTCTATCGATTACCATGACAGCTTTTGCTGCCAACAAAGAAGATGTGACGATTACCACAGCTAAAACGGACACCGAAATTGTGGAAACTATTGGTGATTATCGTTTTACCGTGGATAAAAGGGCAACTGTGCCCGGTAGCAATCCTGACAGAGTGGAAGTTACTCTGACTTTCTTAGCCCAGAATTTAAAAGGGCCAAATACCGGTAGCGGAACTCTATTACTACCAACTGTGTTGTTGTTGATAGGTAGTGGTGGTTTAATTGTATTGATGCGTAAGAAAGTGTTTAAAGCAGCTTTGGCGCTTTGTCTGTTGGCTGTTTTGTTGCCTTTAGCCAGTCAACCGGTAAAAGCAGCTGAGCCAAGGTTTGCCACTTTTGAAGAGTTTAGCGATGAAAATAAGGCTTGTTTCAGTATTAGTACAACTAACGGGATCAAAACCAATACCGGGGGTACTGTGGAGTTTGTTTCGGAAGGTGGCACGGTTGTTGGCTTTATCTGGAATAACTTGAATAATGGCAAAAAACAGACCTTAACTTATGTTTTAGTTTTGAAAGATGTTGTTTCTGATTCGTATATTAACGATGGCTCCGGCTTAGAAAAATTTGCCAGTTCTTATACCGAAGCCGGTTACTTGGATGCTGCAGGGATCGAGCACTATTTTGACTATCCAAACAATACCTTTATCAGCTTAGCAGCGGTTTCTACCGTGCGTTATGATGCTAATGGCGGTAGTGGAACTATAGCTCCGGCACCGGCAAGAAGAGGTACGACCATGACGGCAGCTCCGGCTACTACTTTTACTAGAACAAGCTATGAGTTTGTTGAATGGAACACCGCAGCTGATGGCAGCGGAACTTCCTATGCCGCCGGTCAGACTTTCACCTTGACGAGTGATGTTACACTTTATGCGCAATGGCGCGGCTATATGACCGTAACTCTTGTAGGTTTTTTCACTAATCCATCACCTTGGCGGCAGATATTAACCGAGCCAACTATCAGGGTTTATGAAGGAACGGGGGTAAATATTGGTTTATGTAATTATGTGATTAGCTTTAATGACCCAATTCCCGGGACTACTGACCAATATTATCTCATGTACAATTTAGAGAACGAAAGTTTTGATTTCAGCGCTGGTATTCTTTGGACAGCTGGCTTAAATTGTTATACTTTAACAGTAAATGAGGTAGAAGGTAGCCAAATATGGCTTAGTTACAATGGGGTTACTGGCTATGATCCTGTTGATGTGACTTATCCGGTAGGCACGAACCTTGTAATTACCTTCTTGTATAGTTCTGGAGCTTAGCTAATAAAGCTAAAAATCTGAAGAATTGAAATGAAATGAGAGTCAAAAAATTAGTCAGTTTTGACTCTCTTTTTTTATGTGTTGAATTAGTAGTTAAGTTCTCTAGGAGTTGGTTCTACCCATTACCAAGAGATTGACAAAACATTATATGTAGGTCAAAAAAAAATCTATTTATGCTAGTATTTAAGTGATGAAACTAAAAGAGCAAGCAAAACAGCTTAAAAGCGACATCCCGGCAGTGTATTTAGCTCTTAAGCATAAAGAAACACCACTACTGGTTAAGGTCTTAGCAGCTTTTGTGGTGGTCTATGCTTTATCACCGATTGACTTGATACCGGACTTTATTCCGGTACTGGGTTACTTGGATGATATCATTTTATTACCCGGGCTGATTGCGCTGATT
>CAZUQA010000029.1:0-1516 GCA_964622375.1 uncultured Erysipelotrichaceae bacterium | reverse complement strand
TATAGCCCAGCAAAAACAAAACCCACACTTTTGACAAAATTTAGAAATGTTTCTTGTTTATGCCACGAAAAGTGTATTTGAAAGCTTTGTTTCTAACAAAGTTCTCAAATCTACTTTTGGTTTGCTCGAAGGTGTCGTATTGGATATTAGCCAAGTGTTTCTTGGCTTCGTTCCAGACATGCTCGATTGGGTTCTCATCGGGGGCATAAGGAGGCATCGGGATAAGATGAACTCGCTCTAAGGTGCCGTCTCTTTTTAGTTCAGTTTTAATCTGTTTACTGCAGTGAAATCTTGCATTGTCCCATATAATAGCGATCCGCTTGTTTGGAAAGTTCGTTAGGAATCTTTTTAATGCCTTTAGTATTTCTTCGCTATTCTGCCAGTCTAATTTGTAGATAAAGCATCTGTGGTTATGATTCTGAGACAAAAAGCCGATATAGTTTTGATGCTCTTTCTGGCGATTAACTCTAATGATGGTCTTCTCTCCTTTTCTCAGCCAAGCTTTCCTGATCTCCGCCTCTTGCTCTAGGCGGACTTCATCAGCGCAAAAGACTAACCAGTTATCGTCTTTTAGTAGTGGCGCTATCTCTTTACTAATTTCCTTAACTCTAGCTTTTACCTTAAGCTCATCCCGGTGGAGATCAAATTTATCTGGATATTTGAAGGTCAAGTTACTGAACTTAAGAAGAAAACGGTAACTTTGAGGACAATTGTAAGCTACAGCAAACTCCGCTCGGATATATTTCTTGAGGGTCGGTACATCCCAGAATTCTTTAGGGATACCATACTCTGATGGCGGAAGAAGAAGGGCTTGTCTTACTTCCTCCTTTTGGTCTATGGTCAATTTGGCAGCATTGGCGTTATTTTCGTGACCAGAGAAGAGAGATGCAAACTTTTGCTTATTCCAGTCCTTTAGCCAACTGCCAATCGTACGAGGCTCTTTGCCCATGAATTCGGCAATCTCGCGACTAGAGTTACCGATATGTGCAGCCATAACGGCAGTGGCTTTTTCTTTAATGAGAATAATTCTACTGTGTTTTATTTGTTGCCTGAGAGCCCACTTCTCATCGGCGGATAGCGGCTCGACTCGAATCATATTAATATTTAAACATAAGCGTTAAAAAAACGCAAAAAATCCACCTCTATGGATGATTGGAGATGGGGATAGAAAAAGTGTTGGTTTTGTTTTTACTGGGCTATATAATCAGGTTGTATTTAATACCGATGGCACAGCAATAACTGGACCAATTCAAAATCAGGCGATCATCGACGCTCCACCGATCACGAGCGAGGAGTACGTGAAAATACTCGAAGAACTTAGTGATGAGAATGCACACGTAGCAGTGTCACCCGAAAATGATGGGGCAATCGAATATTGGATATTAAATTCGGACATCGAAGGTGAGGCGATATACTATTTTATGGGTGCAGGGGGAAATGCACGATGGACGTGGCCAGAGTTGATGTATTTTGCAATAACTCACCCCGATAAGCGAAAATATGTTTCAAATAACAT
>CAZUQA010000028.1:0-2432 GCA_964622375.1 uncultured Erysipelotrichaceae bacterium | reverse complement strand
CCTTTGTCACCCTTATATGAAGAGTTGATAAACCACGGTTGTGACTTATCACCACAGAAAACCGTACCTTTTAAAATAAGGGGGCAATTAAAACCGGGAAAGTTTGAACTGGCCGGTAATGTCTCTTCGCAATTTATCAGTGGTTTACTGTTTGCCTTACCGCTACTTGATGGTGATAGTGAAATAGTGATCAGCGGTAAGTTGGAGTCTTTTCCCTATATCGAATTGACAATGGCCATGCTGGGGCAGTTTGGCATAGTGCTTACTTTTGATGGCCGGGTTTTCAAAGTAGCCGGCAATCAAAGTTATCGCTCACCGAGCATACTAAGGGTTGAAGGTGATTGGTCCAATGCGGCTTTTTGGTTAGCCGCCGGAGCTATTAATGCTGGCAGTATCAGAGTGTCCGGTTTAAACAATGACTCTAAACAAGGAGATCGTGCTATTGTTTCTTTGCTACAAGACTTTGGAGCTGCTGTTGAAGTGGCTGGGAATTATATCAAGGTGAGTGGCGGAAAATTAAGGAGCTTAACAATAACCGCGGAAGCTATACCGGATTTGGTACCGATATTAGCGGTAGTAGCAGCGATGTCTAAGGGGACAAGCTACATCAAGAATGCTGAACGCTTACGCGATAAAGAGAGTAATCGCTTGCTGGCTATTACTGATGTACTAAGTAAACTGAATGTTGATATCAGAGAAACCGGCGATGGTTTAGTAATAAATGGCGGTTCTATAATAAGTGGCGGGCAAGTATCATCTTTTGGTGATCCCCGTATTGCCATGGCAGCCGCTATAGCGGCGACCAAAGCCCAAAACCCAGTTATCATCACACAAGCAGAAGTCGTAAAAAAGTCTTATCCGGATTTCTTTAGGGATTATGAAGCATTAGGTGGTACATTGGAAAGGATTTTGGAATAATCGCTTTTCTCGCTATAATGGGATTATGAAAAAAGGAAGCGGGAAAAGTATTTGCCTGGTTATTGCCTTATCAATAATACTTGGTTGTTGGGGTTGCAAAGCCAAAACCACTAATAAAGAAGATAAAACTGAAGCTTTTAGAAAACGGGAATATATTGGCAGCCAAGAAACCTACGGACTTTATCCGGGCTCTTTGCCTTGTGTTGGTAAACCGCAAATAGTAGTCATCGTTATTGACTTTTTGGATGATGAGGAATTTGAATATTCACTTGATGATATAAATAATCGATTCTTTGATATTGAAAACTATAAAAACGGCATTCAACCAATTAAGGGTAAAGATAATGACTATTTTTCATTGCGGGATTTCTATTTACGCGCATCATATGGCAAACTGGATATTAACGGTAGCTGTTATAGTTATACAACTTTGCATGAGAAGGCTTACTATCAAGATGCTTACTCGCTGGTTGAAGAAGTGATGTTGGCTTTTGATGGTGAAAAGATTGATTGGGCGAGTTTTGATGGAAATAGTGATGGTTATGTGGATGGTTTGTACTTTGTCCTGCGTAATTATCCGCAGTTTCCTACCCCGCATTTTGTCGCAACTTGTGATTTTCAGCGAGCTGACAAGAAGATTTATCAGTTTGCCTTTATTGTGGGAATGGCTACGGCTTCCGGAGTGCAGACCTTAGCTCATGAAACCTGCCACATGTTTGGCTTACCTGATATCTATGGCGGTGTTTATTTAAACAAAAACGGGAGCGGAGCTAATACGATTATGGATGGACCGGACTATGCCCTAGGTGACTTACCGGGGATAATGAAATACATCCTTGATTGGGTAGAACCGCAGTTTGTCGACGAGCTGGCGGCAACAGAATATAGCTTGCGCTCATTTTCTGTCAGCACTGACTGTTTGGTGGTATTTCCCCATGGTGATAAAAACAATAACAATTGGTTCTTTATTGAGTACATAACTGCTGAAGAAAACAACTTCTATACTGAAGTAGAGACCGGTGGTGGTTTAAGAATATGGCGGCTTACTATGGATCCTGAGTTTTCTCATGAGGATTTCTTTCCGATGAATTCGCCTTATACTTACCTGGAGGCCATCCACCATGAAGGAAAGTGGGATTACTTTCTGTATAGCGGGGACTGTTTTACCCCGCATACGACTTTAAACAGTAACTATCCTTTAACTTTCATGCCTTATACTAATGGCGGTATTGCCATGGATAAAATGCAGGACTCGGGTATCTATCTGCAAGATATCAAAATAGTTGACGGGAAAGCCAGTTTTAGTATTATGATAGCAAATTCCACAAAACGCTGATTTCACCAGATATTTGTCATCGCCACGCCCATCAGAGGGTAAAGCCGGAATGTGAAGCAGTTAAGGCCAGGTTTATTTCTTGGTTGTTGACAAAAATTAACATAATATCAATTAAAATATAAAAGAGATAGGAACCAACTATCTTTACTCCTAGATAATCGCATAAAATTGTAGTTGG
>CAZUQA010000027.1:0-1646 GCA_964622375.1 uncultured Erysipelotrichaceae bacterium | reverse complement strand
AAACAAGTATACGTGGCTTTATTGAAGAGGCGAGCTGATTTATTTTTGCAGGAAGCAGCAGCTTGTGATTTAGCTTGTTATCCTTATCATTCCGGCTTTTTCATTACGATAGTTTGTCAAGATAATGAGCAACGTGACTTGTTGTTTAACGCTTTGCTTAAAAAACATATCTATTTAGTGAAAGTTGAAAAGGGTTTAAGGATTGCGATTTGTGGTATCAGCAGTCAGAAAATTAGCGGTTTAGCCGATAAAATAATAGCTTGCAGGAATGAATTGTGATTTGTCGATTGAATAATAACGCTATAAAACTGGCTGTTTATCCGACGAAAAAGTTTAAAGATGTGACGATTAATCTGCGTTTTTATTTTGAACTTAACGTGGAGAATTTTGTTTTCGGTGATTATTGCAGTGAGATAATCACTAATCAGTGTGCTGCTTATCCTAGTAAAGATGCTTTTGCCCGTCAGCTTGATTACTTGTATGGAGCTTCGATTGAAGCATCAATAGCGAAAGCCGGCAAAACTGCCTGTCTAAGTGTGACTGCAAGAATGATCAATGGGGATTTTGTGAGCGAGAATTTGCTACAGCAACAACTAGCTTTACTTGAAGAAATAGTATTTCGACCAAATGCCTCGACTACCGCTTTTACTGAATCACTGTTTTTAGAAGCGCAAGACACTATACTCGCTAATATTGCGCGAGAAAAGGATAATCCTTATTCATATGCGTACAATCGAGCCTTACAGATTTTCGGAGCCGGCTATCCACTAGCGATCACTACTCTCGATTTACAACAGATGGTTATAACAGCAAAGAATGAGGAAGTCTATCGTTGGTATCGGCAGCTCATTGAAAATGCTTACTGCGAGATTATTGCCGTCGGAAATCTGAGCGAAGCATCGCTGAGTGATTTCGTTGCAAAATTTGCGGCAACACCAAGAGCTGAGCAACCGACATTTTGCTATTTAAAAGAATTTAAGAACTATCAAGAAGTTCAAGAAACCGCTAAAATCCAACAGAGTCAATTAGTTCTGATTTATAGTTGTCCGTTTAATTTTCTGGACAAAGATTTCTTTACTCTAATGGTCGCTAATGCTTTATTTGGCCAATTGCCGACATCTTTATTATTTCAGGAAGTCCGAGAAAAAAGAAGCCTTTGTTACAGCATTTATTCGCGGCTTCTTCCTCACGAAGGGGGACTGTTGGTTAGTACAGGCATCAACAAAGCACAGATAGCTTCGACAGTAAAACTCATTAAGAAATTATTCAATCAAGTAAAGAAGGAGGAATTTACTGAGGAAGCGGTTACGATGGCTAAAGATGGCTTAGTCAACGCCATCCAAGCCAGTCAAGATGATGCGGGAGGCTTGATTAGCGAAGCTCTTAAGCTGTTGCATATTAAAAGTTCACTGAGTAATGAACAGATAATCGCCGCAATTTTGGCCGTAGACAAGACCAGGATTCCCTCCATTTGGCAACAGTTAAAATTAGAGACGGTTTACAGCTATCAACAGGAAGCAGAAAATGAATAAGCAGTATAATGAAAAATACCAAGAGAGTTATTGCGAGAAAACTCTAGCTAACGGGTTAAAAGTAATTGTGTGGGAAAAACCAGAATACGTAAATTCTATTTTCTGTTTTGCTAC
>CAZUQA010000026.1:0-13236 GCA_964622375.1 uncultured Erysipelotrichaceae bacterium | reverse complement strand
TAAGAAATATCGTCCAATGCAATATAGGAACCCTGATAGCCAGCTTCACAACCGAGTTCACTTTTTGGCAACTTATCTAAGTCATAGAAATGCAAAGGTTGACCGGTTTCCAGCATGACTAAGTTAGAGATGTCGACAATGTTGTTGATGCTCTTGATCCCCTGACTATGCAGTATACTTTTTATCCACTGCGGACTTTCTTTAATTGTAAGTCCGCGCAGGATCTTGCCGATAAACAAGGGACATTTTTCCGTAGTGCTGTAGATCCGCAAAGCCGTTTTTTCTTCTTTGATAAGTGGGATTTCCGGCAATTTAACCGGTTTATCCAATATTGCCCCTATTTCTAGCGCCATAGCAAACATAGCGTTACAATCGACACGATCCGGCATAATAGCAACATCCAACACCACATCATCCAAACCTAGAATTACTAAAGGATCAGAGCCGATTTCGGCATCTTGCGGCAATACTTCAATACCAGCCAACTGTTGGGCTGTCTGTTGTTTTTTATCGACGCCCAGTTCACTTAAGGAGCAGATCATCCCCTGGGACTTTACACCACGAATGGTCGTCTCTTTGATACTAATATTAGACAAAACTGCCCCGTCAAGAGCCACTACAACTTTTTGTCCGCTGGCGACATTAGCTGCGCCACAACAAATTTGTAATACTTCGTTGCCACAGTCAACTTGGCACACTGAAAGATGATCAGAATCGGGATGGGGTTGACAATCCTTAACAAAGCCTACAACAACCTTAGTTGCACTACTGGCCGGTTTGATATTTTCAACCTCAAAACCGCTGTTAGTCAGCTTATCGGCGATATCTTCTATTTTCCAGTCGTCAATATTGACAAACTGTTTTAACCAATTGA
This sequence comes from uncultured Erysipelotrichaceae bacterium, assembly GCA_964622375.1. Lineage (GTDB taxonomy): Bacteria > Bacillota_I > Bacilli_A > Erysipelotrichales > Erysipelotrichaceae > CAZUQA01. The sequence continues at coordinate 12,362 of CAZUQA010000026.1, read as the reverse complement.
TACTCAGTTTCATTTTTTAGTCCCCCCTACTCAAACCTGTTAAATTGTTTTAAGAAGCGACTATCGTTATTGTAGAAATTACGGACATCTTCGATGGCGTATTTTAACATCGTCGTTCTTTCAATGCCCAGTCCGAAGGCAAAACCACTATATTTTTTAGAGTCGATACCGGCCATTTCTAAGACTTTCGGATGTACCATACCGGAACCTAAGATTTCAATCCACCCGCTGCCTTTACATAAACTGCAACCTTGGCCATTGCAATTAAAACAAGAAACATCGACTTCCACACTGGGTTCGGTAAATTGGAAGTAACTTGGGCGGAAACGAATTTCCCGGTTCTCCCCAAACATCCGACGTGCCAGCAGCTGTAAAGTGCCTTTTAAGTCACCTAAGGAGATATTTTCCCCGACTACCAATCCTTCTACCTGCATGAACTGGTGAGAATGGGTAGCATCATCATCGTCGCGACGATAGGTCTTTCCGGGACAGATAACCTTGATCGGCAAATTGGCAGCTTGCGCTTGTAAGACTCGGGTTTGCACGGCTGTAGTATGGGTGCGCAATAAACGGACGGCATCAAAGTAAAAAGTATCCTGCATATCGCGGGCGGGATGATTTGGCGGAATATTAGCTCTTTCAAAGTTATATTCGTCACTATCCACTTCTTCGCCTTCAACAACGGAATAGCCCATAGAGACAAAAAGCTCTTCGATAGCCTGCCGCACTTGACTTAAAGGATGTAAACTGCCTAATGTGCAGTTGTCACCCGGTAAAGTGATATCGCAATTGGCTTTTTGCAGTTCCTCTTCAATCTGTTTCTCGCTTATCTGTTGTTTTTGCCGGTCAAGCGCTTCTTCGATTGCGGTTTTCAAAGCATTGATATTCTTACCGAATTCTTTGCGCTCTTCTAAAGGCAAATCCATCATGCGGCTCATGTAAGTCGCAATCTCCCCTTTTTTGCCTAATAAAGTGCTTCGTAGTTGTTCTAACTGCGATTCACTGTTGACTTCAGCTAATGAAGTCAAATACTTTTGTTTAAGCTCTTGCCAATCCATTTTTTACCTCCAATAAAAAAACCGCAACATCCAGAAACGAAATATCGCGGTACCATTCTGATTTGTCAATTTGACACTCTCTTAATCGTTAACGCCGACGTACGGAAGTTATTAGCTTCTCTCCGGGCTGAATTCCTTTAGTTTCATCGGGATACTTTCCACCAGATTATCCTCGCTTTACGACTACCACTAAACTACTACTTCCCATCACTGAATTTACTCTGATTATAAGCTATAAAACTGTCAAAGTAAATGCTGGCTTATTGCCAAACTGCTCTAATCCCAAATTTTGCACAAGCATTTTTTCCGACTGGACGAAAAACCGTAAACCATTCCGTCTGCCGATCAACAATCTCGCGGCTAACCGTTTCTTGGCCGGCACTATCAACTTTGAAGGTTTCCACAATAAAGTACGCACATTCAGGCAACGCAATAATCTCATCCACAAGAGCATCGGGCTTAAATTCTTCGATTTTTAAAACCTGATGATCTTTATCCAACTGTAAGATAACAATTTTGACCGGCATAAAGACGGAAGATATATTTATAGTAACAGAAAACTCCTGCCCCTGTTTTTTTGCGTTAATGGATTTAGTCTGCGACTCTTGAAAAGTTGCCGTTAATTGACTCATTTGTTCGCCTAGCGTCGACACATAATAACTTCCCTCACTCTGACCCAAATAAACCCCTATTTTATCGCGATAAACCGGGAAAACCTGGTAGTAGTTACCGTCACCCTGATGACAAGCGTAAAAACTGGCGGATATTGCTACTTTTCTACCATCTTCATCATCACTGATCACCGTATTCATATCGCTGATCGCTTCGTCGGATTTGTAGCAAAGATAGCTGTTTTCTTCTTGTTCTACAGCAGAAGGCAAGACGAAGATAAAACCATTGAGACCCGGGAAACTATAACTTTGATTGATGTAGGTCGCTTGGCTTTCTAGATCATATTCTGTCGTTTCCGTAATAAGGGCGTAGGGTTTCTCCGCAATTACTTGCTGCTCTTCACTAGCGAGCACATAGACACCAAATAATTCAGCTTCGCTGTTATCTTGCAGAGCCGGCTTTGCCAGTTGACAGGCACTTAAGCAACTGCTAAGCAACAGCAGTACTGCTAATTGCATAATTCTAGTCTTCTTCATCTTCTTTTTCCTCCAGATTTCCGTCAAATTTCATTATGTCACCAATATCGCAATTCAAATACCAACAGATTTTATTAATCGTAGCAAAACGTACTCCCTTAGCTTTTCCGCTCCGCAATATTGAAAGATTGGCTTCTGTTATGTCAACTAACTTGCATAATTCTTTGGAAGTCAGGCCTCTTTCTTTCAGTATTTTGTCAAGATAGATTTTGATAGCCATATATTCTAGATAAATAACTCATTATCTTCCCTGATTTTTTTGCTCTGTATTAAAAAATGGGACAGTACATAGCAAGCCAGAACAATAATCATTTCTAATAAAGGTAAATTGACTTTCATACTCACATATAACAGTTGTTTCATTAACAAGAGCTGTAACAAATTCAAAAAAATCGGTCCGACTAAAGTAAATACTAAGGAGTTTCGGCAGTGCCTAGTTAACTTCCTGCTCAGGCTAATGGCATCATCACTTAACCAATCTTCGGCTAAATGATTTAATAGTTTTATTACTGTCATCATAATTATGACATTGATGATATAAGGTATAAGCGCCAGCAGTGTTTGCAACATCAGCAGTAAATAATTTACTGCAAAATTGATTTCCCGGACTTCACTACCTTTGTAAAGTTGTTTGATGTTCTGCACAAAATCAGCTAAAAATGTGTTGGCACAGGCAAAGACAAAAACCAGGGCTCCAAGAAACACCAGAAACTGTAGAGCTCCGATTATTTTGTTTTCTTTGCTAGACAATAGCTTCCTGAAATAGTGCAATATGGCATAAGCCAATATAACGGCATAAAGAGAAAAAGCCAGAATTACCCCTTCCATTTGATCACCAGAAAACTGAGCTAAGGCCATATTGATGCTAGCGGGATTAATTAGAAGATAAACAATCACGAATAGTTCGAGACTTAAAAGCGCCAACAGGCAGTCCTCAGCAAAAAGTCGCTGCATTTTTTTGTGATAAAGCATTAACAGCAAGGGTAAACAACAAAATAAAACATATAGCAATAGTGCTAGCAAATTTCCAAAGCTACTACTCAAAGATAAATTGCGCAACAGCTTTGAAAAAGCCAATAGTGGCCAAGTAGTAACTGTAAAAACATCCCAAGAAAATGTGTTTTGTACAGCTACCAAGATAAGGCAAATAATAGCCTCAAGTACTAAGATACGTTTTAAATTCGAGTATTTCATTCTGCAACCTCATAATTATCGTTTTACGATAATATACTCAAATATTATACTAACAATTATCGTTTGTCAATAATTTATTTATCTAAATTAGTTTTCTTTTGTCTTACTTGATAATAATTCCTACATAATGAAAAGCCGGTAATTTCGGCTTCTTATCTTATTTTTATTATAGCAGTTTCCTGTATCGACAAATTGCCCTTTGTTAATCTTCACTGCTTTGATTTGAAATATTGTAATTAATGAATAACTCAAATAAATAATGATTTCGTTGTTTGGTTTTCAATCAATATTATAAGGTTTTCGCTCGAAGCAAAGAAGGAATATGGCTAAAGCACTGAGCACTAAACCGGTTAACGCATAGTTATTTGTCTTATTATAATCTCCGGTGTTGACATTTTCGTGATGCACATGCTCCCAAATAGCGTAGAGCATCAAGTCGTTTTCCGGCATTTCCAAAATCTCATTGCTATGATAAACTTGTCCGCTACCATCTTCTTTGGTGTTCCAAGCGACAAATCTCATGTTCAACGGGGCAACAAAGCTGTTAACTGCCACCTTTACAACTGCGGTAGGCAGTAGTTCATTTACTAGCGGTTCTTGCAGAGTATCCCAGTTGCTATGGTAAACCACTTTATAGGGTAATAATTCTTTGCCGGCGAGATAGTTGATATCGCAGTTATTGTAGACTGTCAGTTTCCTATCACCAGCTATATTCACCGATATCGTGCTTATTGTTCCCTGCCATTGTTCTTCAGTTTGGGGTGCGCTTTTTGGTGGCATAAAGATCTTTGCGGCTTGATTGCCACTAAAAACCGCGACGCTGTCGCTTCTTAAATATAAAGAATTATAGTTTTCAGCGAAGATACCACCACCATTGTTAGTTGCTTTATTATCAACTATAGTCGCCTCAACCAAATGTAGTTGGGCAATAGCCGTTAAGTAAAGCCCACCACCGTTGACCGCTCGGTTGTTTGAAACTTCACTGCCAATTAATTCGCAGCTTCCGTTTTGCAGATAAATACCGCCGCCTCTATCCGCTTGATTGTTTACCACAGTACTTTGCTTCAGTGGTATTTTACCGACAAAACTATAAATACCACCACCTAAAGTTGCTTTATTATTTTTTATCATTAACTTTAACAGGCTAATATTCTGGTCACTAAACACTGCTAAACCACCGCCATTTATTGCCTGATTATCAATTAGTTCTACTTCTTCAAGAATAAAACTTGCGGAAAACACTGGATAGAAATTAATCCCGCCGCCGATGTCCGCCTTATTGTTTTTTATTTTCGTCTTTTTGATTATCGTTGCTCCTCCGGCAAAGATTCCACCACCATAAGTGCTCTGATTGTCGCTGATCTCACAATTTTCAATTGACAATTTACCGCTATCAACGGCTATACCGCCGCCAAGAAATTCGGTTTGATTCTGTTGAATTTTACAATTTCTCAGGCTAGTTTCACTGTTATTTGCCAAAGCAATAGCTCCGCCATCATTACCGGCTCTGTTATTTTTAAAACTGCTTTCATTTGCCAAAAAAGAACCTTGAACATAGATGGCTCCGCCATCATATAAAGCATAGTTATTTTCCAGACTAGCACCATGCATTTCAACTTTCCCGTTTTTTTCAATTATAATGGCGCCGCCACTGTAATAGCTCATGGGTAAGGTATTTCTAAATTCATTGTTCTGCAACACCGTTCCTTTTTCCACAAACAGCTCGCCGCTTACTTTAATCAAAGAAGCATGAGCTGTCACTTCTTTCCTATTGCCATCGATGATCACATTGGCAAGCGTCAAAGTTGCACCATGTTGCACAATAAAAAGTTCAGAAAAATAATTGCCTGCTCTTAGCAATGTGCTGGCTTCCAAAGAATCCACAGAAGCCAGTTTTACAGTTTTTCCCGGCGGAATAATTATTGCCGCGTCTATTTCCAAAGATTGTTCTATGAAAATTTCCGTAGCCTCACTTTGCAAAGCTTCAACTAATTGTTCATAGCTGGCGACCGTTGTTGCGGTTTGCCCTGAGTTTACTAGATTTGGTACGGGAAAAAGTAACAAAAGTGCCATACTTATTCCACTGATTATTTTTGTTATTATCGGCATATCTCTTCACTACCTTTCTGTTTAGCTAAATAACGCTATGGCTTGTCCATTTCAAATTCTCAAATTCATCCTAGCATGGTCATTTTTACCTGGGCAATCAATATGCCTGTAAATTCAGTAATTACTAGACAACTAGGCTCAAATTAAAAAGAATGTAGCTATCATCTTCAATTTCCTAGTTACATTCTTTGGCTGTTAAAAAAGTTTCGCTATCTTATTGTCACTTTGCTGCTACATACTCATAAGCAACTAAGATGAAATCTTTCCCTTCTTTTCTAAAGGTATATTTAAACTGCGAACTTTTCTTTTTATATTCATTGAAATTAGCTAAATAGTGCACAATCGCATCCCCTTCAAAGCCTAAATCATAATATGTTCGGAAAAGTACATTTTTATAATCTAAATCCCCCCAAACTACGCCTCTACTGCCATCTTTTTCATCCCAACCGTCATCATTGAACAACATGTAGATTTCTAACTCATAGAGATCATCCTGTTGTTTAACAGCGGCAATCTCCTTGTAGAAACAGAGGTCATAGGATTTACCTTCATCACAATCATTTTCTTCATAATGGTCAACGTAATAATACTTTTCATTTTTCTTATTGTAAGATAGCAGGATTCCACCACAAGCCCCACATAAGACATCACCATCTTGATAATCTACATCCTTACCGAAGATTTTCTGAAAATTGTTGCGAAAAACATTACTTTTCACTCCTTTTTCAAAATCACAATCTTCCGGTAATAAGTAATGATAAATCATCTGCAATTTTGCTTGGTTGTCCAGCGTGTTAAAATCTGTAATTTTTTTGTCACCGAAATAGTCCACAGAAAAAATCTGGAGAATCGCCAACATTTTCTTTACTTCAGCATCGTTACGATATTTTCGGTTTTTCAGTAACATTTCTCCTTTTCTAAAATCAAAGACATCAATAATGTTGTTGTTACTATAGTCGTATAGTGTACAGGTCTGCTTCGAACACTCAATACTATCGATGTTTTTAACTATTTCTTTTTTCTTGACAATATCATAGATGCCATATCTATCAAAGAGATAATCTTCTTCGGCTATTTCATAGCCAAATTCCAGATAGTTGCCTCCGGCATAGGCCAGATAATAATAAGTACCGAAAGGAAACACCAAAGCTTTATCCGCCAGACTGTAGAAGGATTTTTTATTTTCGTTAGTGCCAAGAAATACACCAACCAGCGTTTCTTTATCCCAACATAGGCTGAGTTCTATGATATTACCAGCTAAAAATATCGCTTCCTGGCTTTCTTGATTGAACAAAAACGCCTTATCTTGGCTGGTAAATAGGATGAAAGAACCTGTGATCTCCTTGATATTAAAGCCGATGTAATGGCCATATGGGATAATGATTTCTTTGGTAGCCAAACTGTAAAGTGCCAGTTTATCATCTTTCTTGAGCTCTAAACCAATGTTGATATCATTAAACTTTACAAAGTATTTTGCTTGAGCTCCTTCCGGTAGAGCGTAACTGTAATCATTGACTTGATCATATACATAGCCAGCTTTCACGTCTTGATATACTTTATAAGGAAAACTCTTAAGTACCAGATGACAGTTTTCGAATTCACAAATCCTCTTGCTTAAATCAATCTCTTCTTTTGGTTGTTCAGGTGCCACCTGTACTACTGATTGGCGCCCCCAAAGGTAAAAAAGCAGCATAAAACCGCAACTCAATAAAACCAGAGCAATTATTTTTATTCCTTGGCTGCCCCTTCCGCTATCTTTAGGCTTCACTGAAACCCCAATATTCTCAGTCTCTTTAGTTGGCTTCCCTGTGCTCTTTTGTGCGCTTTCAGCTGGCTTATTAGCTTCGCTGCGGTTACTGATAGACTTTTTTCCTGGCTTATCTTTGATATTTACCGGGTTTTTTGCTTTATCGTCTTGATTATTCATTTTCTCTTCCTTTCTTGGCGTTGAAGTTCGGTTACTGATGTTTATCGTTACTTGAATATAATCATTTATTAAGCCGGTATGTACTCATAAGCAACTAAGACCAGCTTATCTTTCTCCTTTTTAAAGATATATTTATAGCGCGGACTTTTTTGGGTATATTTCTCCGGGTTTGAAAGATATTCAATAATATAGTCATAGTAAGCTGCATCTTCTTTTAGCGCAATGTCTAAACGCCAGTTACCGGAATAATCGGCGAAGTAGCTTTCTTGGGCGAAATCCCCTTCAATCATTTTGCAGACAACGATTTCATAATAATCACCTTGTTTTTGATAACTGATCACTTCATCATATAAACAATTACTATGTCTATTTCCCTCATGCTCCGACTGGCCATAGCAATCTCCAGTGAACTCATAAGTTTTGGTTTTTTTATTATAGCTGACAACAACATGGGCTCCGTCTCCACAAATAATGTCAGCATCACTATAGCCAAAGTTTTTTCCTAGTATTTTTTGTACTTCATTTTTTAGCATGGAGCTGCTTATCCCGCCCTCGAAATAATCATAGTACATATTCTCCATCAAACTATAAATCAGCAACAATTTTTTGTTGTTGTCCAACTTGTTCAAGTCTGTGATTTTTTCTTCACCAAAATCCCAATTATAAAGCAGCCTTACAGTTCTAAGCATCTCTTTAACTTCGGGGATTTGTCTGGTGGCTTTATCCTGCAACAGTAGCTTTCCGGTCTGTAAATCAAAATAATCGCTGGTAAAGCCAGAACTAGCATTATTGTTTTTTACATAGTCACTATCAATGCTACAATAACGCCCGTCGCAATGGATAACATCTTGCCAAGGTAATACCGTTTTTCCGCTTTTGGTATCAAATAAATTCACCGAAGCCGAGATCGTTTCATTGATATGATCAACCAAGAGGTACTGGCTTTTGGTGCTTCTTATCCCGTAGTAAGTGTCAAATTTAATCTGCCAATTTTTCAGAGCCAAATTGTAATAGGCCGGAGAATAACTATAATATTTCATGGCAATTACCCCGTTTACCTGTTTGTTGTTGTCAATATCAAATTCCATGCTCTGGATTTCTTGGCCTAAGTTTAAAATTTCCCCAGTTGCACTATTGATACAATAGGCTACAAAGTTATCATAAAAGAAGATATAGGGTGCGGCAAAGTCAATTTCCCGAAATTCCCTAAAGGGACCAAAATCAACTATAAGCTTCTTTTGGGACAAACTATACAAAGCTAACTGATTGTCGCGTTGTAAAATCAAACTTTGAAATACCTCTTTCTCAATATAGGATGCATCAAATGTTTGAAAAGACCATTCAATGGCCTTACATCCCGCTGGCAAAGCGGTGATTTCCTGCGTCGTTAAATTATAAACATAATGGGTTTTTTCATCTTGATAGATCTGATAGTCATTTTTCACGGCAACTAGCTTACAGTTACCATCTTCGCAGATTTTCTTACTGCTGTCTTTAAGTGGTATTACGCTTTTATCATCTTGTGGCAATTTAACTTCACCAAGTGATTTCGTGCCAAGATCATAAGCGAAAATGAATAATAGCAATAAAACGCCAAATAACAAAATTAAGTCCAGGTTTTTGCCAATTTTTTTCTTGGGCTCTAGCACGGATTTCTCAGTAGCCACAGCCTCCGCTGCTTTTGTTTCCGCCAGCGCTTCAGCTTCGCATTCTTCTTTTATTTCCGGTGTCTTTGTTGATTTTTTGCCACCATGGCGAGGTTGGAGTCCTTCTCTTTTATCTGGGCTTTCTTTTTTTATTAGTGAATTTGCCGCAGATATCGCCTCTTCTTTGCCTGCAGTAGCCTTTTCTGTTACTTCGACATTTACTGTTTCTTTTTTCTTGGCCATAGTTTCTCCTCTATCTCCCTTGCAAATACAATCAATTCACACTACTATAATACCGTTTTTTAATAAACACTATTCTAATATGCAACCCCAGTCTTTGTGATCTAAGTCGCCATATAAAGCGTAAGTTAAACATTTTAAACCACCCTGACAGGATTTCTCATGTTCACAACCTTGACACTCCCGGGGGATAGCATTGCTTTTTAGTTTTTGTAAAGTTTTGTTGTTCTTAAGCAGCGTCAACATGTCGCTTTCCAAGACATTCCCAACTATTAATGGTAAACGCCGGCACGGTACTAAATCCCCGTTTTCCATAACTGTCAACAAAGTCTTTCCGGCAGTGCAAGCATAGGCAAATTCCCCGGTCTTTAAAAACTGTAAAGCCCGATACATCGCAACTGTGGTATGGCAGTTTTTCCGCCTTTGTAAGCGTAAATGCTGGTCGTGCATGATTTGTAGGTACTCTTGGGTTTCTTGGGCATTTAAAGTCTCAAGTGTCTTATCATCAGCCAAAGGAATATAGCGATCGGACCAGACATTGTTTACTTGGTTTTTCAGCGCGAAATCAACCACTTGCGGAAACTCTTTGTAGTTCTGTTTGTGGGCCGTAAAAGCCAAAGAAACAAAGGTACCTTGCTTTCTAAGCTGCTTTACGGCGGTTGCTACCTGTTTGTAGCTTTTTAAACCGCGTATATTGTCATTGGTTTTCCTGTTACCTTCTAGGGAAAGCTGAACATATTCTGGCCCATACCGGGCAATTATTCCGGCATTTTCTTCATTGATTAAAGATCCGTTAGTCAATATGGAAAAAGAATAGAGTTCTTTATCTTTTTCAAACTCCGCCAGCAAATCGTAGAAATAGGGGCTGAGCAGAGGTTCGCCTCCGGTTAAATTGATATGTCCCACTACTTTAAGTTCTTGTAGTAGCTTACGATATTGAGCGAGGATCTGCCAAAGTTGGTCTTTGGTTAATTGGACAACTTGATAGTCGTTTTGGTAACAATGTTTACAGCGCAAATTACAGGCCGAGGTAATATGCCACTGTAAAATAAACTTATTTACCAAGAACCGCCACCACCGCAAGAACTACAACCGCCACCGCACGATGAACAGCCTCCGCCACAGCCGGAAGAACCACTACCACCGCCTCCGGAAGAAGAAGGATAAGTGACACTACTGCCAATGCTGTCAAAACTACCACTAGAACCATAATCGAAACTGCCCATATCCTGCACCGGCATTGGTATGTCTTCAAATTTCTTAATCCATTTATTGGAAATTCCTAGAACATAAGTATAAGGCAGAATGTGATAGAAATAATGAGGATCGGCAGCTACCAGTTCTTCTAACATCGGTTTTTCCGCCAGCAATAAGAAATCCCGGAATCCCTTGACTTTGGCGATCACTATTTCGCCATAATCGGTCTTTCTTTTCATGATAACAGTGAAAAACAGATTAACCAGGATACAGGCGAAGCCCACCAGATAAAGCAGGCTAAAACGCGGATTCATATCCTCAAAATAGCTGTAAGCCAACCAGGCAAATAGCGTATTGCCAATAACGACCAAAATTGATAACCAGAATTTTCTATTGGCTTTTTTATCTTCAATGACATAGCGCAATTTAGTGTTCAATTTACTGCTGATCTCACTAAAAGTCTTGTAGAAAGTTTGGTGCTCCGCTAACAGCACTTCATCAGCAGTTTCAAATAGACGCTCATAGACTAAATTTTCATAATCATTAAGCGGCAATAAACCGGCTTGGAATTTCCGCAACTCTTCATCGTAGATGCGCTGTTCGATGTCTTCTCGCGCTTTTTGTTCCAATTCTTGTTGTTGGATTTCCGATAAATTATCACTGATTTCCTCGATATAACCCTGGGCTATTAAGTAATCCTTGTGCTGTAGATAGGTAGCGATATCACTCTGCAATCTAACGTACTTCTCTGTACCAAAGAGTAGGCTCAGTGCTTTTTTCTCCGCTGCAGAAAGAGCCTCATCGGCAGCTTTCAGTTGCCGTAGTTCAATACTGCGTTTTATCGGTTCTTCATCAGTGACCGTTGCTCTTTTTACTATTGGCATGTTTTTAATGATCAGGATTTTTTTATCGACTTCATCGATTTTTATGTAACCCTTACTAGCCAAGCTGACAATCAGAGAAATCGTCAGTTTTTTATTGGACTGTTTACTGAAAACGTAACCGATCTCCGCCGAGCTGAAGTTTTCCGGGGGGTAGAACTCGATAGTTTGCGCTCTTTTAGGGAAGTCCTTGCCATACTTCCGCCATCTGAAAGCTGTCAGAATGGTCATAACTATTATGGCAATAAGCAAGCCTAAAGAGACATAACCGTAAGTATTATTCCCCTTGACAAAATAACCCTCCGGCAGTTCAATATCCACCGTTAAAGCACTATGTAAACGATTAGCCCAATCGGGGACTTGACAGTTTTCACCAGGGGTTGCGTGACTACACCAATCTTTGTAACCCGACTCATGGTAAGCAGCACTGTCAAATTCCGCTGTTAAAATATTGCCGTTTATTTGATAATTTACATATGGTGTTGCTTCTTCTTTACGATATTTGTCAAAGAAGAATTTCACATTGTAGTTATCAATGTTTTTCGGCATGACTACTTCTATTCTGGCATTTTTAATTTCCGTACCCCAATAATCACCATAAGCGTGGAAAATGAATTCATCAAAACCTTTAAAGGGATCACTACCCATATCGTAGGTATACTTTATGATGTACTGTTTTATTCCTTCTCCTTCATATACATCAGCATCGCCTATCTTTATGCGGGCTTTCTTACTGACCCAATCCACCGTATAGTTGTCACCTATAGCTCGTAATTCCGTAATTTTCGCCCGTCTTTTTACCGTCTTTCCATCCGCCGCTGTATAAGGCAACCAAGTCGGAGTAAATTTGTAAATACCATGTTTGTAGGCATTAGTAAAGTTTACAGTAATCTCTTCGGTAACATAGACGACATTGTTTTCTTGTACTTCCAGTTTTACCAAGTAAGCTTCGATGGTAAAAC
>CAZUQA010000025.1:0-29013 GCA_964622375.1 uncultured Erysipelotrichaceae bacterium | reverse complement strand
AAGGATAAATAGTGCATAAAAATACATTGTATTAAATACATACAAACAATAGTTTTGTTGACATAAATGGTGATAGTGGTAAAATTTAACTAGACAATCTACTTAAATTTTACCACTATCACCATTTATGTCAACAAAACTATTGTTTGTATGTATTTAATACAATGTATTTTTATGTACTATTTATCCTTAATGAATTAGTTTATTTAGCCACTGATTGAGCATTCTATCAAAAATAATTATTCCTTGCTTTTCTCTTTTTATCGATATAGTAATAAAAATAATCAAGGACTTCCCTCACATATAATAGACGCCATTAATCTTGATGTTCACTCTGATAGAAATCAAGATTATCGCGAGTTATACCAAGTTACACAATCGTTAAATACGGAAGCCGAACACTGCGCCTTTATCACTTCAACAAAATCCCTAGCAACCAAATGCCAGTTATCTTGGCTACCATCTTCACTGTAGTAGACCGATAAATCCATGTTTTGGCTGGCATCAAAAATCTTGATAAATATCTCTTCACCATAAATTTCTTCAAGATATAGGCAAAAGGCATAGCCATAGTAGTAGTTGTTACTAATATCGTTTTCTTTTTGGTAAGCTCCCGCAAAAAAATCCTCCAAATTTTCCGGCAAGCTGGCAATCGCATACTGTTCCTGGTTAATTCTATACAAAGCATCTAAGCCTTGTTTTTGGGCGATTCTTCCTACGCCCCAGCTGGCATAGCCTTCCATAAAAGGCGGGCAATAACCGATATTGGGAGCATAACGACTATGATTGACGTGGATAAGTTCGTGAAGAAAAGCGCCGAACTCATAACAATCATAGCTTTCAATCACAAAATAATCATCAAACATGGTGATACTGTTTTCAAAAGCACAAGCCAAGTCATAGCGATTAGCAAAAAACACTATCTTGTCATCGTAATTCGCAATTTCATTAAACAAATTGAGATAGCGCACTTCCGGACTCATTGCCTGCAAGTCTTCATAAGCCAAATAGGCTGGATAAATGCTATTGTCATTTTTTCTTAAATTGTTGATCCCACTAAAATCTTCAACCCAATAAAGAGCACGCGTCAGGGTTTTCGCAATATCGGTTGAATACTTCTGATCTTTAAAGAGAAAGATCTTGATTTCTTGGTTCTGCAAAACCACATAATCGGAAAGCTCAATAAAATCAAGGAAGTGCCCGGGATAGCTTGGTGGTAAAACTGCTTGATTGTCGACTTTTTTTGACTGCTTGCAAGCAAAAAAGGACAGAATGACAGCTACCGTTATTATCATAATTCCCAGTCTTCTAATCCTCATAATCAGTTTCCTCTTTTCAGTCAGCGAACAATTTCTATAAAAACAAATCGTCAAACAACCAGGCTCTTCAATAAAGTTACAAAGGCTTGGGCACAAGTGGCATTATCCGGTAATTCAATGCTCTGCTTGGCAAAGGAATTTATTTTAGCGCTATCATAGTTGTCATTATCAATGTCTTTTAACAGTTCCCTCACATCTTCGTAGCGTTTTGCCGGTAAGTCATTATAATCGAAATAGAAATCACGCTTGTCAATATACTCGTTGAAATCATACGTATAAAGAAAAATCGCCTTTTTCAGTAAAGCCAGTTCGTAGATGATCGCTGAATAATCAGTAATTACATAATCCGCCAAAGCTATCATATCCTGGGAGCTGAACTCTTTGGCACTGATCACTCTGTCATCATTGATGGTTAAATTGGAAACCGGATGCAATTTAATTATCAAGTTATATTTATCATAGGCAACGGCATCAACTAAAGCCATAATAGCTTCCTTTTCTCTTATACTGTCTTTTCTAAAAGTCGGTACATAGAGGATGTTTTTCTTTTCTGCCATTTGCGGATATCTTTGCAGGATTTTCTTGTTGTTGCTGTCGACTTTTTGCTTATCTAAAAGTTCATCGATATAAGGTATCGGTAGTATCACCATCTTTTCATGGGGATAGCCAAAAGCTTCCGCAAAATTCGGCAAAGCGCTTTTACTGCTGGTTAGGATAAAATCATAATTTTGATGCATCTTCATGGTTTGAGCGACCAGCTGCGAACGGCCTTCATCTTTATCCAAAATACTCAAGGCAAATTTCTTGTAGGAGCCCAAAGCATGCCACATTTGGATCACTTTCAGAGTTTTCTTATGTTTTAAGACGCTGATACTGATGTTATAAGAGTCCAGTACCGCAACTTTAGAAGTAGCGATATAGTACTGTTGCACGATGATGTGGAAACCGTAGAGTAGTGTCTTTAATGGGGATTTATCAATTTTTTTAGCCAAAACTTTGGTTTTAACTTCCCAGTTTTGTCTTGCTATTTCCTCAATAACTAATCTGAAGGAAACCGGGCAATTATCACTTTGTCGCGATAAAAACACAATGCGATTTTTGGTGGGCAATAGTTTAAAGAAAAAATATGGCAGCCTCATTGCCAGTATTGCCACATTTATTCCAATTTTCAGGATTATTGCTTTCATATGTATCAGCTCACAAATTCCACTTCATGACGGTCTTAAATTGACTGGTTTGATCCAACATAAAGGCCCGATGAATATCCTCGATTGAGTCAACTTCGACCAAATCAGAAACTATCGATTGTAAGTACCGCGATACTGCCGGATTTCCCGATAACAACTTAACGGCTTTTGCGAAGTCAGCATAAGAGCTACGACTGTGGCCGATAAGTGAGAGACCTTTCTCTAATACCATTCTGGTATTTATGGCTACTTCATTTTCACTAACCCCTAAAAGGTTGATTGTTCCTTGGGGTTCAATATAGTCAATGATTTGGTTGATGGCACTGGAACTGAAGTTGCCGCCGACACACTCAAAACCATGGTCAACTTTAAAGTCAGCCGGTAAACTGTCAACCATATAGCGCTGCTTAATAAAAGAAAAATGGCTCAGCTTTTCCGCACTGGCACCGACCACAAAGATTTCCGCCTCAGGATACTCGTTTTGTAGCACCAAGGCCATGACAAAACCGACCGAACCGTCGCCCCAAACGCCCAAGCGCTTCTTCCGTGGTAAACTGATAGCTGCAAAACGCTCGCAAGCATTCATCGTCACACTGATCAATTCCATAAAGGAGCTTACCTCTAAAGGAATATCAGAAAATTTAATTAAGCGGTCTGCACGCATAAAAACCAGATCCTGCATAAACCCATCAAAACCGCTGGCACGAAAGCGACTGCTACGCCGATAATTCTCTTTGGTTATCTCGTCATCTTCCATCGGGGTATTGGGGATCATCACCACCATATCCCCGGCCTTAAAAGTGCCGCTTCTATCATAAATCACTTCGCCAACACCTTCATGAATCAAAGCCATCGGCAGTTTCTTTTTCATCGCTTCTGGATCCCGTTTACCAAAGTAGTAGCGCTGGTCAGCTGCACAGATTGACAAATAGCGTGGTCGCACCACAACTTTGTCGCTGTTGATGGTCTCTTGTAGGTAATCGACCCTAATTTGTTTCGCCGCTACTAAACGATAAACAAAATTAATCATTTCTCACCTCAGAATTGATGATGGCATTGGCTAATTTCAAATCATAAAGCGTCGTTATCTTAATATTAGATAACTCACCGGCGACAATCTTTACTTTCTCACACTTTAAAAAGAAAATCTTACAGGCATCAGTCAGTAGCGCTTTTTCTTCAGCGCTCAAACTGGCATAAAGTTCCATAAACTTATTCAACTTAAAGGTTTGGGGAGTTTGTCCCTGGAACATTTCACTTCTAAGCGGTACCTCACTGATAAAGACCCCGTCTTTTGACGCAACAATCGTATCGAAAGCCGGAACGGCGGTATCTACGGCCTCGCATTGCTCAATAGCAGCGATATTGTCTTCCAATATTCTTTGGTTGATAAAAGGCCGAACGGCATCATGGGTCACTATTACATCAGCGTCCTTTGTACCAAACTCAGCGCTGATGAACTTACAGCCATTAACGATTGTCTCGTTACGCGTTTCCCCCCCGACGACAAAATACAAGTCAGCAACTTCGCCCAAATGTTCGTTGACCAAGTCTCTGGCATAATTTAGCCAAACCTCCGGTACACAAATGATCGTCTTGTCGATTGCTTTATTGACAATGAATTGCTCTAAGGTGTGAATAAGAATCGGTTTGTCTCCGATGTTTAAAAACTGCTTAGGCAGGTCACTATTACCCATTCTGGTTCCGGAGCCACCAGCTAGAATCATTCCATAAATCATATACGTTTCTCCTGTTGTTAACTGCATTATAGCACATATTAAAAATCACGATAAGACTTAAGCCAGCAAAGTTCTTGTTAAGTACATCAGGCTACAACTGCTTTTTCATCTTTTATTAGTATAGGTCCCGGTCAATTCCGCTGTAGCCAGGACTTTGCCTTTCAATGCTTCTTGAAATTGTTTATAACTAAAGTTTTCTTGCAGATTTAAGGTTTCATTTAATGCATAGAGTGTTATTACATACTTATGGGTTTTATCTGGGGGTGTTGGGCCGCCATAACCTTTTGTCCCAAAGTCATTTTTTCCTTGCACCATGATCGCCGCATTTTTAATTGAAGCATTTTCAACTAAAACATCAGCGGAGAAGTCAGTGGCCAGCCAATGCACCCAGTTACCGCCATCGGGATCGATGATGCTGAGCGCAAAGCTTACAGTAGTGAAAGGCGGATTTTCAATTTCAATTGGTAAGCTCAATGTAGGTACGCCTTTAGACAGTTGACTGCCAAATTTACCATACGCCAAATCAATTTTGCCATCTTTTATGCCACTCGAGTTGATACTCATGGCTTTAACAACTACTTTGATGCTGACTTTTTCTTTTTCTTTACTGAAAGCCAGGCTGGTTTCTCCCGGGGCAACAGCCTTAATTGTGAAAGCTTTTTCGTTAGTTTCGGAATAATCCGCTAGTTCGATGATTCCCGGGCTATCACTGTCTATCCGGGTAGTCTCATCAAAGGCTAAGAGTGTAAAGGTGAACATTTCATCAATGCTCAAGATCAATGTTACCCCGTCAAAATTGTCGTGCTGGGCTACCGGCACAATTTTTAGTTCTTTGTTTTTTGCATGCGGCTCTACTTGCCCACAGGCTAGCAACAATAAAACCAACATTAATGCTAAAGTTATTCTTTTCATAATTATTCCCTTTCCCTTTTATATCACTCTTTTTTTAAGCCCCTGAAATACGCCATCCTAATCAGGCTTAATTACCTTGCTACGATATTCAGCTTTCAGCCGGTTGCGGTGTTCACTGATCCGTTTTTCGATTGGCGGGGCTTGTAAGTAATCCCCATAGGTGCTCCTTAATATCTCATCATAACCCGCAGGTACCGGCACCATCATGTCTTCAAAAGGAAGCAGCAAAGTCGAGGCAAAGTTAGACTTCGCAAAAGTCGCTTTTACCCAAGAGTAATTACTGGCGCTGAGAAATAAGTACGGGTTGTCGGGGTGATTGTACTTCGTTTGCCATTTCTCCATTTGCCTGATTAAAAACTTAAAACTAAAAAGTTTCCCGATAATAATCAGAGCAAGCGATAATGGGCTGTCGTAAAACTGGGAAACCCCCTGATTGTAACGTATTGCTCTTTTGTAGCAAGCGCGAATCGCCCATTGAAATTTTTGGGGGAAAGACTGTTTCTTGGGCACCGAGTCCAAAGGGAAAATGTCAACACTGGCCCCCGGCAGTATCTCCTCCCCCTTTTTCTTTGAGGGAAAGAATCTTTCAAAGCGACCATTTTCGCTGAAGGCCACTCGTGGCACACCCGGCCACCAATTCTCTACTGTCGTATGCCAATATAGTTTGTAGCCTGGTGGCAATTTTGTTGCTGCCAGATGGATAAAGCGTTGGTAATCACTTCTCTCCATGGCAATATCTAAATCATCATCCCAAGGTATAAAACCCTGATGGCGTATCGTTCCTAATAAAGAACCTTCAGTCATAAAATAATTGATATTATGTTCGTGACAAAATTCATCTACGACCTTTAAAATAGTCAAACACTCTTCTTGAATTTGTTTGACATTGATGTTGCATAGTGAAGCAAACAGCAAGTCCCTGATATTGTCTGGGCTTATCGTAACCGGTGAGTTTTTCAGAGGATGGATTTTGCAGGCTTCTGCCAATCTTACCAAAGCTGACGAATTGTCAATAACCACAGCTTCTAATTGCATACTATTTAGAAAAGCCTGAAAGCCGGCGATTGCTTCATAACTGTTTTGCCCCCCAAATAATTGATTTAGTTCACTTAAGGTAGCGACAAGATAGTCTTGACCTCTACTATCACAACAAGAGCTGATATTGTCGACAATAAACTTCCAGTATGCTGCTAAGGTCAAAGCTACCGCATGACCATGAGCTATTTTAAATGTTGCTACAATTTTATAGCTCAACGCATGGGGTATTGAAGTTTCGGATATGTTAATAGCTTTCCCGGCTAAGTTGGCAGCCAGCATGATCTTGGCAAATGAACTTGGTAGCTCAGCCAAATAGTCCGCGGCATTATCAAGAATCAGTCGGATGGCTTGGGCGGCATAATTTTTAGACTGCGGTATTGCTTTGCTCCCTAAATAAGACTCGATAGCTTGAGCGGCAGCATCCAACAGGCAGGCTCTTTTTTGATAAGGAGATAAGGTGGCTAAAAATTTGCTTTCTAGTATCGCATAATCCGGTAAAAGGCAATCATGGTGCACCGAGACCTTCTCCTTTTGGTAGTAGATAACCGCAAAGCGTGTCGCCTCACTACCGGAACCTGCAGTGGTAGGTAAACAGATGTGGATGATCGGTGAACTGCAATAAGCGCAATTCAACCAAAGTTCGCCAGCCTTTTGCCAGGCAAAGAGTTTGATGCATTTGGCTACATCGATGCTGCTACCGCCACCAATAGAAATAACCAATTCACAACCACTTTCTTTAAACAACTTCACTCCCTTAATTATGTCTTCATAGTCCGGGTTGACTTTATAATCACTGAAATAAACAAATTCTCCGGGTAGACTTTCAATATAAGCTTTGATAAAACTACGATGATACGATTTACCGCAAACAATCATCGCCTTTTTAGTTTGCTGTTGCCTTAGGATAAGCGCCAAATTCTTGTAAGCAGCTTCTCCGCTGTAGGTTTTTTGCTGTTTGAAATAATCTAGTCTGGCTTCATCTATATCATTAAGAGGTCGCATTTCAGTATTACTTTTGCTTTCAGCCTTCAAATTGCTCCCCTTTCTCTAAGGGCTCAATGGCTACTCTATCTTGATTGTAGGCAGCTTTCAGTTTGTTACGATGAGTCGATATCCGTTTTTCAACCGGCGGATAATTAAGATAGTCACCGTAGGTGCTCGTCAATAACTCATGGTAACCCACCGGCACCGGCATCAAGGTATCTTCAAAAGGCAGGTAAATGATGTCGCTGAAAACCTCCTTACGATGGGTTTCTTTGCTTCGACTCCAAACACCAAACGTACACATCACCGCCTTAGTCTTTTTATTATGATTGTAAAAAGTAACACATTTATTTAAAAGCCCAACCAAAGTTTTTTGGCTCACCACTTTTCCTAACAACCACAACAGATAAGCCGAAACTCCCTTCATTTCCACCGGAATATCATGTTTGTTGTACAAAGAGCGACTCAAGGCTCTTTTGATCGACCACTGGATTTTCGCAGCTAAAGCCTCCTTGTCTATTGTGCAATCCAGAGGGAAGACATCGATGTTTGAGCCTTCCTCCAGCACAACTCCTTCTTTCTTTTTTTGGTAAATCCGAGCGAACTTGCTGTCCTGGGTCTTCATTACTCGGGCCATGCCACTCCACCAATAGTCAATCGTATTGTGCCAGTTTAGTTGATAACCATTTGGCAGTTTGTCAGCTGCCACTTGGACAAAACGCTCAAAATCATCGCGCTTTAAAATGATGTCAATATCGTCATCCCAAGGAATAAAACCTTGATGCCTGACCGCCCCGAGAATTGTTCCCCCGATAGCTGTGTAGTTAATTTGCTGCTGGCGACACAATTTGTCCACTACTTTAAATACCTCGAGACATTCCACTTGGGCCAGTTCTATATGCAGGTTACAGAAAGCCGCATAGTAAATTTCTTTAATTTGCTCCAGGGTTAAGCTATATAAACAATTATCAATAGTTGGCAAATCTAAAAGCGCAACCACAGCGAGTAACTCTTGGGCTGTCTCAATTACGATATCCTGCAATTTTAATTCTTCCAGCAAGTTTTTATAGCACAATTGTGCCGCGGTATTGCTACTTGCCTTAAAAGCCCGGTTGAGAGCACTAAAACCGGATTGCAGTAAACCTTTTCCTGTTGCATTATCAATCTGCTCAAGTTGCTGCCAAAGTGGCAACAACAATACGCCGGCACAGTGGCCTACCGCAATCTTCTTGGCAGCAGCTACTGCTTCCCCCAGGCGATAAGCTAAGCCTTTCCCCGTTTTTGCTAAAACTTCAGCTGTCAATCGGCCAGCTTCCTGCATGATTTTGTTAGCTGGTTCCTCATCTTGCAGGTAGCCAGAATAATGCTGTATCACCAGTTCTAGCGCTTTCAGAGCTTGTTCTTTTGCGTCTTGGTCGGTTTTGCTGCCCCACAAAGCAGCGATGCTCGTACTAAGTATATCCAAGATCATCACTCTTTTTTGGTAAGGGCTTATTCTCATACTGCAATCTTTATAGTGGTTGTCAGCGTTATTTTGTCGTTTCTTGTTTTTGGTTGTTTTAGTTGCTGCGCTCATTTTCGGGCTACCTTTCACTAATACCAGCCATCAACTCTTCTTTGTTCTCTTGTGGACTCTTGGTCGGCCGCCCTAAATCATCTCTTGAACCCACTTTAGTATATAGGACCAAGGCACATAAACTTTCATCTTTCATCTTCGCTAAAGCGCCTTCAATTTCCCTTGCCGTAAAAGCACTATAGATCGTTTTAAAACCGGCAGCTTGCAACATGCCCGCAACATCAATAGCTAAAGCCACCGTCGGCTGTCCGCCGACTGACTCATGGGCTCCATTATTGTTGAGGATATATTTGAAGTTTTTCTTAGCCACTTGGGCGATAACCGGAAAACAGCCCAGGTGCATTAAAAATGAACCATCCCCGTCGATTACATAGATGGCTTTATCACTAGCCAAAGACATACCGAAACCAATACTGGCAGTATGACCCATCGAGCCTACCGTCAAAAAGTCGCGGCTATGATCTTGATGACGCGCTTCCCGAATTTCAAATATTTCCCGCGAAGTTTTTCCTGTGGTTGAAACGATAAAATCATCCGGTCCCAGTTGATCAAGAATGACTTCTAAAGCCGCTTCGCGCGTCAACTGGAAATCGGTAACCAAGCCCGGACTACTGTAATCTTGGAATGTTCCTTTTTCCACAACCAGTGCTATTGGCTGTTTTTCTCGTTGCATGTAAGCCACACAATCGTCAATTATCGTTTGGTAATCATCAGTCAAAACAACATACTTAATTCCCAGAGTTTCTAGTAAACCTAAAGTCAGTCGCCCTTGAGTGACATGTTGGGGTTCATCCTTAGTACCCGGTTGGCCGCGCCAACCAACGATCATCAGTAAAGGGATACTGTAGACCGCCTTATCGCATAAAGATAAAAGCGGATTGACGGCATTGCCCAAACCGGAGTTTTGCATATAGACACAGCCGTATTTGCCACTGGCTAAATGATAGCCGCTCGCTACAGCGATGGCATTACCTTCATTAGCACAGATTATATTATGGGTTTTATCACTGTTTTCCTTAATACAGGCGCAAAGACTGGCTAAAAGTGAATCCGGAACCCCGGCAAATAAGTCAATATCTTTTGATTTTAAATAATCATAGAAGGCTTGAGGGTCAATCAATTTACTCACCCCCGGGGATTAAACGGAGAATCTCGGACACTGACATGCAAAGTTCATCCGCCTCTTTACTTCGACCACTGGCTAAAATAACCTCAGCTGTCTTTTTCATGGCCGGATAAGCCGAACGCAATAAGTGGTTAGCATGAATCACAATATTAGCTCCCATAGCCGCCAACTCCTCGTCTTTCAGGTAATTATAAGTGGTCGGTACCACGATAACCGGTATATCATGGGAGTACGCTCTAAAGCGGCGTAAGAACTCAATTATCTCAGCTCCGTCTTTTTCTTTGGAGTGCATCATGATACCGTCGGCATTGCCTTCCTCAATATAGATTTTAGCGCGCATAAAAGCATCATCAACACCCAACCCGGCAATCATACTTTCAATGCGGGCAAAAATCATGAAGTCCCGGGTGATTTGTGCTTGTTTTCCGGCTCTGATCTTCTCGGCAAAATTATGGGGATCGTCCATTGTCTGTTGGACTTCGGTACCAAACAGCGAATTCTTTTTTAAGCCGGTTTTATCTTCGATGATAATCGCCGAGATCCCGATGCGCTCTAAAGTCTTCACATTGAAGACAAAGTGCTCCAGTAAACCTCCGGTATCGCCATCCAGGATAATCGGTTTAGTCGTCACTTCCATTATTTCATTGATAGTATTTAAACGGCTGGTTAAGTCAACCAACTCAATATCCGGTTTTCCCTTAAAAGTCGAATCACACAAACTGCTGATCCACATAGCATCAAACTCTTTAATCTGCGCACTTTCCGCATCAACCAATTTGGTGTTTTCGACAATTAAGCCGGTTAAACCGTTAGAAGCTTCCAGCGCTCTAACCAGCGGCTTAACCTTAAGCAGGCGGCGGAGTTTCGCTCTTCTTTCATCCGGTGTATTGTGCAACGCCCAAAATTTCGCATCCAGCAAAACGGTGGCATCATTTCTGGTGTAAGGGATTTCTATTAATTGCCCGCCCCATTGCGCTAAAGTCTCAATAAGCTTGGCCCGGATATTGCTTTGCACTCCGGTTTTCCAATCATCACCATGAATAACATAATCTGGCTTTAAAGTTTCTAGATTTTTAGTGTAGTCCAGAGTATCTTGAGCCACAACTGAAGAAACGCCTTTGATATTCTCAAAAATCAACTTCCGCGACTCAAAATCTAACAAGGGCAGTCGATCATAAGTGGCAATCGCTTCATCGGTCAATAAACCGATAGTCACTTCACCGTATTTCGCCCCTTCCTTAATAACATTCATATGGCCGTTGTGCACTATGTCAGTAGCCATCGCAATATAAACTGTTTTGTTACTCATGTTTTTCCCTCCCAGATAAAGTCATTATATCATATCCTCATTTAACTGCCGCTTTGCAACAATAGAGGTTTTTGTCAGTTAATGAATTTTTAATACTTTAGTTAAAACATTTTTCTTTAAAAATGTCAGCTCGGCACTTTTCCAGAAAACGGCGGTAAATACCAGTATAGGCAACACTACCGATAAACTCCCGGCTACCAGTATAGTCAATACTAAGCTCATGCTTTGACTTACAACAATAAAACGAATCAAGCAGCCGATGGCAATAATAATTCCGATATATAAGAAATTCCTGATGAAATACGGTACCCAACTTTCTTTAAACCCGTGTTTGAAGACAATAATCGGATCAAACAGGAAGAAGACAAAGAAATTCCCGATGATAGCTCCCAGTATAACCCCGCTGATACCCAGTGGTTTAACCAGCAGTATCGACACTGCAACATTGACCACCGCTCCGATTATCGGTAGTAAGCGCAGATACTTAAATAAACCCAGGGCTGATTTAAAGGAGTTGTTTAACTTGAAAACGCCCATGATATACATATCGATGCTGAGCAACAATACTGTGATATCATCCAGGCGAAAAATCGGTGATAACCAAAGTGTGACAAAGGGATTGGCGACAAAATAAAAGCCTAAACAAACAATGGCATACATTACCGCCGTCAACAAATTGGTCGCGTTGTACACTTCATGATTGCGTTTGTTGGCTGTCGCATTGAGGTTACCGATACTGGCGGCTATAGCATTAAAGAAAGCATCGAGAAACTTGACAATATTGGTACTGATCAAAAGAAAGTTGGAGTATAAACCAACGATCGCGAAACCGATAAAGCCGGAAAGGATGATGTTTTTAGCGGTGTTGGTCACCACGGTATTGATATGCCAGAGTGATAAAGCTAAGCAGTCTTTTAGGATGCTTTGGGTTTCCTGCCAACTTAGTTTGTCACTACGTTTTTCTTTAACATATGGAAACAGTTTGTCCACCACTTTAGAAATATAGATATTGACTAAAATGCTGCTGACAATCGACAATGCAACATAGATTTCAAAGTTTCTAAGAAAAAGCAGTGAAAGGATCTGGGCTATATTCAAAGCGATATTGCTGACCCAAGCTGCCATATTTATGATGTAGACCCGTTGATCAGCTCGAACTAATTGGCTCTTATAGGCAAAGAAAAAGTAAGAAGAAGCACTTTGGGCCAGATAGAGACCAAAGATTATGTAGATGTTGATTGTACCGGGGGCATCCTTGGCCAGATAAGGTAAAAAAGGCATTAAAACCAAGCCGATGGCGATGACGACAAAGCCAATCAAACGATAGGCTTGTTTATAAAACTTCATTAAAACATAAATCCGGCTTTCATCCTTCTCGGCAATCGGTTTGTAAAGATTAAAGACGATGGCAGTGCCGATACCCAACTCCGTCAAAGATAAAAAAGAGATAATGTGGGAAAAGACCCCATTGATTCCTAAATACTCTTTACCTAAAGTTCTGACAAAAACCGTGCGACAGATAAAACTCATCACTAAAACCAGTAATTGCCCTATTACTCCGGTAATAAAATTATTCCTAGAATTTATCGTACGAGAATCGGATTTTTCCATAAACTTTTAGACCGCAATTGCGGTCGCTTTTCAACTACCCGTTTTATTTAGAACTTAATGCCGCTTTCTTTTTCAACTAAGGCGATGACCTCGGCACTGTTACCGCATTTTAAGGCTTTTTCCGCCAAAGCTTGGGCGGCCGTGAAATCTAGTTCGCCGATGATTTTCCGGGCTTTCAAGATGGCTGATGCCGACATGGAAAATTCATCCAGACCTAAACCTAACAACAGCGGTAAAGCCCAAGGTTCTCCGGCCATTTCGCCACACATACCACACCATTTTCCTTCATGGTGCGCACCATCAATCGTCATTTTTATCAAACGTAAGATTGCCGGGTTATAGGGTTGGTATAAATAGGCTACTTTTTCGCTCATGCGATCAGCAGCCATCGAGTATTGAATTAAGTCATTGGTCCCAATTGAGAAAAAGTCAGCTTCCAAAGCAAATTGATCAGCTAAAACGGCAGCTGCCGGTATTTCGACCATCATCCCCACTTCAATGTTGTCAGCGATTTCATAGCCGGCTGCGCTTAAGTTAGCTTTTTCTTGGTTGTAGAGAGCTTTGGCATCTCTAAATTCGTCGAGGGTGGCAATCATCGGAAACATGATACAAAGTCGACCGAAGCTGGCAGCTCTGATTAAAGCCCGCAATTGGGTACGAAAGATATCAGTACGATCCAAGCATAAACGGATGGCCCGATAACCTAAAAAAGGATTCATCTCTTTCGGGAAAGGCAAATATGGCAACTCTTTGTCACCGCCGATGTCTAAGGTTCTAACTACTACCGGTTTACCGGCCATGCTTTCCAGAACAGTTTTATAGGCGATAAATTGTTCTTCTTCCGTTGGAAGCGCCGAAGCATCCATGTATAAAAACTCCGTGCGATACAGACCCACGCCTTCGCCGCCATTATCTAAGACACCAATGGCATCTTGGGGGTTACCGATATTTCCTACCAGTTCCACTTGGCGACCGTCTTTGGTTCTTGATACTTGATCTTTTAGAACTTTCAGACTCTCTTTTTCGCTGGCAAAAACTTCCGCTTTCCTTTGGTATTCCGCTATCTCTTCCGCTGTCGGATTGAAGATTATTTCCCCGGCAATAGCATCCAAGACAATCACATCATCGGTTTTACAATCAGCCAACAAAGTGCCACAACCGACGACAGCCGGTATTTCCATGGAACGCGCCATAATGGCGGAGTGGGAAGTTCTTCCCCCGATTTCCGTCGCAAAACCTTTAGTGAACTGACGATCCAGTTGCGCCGTATCGCTGGGTGTCAGGTCATGGGCGACGATAACACACTCATGATTTATCAAAGTCAAGTCGGTAGCAGCTACCCCCAACAGATGACACAATAAACGATAAGAAACATCTTTAATATCGGCAGCCCGCTCGCGCATATACTCATCATCCATACTTTCAAAGATGCTGATAAAACTCTTAGCTACCTCATCCAGGGCATATTCTACATTGACTGCCCTCTCGCTGACCATAGCTTCAACTTGAGCAATGAAATCCGGGTCGTTAGCTACCATCAGATGGGCATCAAAAATCGCTAGCTCTTCTTCTGATAGTTTACCGACGGCTTTACTTTTGATCATTTCGATGTCGGCGCAAGCTTTGACTATCGCTTGTTGATAACGGACTAACTCACTTGGGCCATCAACATTCTCTTGTTTGATAACCTCCACTTTGGGATGTTCCAGTTTAAAGACTTTGGAGATTACTATCCCTTCACTAACAGCTATACCTTTGTACATGGCTATTCTCCTTTTTTCAGCTCCTGTAAATTAAAATCATCTTTCATCTGCGAAGTGGAAATACCAACAGTGCGTGGTAAATAAACCGCTTCACAATATTCCTTTAAATAATCAAATTCCCCGGCCCAATCATCGCCGATAGTAAAAACATCGACCTGGTATTGTAAGACATTTGGAATCTTTTGATTCCAATCGCTCTCTTCAATTACCAAATCGACATATTTTATGGCTTCTAACATTTCTTTGCGAAATTCATAGGTAAAGTAACACTGTTTGTTTTTCTCCCGGACAAAAGCGTCATTACTTAAACCGACAATTAAGTAGTCGCCCAAGGCCTTGGCTCTTTTTAGTATGCGGATATGACCGTAATGCAACATATCAAAAGTTCCATAGGTCAACACTACTTTTTTCCCGTCTTTCATCTTAGTCGACAATCTCCAATACCTCAAGCAGATCATCCACAAAATAGTCGGCGCTGCTTTGATCATAACCAAAACGCTCATCGCGTCTGGCAATAACTCGCATATTAGCCGCTTTCGCTGACATAATGCCATAAGTTGAATCTTCCAGTACCCAACAGTCTTCCGGTCGGGAGTTTAGTCGAGTAGCCGTATATAAATAAATCTCCGGATGGGGTTTACTCTGTTTAAAGTCATAGCCACTGACAAAGAAAGCAAAGTATTCTTTGATTGCTAAGGCGCTGGTAACATTTTCAATATGTTGGTAGTTAGAACTGGAAGCGATGACTAAGCGATAACCCCGCTGTTTTAAAGCACAAACCAAGTCTTTGACATGGGGAAAAGCTAAAGCGACATAATCGATTTTGTAATCCTTAAAATACTCACGATAAGCCGCCCGCATTTCATCGATGCTGCGATAAAACCCGGGGTACAATTTGCTCAATTCTTGATAAAAAATCGGCCAGTTGCCACCGGGAAAACGCTGATAATCCGCTTCGGTAAAAGGAAAACCATTATTATTCAAGAAGTCAAACCACATTGTTTTCCATTGGACCTCAGTGTCCAAGATTACCCCATCGAGATCAAATATAAAGTCTTTCGTCATGTAATTCATTATAGCAAATTAACAACAGTGATTAAAGACAAATCGGTCAATGAGCCAATAAAACATTGCCATAAATTCTTACTTGACCATTTGACTGCTTCAAATAAGAAAAAACAATCGCCTGGATTGTTTAGCCTTTTTTTAGATAGTTGAGAAATTCCATGGTCGCTTTATCTTTTAGCCGGTAATAGGTAGTCCGAGCATAGAAATATTGCCACCAGGATTTATTAGTCCTAATCTTGAAATCATTGACTATAATCCGCTTGGATTCCTCGCTCAAGATGCTGATAGCTGAATCGAGAATATCTGTTAGCCGCTTTTCTGAATAACTACTGTTTCTTTCTCTGACATAAAAATTGTTCTCTTGAAATTCTTGTTTTCTGGCAAGCTCAAATAGATATTCGATTATTTTTCGTCTTTCCGAAAATGTGAGTTTTCTTTGTTTCATATAATCTCCTATACAATTTTATTACAGCAAAATGCTGAGATACCTTAGTTCCCCATGTATTCTATGGCATTTAGTACAATGGGGAATTTTGGTTGGATTATTATTATCTTATTGCTGGCGTTTTTTTGTCAAATATTTTGCTTATAACCAAGAAAAAAGCAGTCCAATTTCTGCTGCCTCAGTAAAAATTCCCTGCTTGTTGTAAGGCTATAATAACCTTATGCCCGACTTACTCCGCCAGATTCTCTTTCAAGCTCAGTTGTTTGTGGCGGGCTGCTACCCAAACTCCGGCCACCAAACGAATGGCAAAAGCGATCAATAGCAACTCTTGGGTATTTAAATAGTCCATTAAGAAAGCACAAGTCAAAGGCATGACAAAAGTAATCAAATTGACCAAAGAGGTAAAGAAAGCCATGTAGGTCGTTTTCTGTTTTTGGGGGCTCATTTCAATTAATAAATTAAAAAATAACAGGTTGATACCGGCGGTCGCAAAACCCGGTACTACCATTAAAATGGTTAACACTAAGATATCGGGAGCAAAGGCATAGATTAAGGGTGAGAAACTCATACTGATGACCGCCCACAGTAAAGACACACTATTGCCTTTCTTCTCGATAATACGACGCCAGAGCGCTAAACCGATTAGTGCTGACAGCGTGTGCACGATACTCATATAGGTCATCCACTTTTCATCGGCTTTAAAAACGCTAAAAGTGACGATGTTAAACAAAGCCGGTGGAAATAACCACGCCATATAGAAAGGTAAGACGGTAATACAGTAAGTCAGGTAGCGATGTTGTTGCGGTAATTTCTTTGCGACTTCTTTAAGATTTCCCAAGAAGCTGTGCTCGGTTTGGATATGCTCTTTCCGTGGTTGAAGTTTCTTATAGTAGAGAATTTCCCAAATCCCAAAAACCGCCGCTACGACAAAGACGATTTGCAAAGCGCTGACCATATCATAGTCAGTGCCGTTGAGATAGGACATCACTTGCGACAAGACGATGATGCAAGCCAGTTGGGCAATGTTGGCGATCCGGTTACGGATACTCATCACTTGGGCTAATTCACTGTAGGGAAAAACATCGGATACTATCGATTGATAAGCCACGGTCCAAAGCCCTTCCGGAGCATGGCGCAGACCGACTAAGATAACTAAAGTAAGAGCTTGCATTTCTTGCGGTAGCAAAGGCACTAAAGCAAAAAGCAACAAAAATAAACGCGAAACTAAAGCCACAATCACGGCGACGGCAATTTTATTCTTAGCTTTGTCAACCAAGTAACCACCCGGTATTAAGACACAAAAAGCGACCAAAGCCGGAAGTGACTGCAGTAAAGTAAAATGAAAATCACTGGCCCCCAGTCTTTTGGCGTAGTTAGAAAGGATGGTCAGTAAGCCGACCATGACAGTGCCTAGTATGGCTGAGATATTATTATAGTAGTAGTTATCTTTATTTATTCGCAATTTTTTCATAAAAAAGAAGGGCCGTCTAAGCGGCACCTAATAATCATTTGTAATAGGGTGATACATAGACCGGGAGTCCGTCTTTATAAATCAAAGTCGGTTCCCCAATTATCAAGGGTTTAATATAAGCCAAGGCTTCCGCCGTAATACCGGCCATATCCGGAAGAATCCAGGCTGCCGGGAACTTTTTAACATGGTTGGCCACTTTGCTGGCTTCCACCGCAAAATACTCGACATTGTAGGTCGCACCCGGGCCACGTCTGGTAGCTACCATATAGCCGCTAAAAGCCGGATCACCGGAGCGCATATGGGCTGACATCCCCAAATTGAAACTCTCTTCCACATCGGTCAATGATTGGGCATGGATAGCGCACCTTTGGGCTGTCGATAGATCCTGTACTTTCGCTCGACTGGCAACTCCGTTGTCCAAAATCATGCTCTTGAGGGCATTACCGGCACCGCCTAACACCGCATGACCGAAACCGTCATTTTTCGCCTCACCGGCAGCTAAATACTCGCCATCCGGGTAGCGCACCCCTTCGGAAACCACGATAAAGCACTTATTATTAGCTTTGACGATTTCCTTAACTTTACTTAAGAAAGCGGCTTTGTCAAAAGGAACTTCCGGCAACAACAGAATGTCAACTTTACCGCTGAGACAGCTTGAAGCTGCTAACCAACCGGCATCGCGGCCCATAGTTTCAACAATGAATACTTCTTCCCGGGTATAGACGTTATAGTCCAGCCACGTGGTATTTACTGTGATATTGATGAACTTAGCAGCCGAACCAAAACCCGGGCAGTGGTCGGTTTCTACCAAATCATTGTCAATAGTCTTGGGACAACCGACAAAACGGTGATTTTTTATTCCATGTTTTTCGGCATATTCACTCAAGGCAAATACCGTGTCCATCGAGTCATTGCCCCCGGTGTAAAACATCGTATCAATTTCGTATTTATCCAATACGGCAAATAGTTTTTCAAAATCCGCAATATTATCTCTTTTTAGCTTATAGCGACAAGAGCCCAAAGCCGAAGCCGGAGTTTGTCTTAAGATCCGGTTTTCTTCACTTGACATGTCAGTTAAGTCAACTAACATTTCTTTTAAAATGCCTTCAATACCGTGTAAGCCGCCATAAACTTTCTTGTAGAGAGGATTCAATTGGTTAGCTTTTACTATGCCGGCGATAGTGGCATTGATTACCGAGGAAGGTCCTCCTGATTGTGCTACTAAACAGTTTCCCATATAACTTTTCTCCTTTTTTTACCAACAATATTTTATCACAAATTATAGTTGCTTGCCTAAATCATTGCAGTTGTTCCCACTGCTCTAACAGACTTTGCAACTTGTCACTTGCCGCATCAATTTCCTCTTGTAGCTCAGATGCTTTGATAAAGTCACTATAGTACTCTTCCTGATACAAAGCTTCTTGGAGAGTCGCTAACTTCTCTTCAGCTTTGGTTATTTCTTTTTCCAATCTCTTTAGCTGTTTTTCCGGATTGATTGAAGGCTGGGGTTTTTCCTCTTTAACAGTTGGAGTGTCATCCCGAACTTCTTTTTGGCGATCTTTGGCCAAATACTCCTGATAAGTCAAGGGATAGTAAACGAAGTTAGCATTCTCGTAAACCAATAAGCTGTCTGCCAGTTTATCAATAAAGTAACGATCGTGAGAAACAAAAAGTAAAGTGCCTTGATATTTCAACAACGCTTCTTCCAAAGCTTCCCGGGATAAAATATCCAGATGATTGGTCGGTTCATCCAGAACTAGGAAATTATCTTGGCGTAACATCAACTTCGCAAAAGCTAAACGGACTTTCTCACCGCCACTCAGCACCTTAACGCTTTTAAAAACCTCATCTTGGCCAAAAAGAAAGCGGCCCAGCATAGTACGAATTTCGGTTTTTGTCATTTGCGGATAATTTGCCCAGAGCTCGGTAATGACATCATTATCGTTGTCAATGAGAGCCAGCTCTTGGTCAAAATAGCCGATGCTGATTTGATGGCCCAGATATTTGGCCCCGGAAAGACTTGGGATTCTATTGGCCAGCGATTTTAGTAAAGTCGACTTACCACAACCGTTAGGTCCGATAACGCCTAAGCGTTGCCCGCTGGTAATACTCAAGTTGACGGTGGCTAAAGCTTGTTGGTAACCAATGGTATAGTTTTCTAAAACGCAGACAGTTTTTCCGCCCTTGACACTGTTGACGAAGTCCGCTTTAAAAGTCTTTTGGTCGGTTTTACTCAATTCAATTTTCTCCATCTTATCTAGATAAGAGATCTTTGATTGGGCAAAAGCCGCTTTGTTCTTTTTATAACGAAACTTTTCGATTAGGGCTTGTAGCCGGGCAATCTCTTCCTGTTGGTTCTTATAAGCTTTCTTTTCTTGTTCCAATCTCAGCTTTTTACTGGCTTGAAAAAAACTGTAGTTACCGCCATACCGCCAACCTTGACCCAGTTCGAGCTCGTAAGTCACATTACAGATATGGTCGATGAAATAACGGTCATGTGAGACAATGATCAAAGCTTTAGGGTACTTTCTTAAGTACTCTTCCAACCATTGGATGGTCGGTAAATCTAAGTGATTGGTTGGTTCATCCAGCAACAAAATATCCGGCTCTTTTAGCAATAAGTGAACAAAGGCAATCTTGGTTTTCTGACCACCGGAGAAAGTCGCCAAAGCGCGCGACAAATCACTTTCGGTAAAACCAAAGCGCGTGAAGATATTGGCTAGCTTGTAGTCGATATTGTAGCCATCACCTTGTTGAAAAAGAGTCTGCAGCTTAGCGTACTCCTGCAAATCGGCGGCTTGATGTTCTTGGCTGAGCTTTTGTTCTAAATCCTTCAGTTTATTCTGGATTATTAAGAGCTCTTTAAAAGCTGTCTGCAAATACTGCTGCACAGTGGCATCAACCTGAATATTTTGTTGTTGGGCCAGATAGCCGATTTCAATGTTCTTCGGTTTGATCAAATGGCCCTGGTCAAGCTGCTCAGCGCCGGTAATTATTTTTAGCAAGGTGGTTTTCCCGGCTCCGTTGCGCCCCACCAAAGCCAACTTTTCCTGTTCTTTGATGAAGAAATCCAGTTGCGAAAAAACCAGTTCACCACCGTAACTCTTACTTCCTTGTTGTATTTCTAGTAACATTATTTACCTCTTGATGTAATCGTCAATTCCTTTGGCTAGGGCTTTTACCCATTTACCATAATTAGCTTTAAAACTCTCCATATCTTTACTATTAGGAGTTTGTCCCAAGACGATAGTAATACCGTTAATGCCATAAGCTGTCTTGACAAAAGAACCGTTCTCGTTCTCAGTCCGCTGGGAGAAAGTCCCGGCTTGTAAAGCCGTGCCGCCGATCTCACGTAAATCAATTTCGTTGTCGTAATCCCGGGTACGTTGTGAAGGGCGGACCGGATTTTGCATGAAGACAATCTCTTCTTTCGATAAACTTTGATAAACCGCTTCGGAGAATTTGTCACTGGCGTAGAACGAGCGAATGATCATCGCCCCATTCATCGCTTGATCCGTGTTTTTACCGAAAGTCAGGCTAAGGTAAAGCTTGGCACGCGCCACCACCGTTCGATGCACGCGACCATCTAAGCCATATGTTGCCATTTCATCATCCAGCGATTTTCTGGTAACTAAGACTTTATAGCCCATCTTCTTGAGCTCATCTGCCAGCTCATTTGCGGCTTTAAACAACAACTCCGCCTCGGGGTTGTCCCGGAAAATCAATTTAGATTCCGTGGTATCATCCGGTTCATTGAAGCCGGCATCAATTACGATGTCATAGACCGCCGCCGGCAGTTCGCCTTTAGTAACCCGAATGAACATATAGTCATCTTTAAGTACCGCCGTGCTTCCGATTTCTTTGAAATAATTTTTATCACTAAAGACTTCAATTAAGTTGGCGATATTTTGCTGGCTGATGCCATAAGTACTCAAAGTCTGGCTGGGGTCCATCTTTAGTCGATAATCGACACCGTTGTTTACCAAGTAGACTTCATAGATTCCGGGCTCCAATTTATTGGTCGGAATAAAGTCGTCAAATTCGTTGCCCAAAGTGAAGTTGTATTCTTTATTGTCACAAATATTTACCAGCTTTACTTTCTTACCCTGATAGCTGTTAAACTTATCAATAGCATCATATTTCTGGGAGGTGATAATCAGCGAAGTCCCGTAGAAGAAAACATCCCCGATTGTTTCGCTTTTCTCATACTGTTTACTTGCCAGCTTGTTTACTATCTTGATCGAGTTTTTAGCACAGTATTTCTTATTGTTAGGATTGCTGGCTGAGACAATCAAGCCAAGAACAAAAGAAAACAAGTAAATTAATAGGACAATGATAAGCACTAAAATCAGCAGTGCCGGAATAATGATATGCCATTTAGGTTTTAGTCTTCTTCTTGCCATGTTTGATACTCTCCTAAGTCAATCTGCAAAACATGCTTGGAAATTCGTTTGTGCTGGGGGGGATACTGGTGCCAATTCTGGCCGATGGCAATAGTCAAATACTGCTCAATGTTTTGGGGAACCGGCAAACTGAGATTTTCAAATTTCACCCTTTCTGTTGGGAAAATGTCTGTTGTTTTGAAAAGGAAAGGACGAAACATACTCTGCCAAACCCAGGGCGATTCCCAATAGCCACAGCCTATGCTCATTTTATCATATTTGGCAATACTGCGCTTATAACAGTTCTTTAACAAGACAGGATTGCTACCCAGGTTATCCAACAACACCAAGCCCGGTACATAGAGATAACGTTTAAAGTTCTGCCAGTAGACTTGCCATTTATTACCGCTACTGTGATTATGAACGAAAACATCAATAAATAAACCATCGTTGTCAGCGGCATCGCCATTGGTACATTTGTTGCGCAATAAGCGATTTGCCTCAATGACTTTGGTTTTCCGCAAGCGAATTTTAACATCGGGAATTAAGACATTATACCGGTCATCAGTCTCATAACTATCAAAATAGTACTTCGTCGGTAAGTCCTTTTTCAACGCTTCTAACAATAAAGGATATTGATCGGAAGTTATCGCGACATCCAAATCATCATCCCAGGGAATAAAACCTTGGTGACGTTTGGCGCCCAAAGCTGTCCCAAAAGCCAACCAATAGTCAATGTTGTTTCTTTGACACAGCTCATCAAAATCTCGCAGCATCATTAAAAGGACCTTTTGTAGTTCGTGAGTCGTTACTCTCGGATTTTCTTGAACAATATATTCTTTCATTTGCTAAAACAGTAAGTTTTTCGGAGTGCGGGCAAAAGGTACGACATCGCGGATATTGCTGATACCGGTAATATACATTAAAAAGCGTTCAAAGCCCAGTCCATAACCGGCATGTTTGACACTACCATAGCGACGTAAGTCCAGATACCAATCCAAACCTTCTTTTTTAACACCCATCTCATCCATCCGTTTAATCAAATAATCTAAGCGCTCTTCTCTTTGTGAACCGCCAACCAATTCGCCGATACCCGGTACCAGAAGATCGCAAGCCGCCACGGTTTTATCATCGGGGTTCATTCGCATGTAGAAAGCCTTGATCTCTTTGGGATAGTCAGTCAAGAAAACCGGACCGTCACAAATCTTCTCACAGATATAGCGCTCATGTTCGGACTGGATATCGCTACCCCAGCTCACCGGGAACTCAAATTTGTCGTTAGCCTTTTTAAGATGATCGATAGCTTCGGTGTAAGTCATCTTAGTAAAATCTGCGTCTAGGACTTTTTGTAGTCTGGCGATTAGGCCTTGCTCGATGAATTCATCAAAAAACTTCATCTCTTCACCGGCATTTGTCAAGACATAGTCAATACAATATTTCACCATATCTTCAATCAAATCCATGATATCGCTTAAATCCGCAAAGGCAATTTCCGGTTCAATCATCCAAAACTCGGAAGCGTGGCGTGAGGTATTGGAGTTTTCCGCTCTGAAAGTCGGCCCGAAGGTGTAGACATCCCGGAAAGCTAAGGCAAAAGCTTCAGCTTGCAGTTGCCCGGACACCGTCAAACTGGCGTGCTTGCCAAAAAAGTCTTTTTCATATTGCCCGTCTTTGCGCGTTGTGACCGTAAAAGTCTCGCCGGCACCTTCGGCATCATTGCCGGTTATTATCGGAGCGTTCACATAGACAAAGCCCTGATTTTGAAAGAATTCATGGATGCCCATGGCCAGCACTGAGCGAAGTCGGAAAACTGCCGAGAAAGTATTGGTCCGGGGGCGCAGATGACCGATTTCTCGAAGATACTCGAAACTATGTCTTTTTTTCTGTAAGGGGTAACTGTTGTCACAATCCCCTTCCAGTACTATTTCGCTAACTCTTATCTCAAAAGCTTGTTTAGCTTCCGGTGTCAAAACCGCTGTACCGGTAATGCTTAGTGCCACCCCGGTCAAATAAGTCGCCACTTCGTTATAGTTAGATAAATCTTTGTCATATATCAGTTGAGCATTACGAAAATAGGTTCCGTCATTTAATTCAATAAATCCGATTGCCCCATTATTGCGATTGGTGCGCACCCAGCCTTGCAACTCTACTTCTGTCTCTTGTAGTTCTTTAGTGCAAGATAATTCATACAACTCTCTGATTGTGTAAAACATAAACCTTCCCTCCTATAAAAAAAGACCTCCTAAGGAGCGTCTTTTACGCGGTACCATCCTGATTTTTACCTCAATGTGTTAACGCCACGCTACGAAACAGTCTACTTAATTCTCCTGTTTGACTCCTTGAGTGTTAAGCTGACTCATCCCAGTTTCGGCTTCCACCATTCCGAACTCGCTAAGCTGTTGTTGAGGGCTCTCTCAATTCACCATCATTTACCTGTTAATTCTACCATAAAACCAGTTTTTTTCAAAAAATATTGATAATCCTTCTGCCATAACGGTTAAATAAAAGAGAAACAAAGGCTATTCGTTAAACTCTTAGTTTCAGCGCTGCTTAATCTGGCTATTTAGCGTTATTTCAGCATAGGATTTAATTTGCAAGCTCAATCTCCAGTAATCATCACCAATTGCTTCATCGATTACTAAGTATTCACCATTTTTCTTCGCCAAGTCATATTCTCTGGTTTGTCGATAAATGAAGTTTTCAAAAGTAGTTTGGTCAACTGGCACTTCAGTGTACAACTTAGCCAGCTCATAGAGCATGCCGGCATCGATTGTATTTGTATACTCCTGCCTAGCGCTGTCTACTAAGAAATAACTCGAGCTTAAATTAAGCCGATAATCCGACCTTTCAAGAGTAGCTTGGATGTTTTTTATATCGATAGAAATCGCTACTCCTTCAGAGCACTCGTTATCGTCATTACTGAAATAATATCTTTTATTATATTCAAGTTGTAGATTAACGTTGTCGCTGTCAATTTGCGGATACAGTTGATTCAGATAAGTCAGTAAACCCCCAACTCTCTTATTGCTCTCTCCGCTAATACGCAGATAGCCATACAACTCATCCACAATATGCAAATCCCAATGCCGCTTTTTTTCGTCATCGACTTTAAATCGCGCTCTTAAGGTGTTTTCAAACATTTTACCTTGATGCGACTCAGCATCATCTTCAACAAATTTGTTAATCTCGGCCATAGTAAAGGGCGCATCGGAGATAATGTTTAAACAATTTAGAAAATACGAAAAATCAACATTAGCTGACAGACTATAGAGATCAGCGAACTCCATATTGAGATCCAGCTCCCATTCGACTTTATCAGCATAGGCTTTCATTCTGAGAAAGGCATACTCCCACCCCTCAGGGCTCATAGATAGCCAACAAGACTCGGAAACAGTGTATTCAACTTTGACCGCCGAACCGCCTCTGGTCATAATCTTCTTAGCTTCGCCATATAGTTCGTCATATCTTAAAATAGCGGTACGTAACTCACTAATAAGCGGCACATCTTCCGTTTCCGGCGGTGGATTATTACCAGAATTCATTGTGTCACTACACCCAATCAAGTAAATCATTGTGAGCATGCTGATAAACAGTTTTGCAAATAGCTTCATAAATTGTTCCCCCTATTTTTTATTATAATATAAAATAGCCGAGCCCTTATTGTATTAGCGAATTTTTGCAACCCAATAAACAAATAATTCTGCATTACTAAGACTAGACCATATTGTAAGCCAACCGCAGAAAAAGATATTGCCTTGGTTGTTATCAGTAAATCGCTGCCGGATCAGCGCTGATATAGTAGTCACTGCGTTGACCTTTTTGCCAAGCACTGTACCCGGCTGCCGCAATCATCGCCGCATTATCAGTGCAACACCACAGTGGCGGCACAATCATTTCCACCGCCGGAAACAAACTCGCTAATTCACTTAGAACCAAAGCGCGCAAACGACTGTTAGCAGCTACCCCACCGGCTAAGACAAATTGCTTAACTGCATAGTTTGCTAAAGCCTTTTTACTGCGCATCATCAGTTGTCCTAGTACCGCCTCTTGAAAACTGGCAGCAATATCCGCTATTTCGTATTGTTGTTTCTCTTTCTGTAAGCGTTGCAGTAGTTGCCAACAAGCTGACTTTAGACCGCTGAAAGAGAAATCATATTCTCCACTCATCTTGACTTGCGGAAACTGATAGCCGGCTTTCCCGGTTTTTGCCAATTTGTCGATAATCGGACCACCGGGATAACCCAAGCCTAATAAACGGGCTACTTTATCATAAGCTTCACCGATAGCATCATCATTAGTCGAACCGATGACAGTAAACTCATAGTCACTTGGCACATAAACCAGTTCGCTGTGACCACCGGAAACCACTAAAGCCAGTAAAGGAAACTGCAATTCCGCAATAAAACGATTGGCGTAGATATGTCCGGCTAAATGGTTGATTGCCAATAACGGTTTTTGGTAAAGAAAACTTAAAGTTTTTGCAGCTAACAGACCACTGTGCAGGCAACCCACTAAACCCGGGCCGTAAGTGACCGCAATCGCCGTCAAAGCGTCGCATTCTATGCCGCTGTTATTAAGGGCTTCCTCAACCACCAAACTGATGTTTTCGGTGTGCAGGCGCGAAGCCACTTCGGGTATCACCCCACCAAACTTGCTGTGAATGTTGATTTGTGAAGAAACGATATTGCTGAGAATTTCTTTGCCATCCTTAACTAGGGCACAAGCTGTCTCATCGCAACTGGTTTCGATTCCTAAGATATATACGGCTTCTTTCATAATAAATTCCTTCCTAATAGTAGGGCATCTTCCTGGGGTGCAACATAATAGTCTTTTCTGACTGCCCATTGCTTAAAGCCAAATTGTTGATAGAGCCTTTGCGCTTTACAATTGGAAACTCGAACTTCCAAAGTCAGCTTCTCACAACCCTGCTCTTTAGTAAACCCCATAATATCCTGTAATAATACTTTGGCATAAGCTAAACCTTGATAAGCTTTCTTAATAGCCAATTGAACTATTTGGGCTTCTTCAAACAGCAGTACAATAATATAAAAACCGATTATTTCCCGATTCTCCACTAAAACTGCAACCTGAGCTAAGTCTTTGTTTTCAATGAAGTAAACTAAATCTTCCGCTTTATAAGCCGGAGAAAACAATTCATTTTCCAAATTCAAAAGCTCAGCGACATCGCTTAATTCAGCATTTCTGATTATTGCCATAGGCACTTTGTTCCTTGAGATACTGCGGTTTGAGTTGATGGACGTCAATCACCAATTCCCACTTTTCTTTTAGTAAGAGAAAGTTAGCGCTAATATCAGAAAACTCCTTTTCTTTGGCAATCAAGTTCAAATCGCCGTAAAGCGTGTAATCAGGATATTTACTCAATACCGTAGCTAATTGATCGTTGGGGATTATCCCATCATCTTGTAAAGCACCACCCTGGCTGTATACACCTAAAAAACACCGCTCGGCGCGAGCGTCCAAGATTACTAAACTGTTTTTCAAGCCACTGTAAAGTTGCAGGCTGGAAATAGTGTAGAGTTTCGTTGGATTTTGGCTACAATAAATCTTCGCAAAAGTCATAGCGATTCGCACTCCGGTATAACTACCCGGCCCTTTGGTGATAACTATAGCATCCAATGCTCCGCTATCTAAGTGCCGGCGCTGGAAAATCTCCGAAATTCTACCGACCAATAATTCTGATTGGTGACGTTGACAAGGCTCATAGACTTTTTCCACAATCTCATCATCTTTAATTAATACGATAGTCAAATAGTAAAATGAAGTATCAATTCCCAACACTAACATAAAACCTCCTGTAATAAAGCACAATAAGCGTCGCCAACTGCTTCCAACTTCAATAGTCTTTTATCTTCCGCTATCAAGCCAAAATCAATTTTCAGATATTCTTTAGGCAATAGTGGCTCAAGATATTCCGGCCACTCAATTACACTCACCCCCAGCAAAGCGATGAACTCGCTAAAGCCGACATCTTGAAAAGCATTCTCGAGACGATAAGCATCCAAATGATATAAAACTAGCCTTCCTTCCTGATACACTTTGAGCAGGGTAAAAGTCGGTGAGCTTATTTTTCTTTTGATATTTAGGCCTTGACCCAAGCCTTGAGTAAAACAAGTCTTACCGGCTCCTAAATCACCACTCAATAATAGGCAACTGCCTTCCCAAAGTCGCTTGCCGAATTTCTCAGCTAACTCTTTGGTAGCTTCCGCACTTACGGAAATGAATTCTTTCTTCAACATACCCATAGTTATATCACATAATCTCCTAAAAAAGTAGCTTAGGTTTTCAGCGTTCTATTGCTGATGTTACCCCACAGTGATTAAATAAACTTGATGAGAAAATCTCTCCCTATATATAATAGCATTTTCAACGCCGGCAGGAATAATCCCGATTTTGGCAAAAGCTGCTGAATATCATTGAGAGCTTTCTTGGTAAACAATCATGGTTTTCACTCGGGAAGTGCAGTAAAGCTATAGTTAACTTCTACAACTGGCTTTGTCTACTAACACTATTCGCTTTAAACTTTATGTACCAATCCGCAATAAAAAAAGAGCCCATGAGCTCTTTTTTACCTGGCAACTTGTTATTCTCACTGGGGCAGGCCCAGCTACCGTCACCGTAATAGTGCTTAACTTCTGTGTTCGGGATGGGAACAGGTGTGACCACTATGCTATCGTCACCAGATCGGAAGATTGTTCTTCCAAAACTAAATAACAAATTACTTTTTTGACGTTTTTATCTTTCCACTACTTATTGTTATGGACAAACCTAATTTTGTGATTAAGTCCTCGACCTATTAGTATCAGTCAACTTCACGTATCGCTACGCTTCCATCTCTGACCTATCAACCTTGTCGTCTTCAAGGGGTCTTACTTCACTTGGAATGGGAAATCTCATCTTGGAGTTAGTTTCGCGCTTAGATGCTTTCAGCGCTTATCTAATCCGTACTTAGCTACCCAGCTATGCTCCTGGCGGAACAACTGGTGCACCATCGGTACGTCCATCCCGGTCCTCTCGTACTAAGGACAGCGCTCCTCAAATTTCCTACGCCCACAACAGATAGGG
>CAZUQA010000024.1:0-12180 GCA_964622375.1 uncultured Erysipelotrichaceae bacterium | reverse complement strand
TATTTTGTAAATAAGGGGGGCAGTAATGATTTTGTTTATAAAGTAAAGGATGTTAGGATGATCAGCGAAGAGCGCCTTATTGTCAACCTGATGATTTTTCGTGTTACTATTTGGGAGATTTATGACGTTGGTAGCGGAATTGAATATTCAAATATCGAAAGCGGAATTGACTATAACCTTTTTTACTATCCTTACGATGTAAAGTACTTGTTCGAATTATATCAGGCATTTATTGAAAACCGCTATCAGGAAAAGCCGGGAATCTGCCCAATCGAATTACTGTGGCAAAATGGAGAGTTTAGAGTGATAGGTAGAAGCCCTGAGTCGGTTATAGTCCCGCCGGAGATATACACTAATCTTGTTACTGCAAAAATCAACGCAGAAAAAGGCGCAGCTCTCAGAAAAGGACCGACAGATAGCTACGCTGAGATAGTTCAAATACCTTTTGCGACAGAAGTGTTGATGCGCGGACATCAAAGCTCAGATTTAAATTGGATTAATATCATTTATGAAAAAGACGGAGCAAAATACCAAGGTTGGATAAAGCTTGCCGAGCTGGAGCAATTTGCTTTTGTTACTGATTTAGTTTTACCGAAGTATTATTTTTACTTCGACTACTACAAAGTGAATTCAAAAAGCGGCTTGCGACTGAGAAAAGGGCCATCAACCAATGATCCTATTATACTAGTCATGCCTTATGAAGGGGAAGTAGAAGTATTTGGAAGTATGGTCAGTGAGACACAATGGGAAAAAGACCGGAAAGGCTGGGTTTATGTTAATTATGCCGGTAGTTTTGGTTGGACCAGTATGGAGTACCTGAAAGCGGAAAGTATACAGGGAGATGATGATTAAACTTTGTTGTCTGGCTACAGTTTTAGGAAATTGGCTTTTAATAGTTGAAAGTGAGAAGTAAATAAACGGGAATTCTAGTTTTCAACTAGAGATAATAGCGAAATACTATAGCGAAATACTGAAAAATAATTCTTGCAAGCGGATGTCACTTAGTGTAATATTATAGGCGTCTGCATTGATGTGCGAGGTTGCTGACACACGGGTGTTCGTTGTCATGACTGTAGTCAGGGAATTCGTTACGGAGCAGGTCTATCAGGAATAGACAAGGAGGAGT
Organism: uncultured Erysipelotrichaceae bacterium; assembly: GCA_964622375.1. GTDB lineage: Bacteria > Bacillota_I > Bacilli_A > Erysipelotrichales > Erysipelotrichaceae > CAZUQA01. Next base: position 11,054 of record CAZUQA010000024.1, on the reverse strand, counting down.
TTACATGGCAAAAAACATTGTTCGTATCCGTTTAAAAGCTTACGAACACCGAATCTTGGATGCTAGTGCGGAAAAGATTGTGAAAGCAGCTCAAGATCATGGAGCTAAGAAAATTGTTGGTCCGGTCCCACTACCAACAGAAAAACAAGTGGTGACTGTCATTAGAGCCGTTCATAAGTATAAAGACTCACGTGAACAGTTCGAAATGCGAACCCATAAGCGTTTAATTGAAATTATCGGTCCGACAGCGCAAACTATCGATGCTTTAAGTCGTTTAGATTTGCCCAGCGGTGTCGATATTGAGATTAAGCTGTAGAAGGAGTGAGATTATGAAGGGAATTTTAGGACGAAAATTAGGTATGACCCAGGTCTTTAGCGAAACCGGGACATTGATTCCGGTGACTGTGGTAGTAGCCGAAAGCAATGTTGTTTTGCAAAAGAAAACTCTGACTACCGATGGTTATCAAGCCGTACAATTAGGTTTACAGGACATCAATGAAAAGCGAGCTACCAAACCCCAATTAGGGCATGCCAAGAAAGCTAATACCACAGTTAAACGTTTTGTCAAAGAAATCCGGTCCGTAGAAATGGCGGAGCAGTACGAAGCAGGAGCTGAGGTCAAAGTCGATGTTTTTACTGCCGGCGAGTTTGTCGATGTCAGTGGTGTTTCCAAAGGGAAAGGCTTTACCGGCTCAATCCAAAGGCACAATCATAAAACCGGGCCGCACAGCCATGGTTCCGGTCACCACCGGGCTCGGGGTTCCTTAGCGACCATCGGTAGAAACAACAGCCAAATCAACAAAGGCACCAAGATGGCCGGCCAAGACGGGGGATTTAATACCACCAATCAGGGTTTGGAAATAATCAAGGTTGACCTAGAGAATTCTTACTTATTGATTAAGGGCAATGTTCCGGGTCCCAAAAGAGGCTTGGTCGTAGTAACCAGCACGGTAAAGAATCGGAAGCCCAAAGAAGCCGTCAATTTGCTTGATTACAGAGAGAAACCGGTAATTGAGGAAGTTGAAGAAGTGGTTTTAGAAGAAGAAGTATTGGAAGCTGTTGAAGATTCAGTTAGCGAAAATAGTGCGGCTACTGAAGAAACTGTCAGCAGTGAAGAAGCAGCAGTTAATGAAGAAGTGAAGGAGGACTAATCAATGCCGAAGTTAGACGTAGTAAATCAAACAGGCGCTAAAGTCGGAACAATAGATTTAATTGACTCCGTATTTGGCATTGAGCCTAATAAACAGGTGTTGTTTGATGCCGTGGTTATGCAAAGAGCCAGTGAACGTCAAGGTACCCACGACACCAAAACCCGCAGTGAAATCAGGGGTGGCGGCAGAAAACCCTTTCGCCAAAAAGGAACCGGTAGAGCCCGTCAGGGGTCAATCCGGGCTGTACAATGGCGGGGTGGTGGTATCGCTTTTGGTCCGACACCACGTAGTTATGGTTATCGCTTGAATAAGAAAGTGCGCCGCTTAGCCATCAAATCGATACTCAGTCAAAAAGTAATAGATAAAGCGATGATGGTGGTTGATAAATTTGAGATTGCTGCACCAAAGACGCAAGATTTTGTCAAAATAATGTCTGATCTCAAATTAGAAAGTAAAGCCCTGTTTATCGTTTCCTATCAAGAAGGTTTTGAAAACACCTGGCTGTCATTACGGAACATTCCAAACGCCTTAATGTTAACGGTCGATGGAGTTAATGTTTACGATGTGATGAATGCCGACATGGTGGTATTCACTGAAACGGCAGCTAAAGAAGCGATGGAGGTATTTGCCTGATGAGTAATGCCAGAGAGATCATTCTGCGACCCATCGTCACGGAAAAGACGATGCGCGACTATGATAACCAGCGTAAAGTAACCTTTGAGGTTGCCAAAGGCGTCAATAAGACCCAAGTCAGACAAGCCATTGAAGAGATCTTTAAAGTCAAAATCGAAAAGATCAATATGGCTAATGTTCACCCCAAGAAAAGAAGAATCGGTAAGTACAGCGGTACAACCAAAGCTATTCATAAAGCGATTGTCAAGCTGGCTGAAGGGGAAGAAATAAAGTTATTTGACGTTTAGAAGAAGAATTAAATATCGGAAGAAAACGCTATTTCCGGATAATTGCGAAGGAGGAAGAAAATGGCAATTAAGAAATACAAGCCAACCACTCCTGGTCGCCGGGGAATGACCGCGCTCACCAATGAAGAGTTAAGCGGCAGTAAACCCCTACGATCACTTACTGAAACAAAAAGTAAAACAGGTGGAAGAAATAATAATGGCAGGATCACAACCCGACACATCGGCGGTGGCCATAAACAGAAGTATCGAATTATCGATTTCAAAAGAAACAAGGATGATGTACCGGCTAAAGTAGCGACGATTGAGTATGATCCCAATCGGACCGCAAATATTGCGCTGTTACATTATGCTGATGGCGAAAAACGCTATATCTTAGCCCCCCAGGACCTAAGTGTCGGACAGACGATAGTCTCGGCCGCTAAGACTGATGTAAAAATCGGCAATGCCTGTGAGTTACGAAATATGCCGGAAGGTACGACAATTCACAACATTGAATTGAAACCGGGTAAAGGCGGACAATTAGCCCGCAGTGCCGGAGTATCGGCCCAAATTCTGGGAATTGAAGAAAGCTATGTGACTATACGCTTAGCATCCGGTGAAGTCAGAAAAGTCTTGGCTAACTGCCGAGCGACCATCGGCCAAGTCGGCAATGGTGACTATAACCTAATCAACTATGGCAAAGCCGGACGTAATCGCTGGCGCGGTATTCGACCGACAGTCCGGGGTTCGGTAATGAACCCGGTTGACCACCCCCACGGTGGTGGTGAAGGCCGCAGTCCTATCGGCAGAAAAGCACCGATGACCCCTTGGGGCAAAAAAGCTATGGGCGTCAAAACCCGGGATAATAAGAAGAAATCCACTAACTTGATAGTTCGTGGTAGAAAAGCTAAGTAGAAGGGAGGTTCTAAGAAATGAGTAGAAGTCTAAAAAAAGGTCCGTTTTGCGATGAACACTTGATGAAGAAAGTTGTCAAGCTCAACGAAACCAATAAAAAAGAAGTAATTAAAACTTGGTCACGCCGATCGACGATTTTTCCGGAGTTCATAGAACATACCTTCGCTGTTTATAACGGCAAAGAACATGTGCCGGTCTATGTAACCGAAGACATGGTTGGTCATAAGTTAGGCGAATTCGTGCCGACACGACGAGCCGGTGGCCATGGTGCAGGAAAGAAGGCCTAGGATATGGAAGTTAAAGCACAAGCAAAAACCTTGAGAATTCCCGCCCGTAAAGCACGCCTGGTCCTGGACATGATTCGTGGTAAAGATATTAAAGAGGCGACAGCCATCTTGAAATACACAACCAACCAAGCAGCGCGTTTCAGTGCTAAAGTACTGAAATCCGCCATCAGCAATGCCACCCATAACCACGGCTTAAATGAAGATAAACTCTATATTAAAGCCTGTTACGCTGATGAGAGTGTGACGATGAAGCGTTGGATGCCGCGCGCTAAAGGACAGGCATCACCGATTAAAAAAAGAACATCACATATCACTGTGATCGTCGAAGAAAGATAGGAGGGAAGTCATGGGTCAAAAAGTTAGTCCAATCGGCTTACGCGTCGGCGTAATTCGTGATTGGGAATCAAAATGGTACGCCGATAAAGATTTCGCCGATCTTTTAATTGAAGATATTAAAATTCGTGAATTCGTTTTAAAGGAATTGAAAGCGGCTTATGTCGCCAGAGTGGAAATTGAAAGAGTTAAAAACCGGGTGGATGTGATTATCTTTACCGCTCGTCCCGGTGTGGTCATCGGTACCAATGGTGAAAATGTGGAAAAGATGACCAAACAGCTCAACAAATTGACCGGGGGTAAAACCGTCAACCTACGGGTGGTGGAATTACAGAACCCCGATTTGAATGCCGAACTGGTAGCTCGCAGTATTGCCGAACAGTTGGAACAAAGGGCTTCTTTCCGTACTTCACAAAAAAGAGCGATTCAACGGGTCATGCGGGCCGGGGCCAAAGGCATTAAGACTTTAGTGTCCGGACGTTTAGGCGGCAATGATATCGCCCGCAGTGAAGGTTATTTGGAAGGTATCGTGCCATTGCACAGCTTACGCGCTGATATCGACTATGCTTGGGTGGAAGCTCACACCACTTATGGTCGATTGGGAGTGAAGGTTTGGATTTGCCGCGGTGAAGTATTGAATGGCGAAATGGTCAAAGACCCCGAAGCTCCGCGTATTCCGGTACGGGACGATCGTCGTCCGCGCCGTCCGCGTAATGATCGCTTTGAGCGACCACGTCGCGGCAGCGAAAGCAGCGAAGCTAGCCCTGAGGCCGGCAGCGGAACAGAAAAGTCGAGCGGTGTTGAAGGAGGCAGTGAATAATTATGTTAATGCCAAAAAGAACGAAATATCGCCGCCCCCATCGTCAAAGTTACGAAGGTAAAGCGAAAGGCGGCAGAGAAATAGCTTTTGGGCAATATGGTTTAGTCGCCGAGAGCGGAGGTTATGTCAGTAACCGGCAAATCGAGGCTGCGCGTATTGCCATAACCCGTTCCATGAAACGTGGTGGCTCGGTGTGGATTAAGATTTTCCCCCATCTGGCAATTACCAAAAAGCCTTTGGAAGTACGTATGGGTTCCGGTAAAGGAGCTCCGGAAGGTTGGGTAGCCGTAGTAAAACCGGGACGCATTATGTTTGAAGTCGGCGGTGTCGAAGAAGATGTTGCCAAAGAAGCTTTGCGTTTAGGTGCTCATAAGTTGCCGGTGCAATCGAAATTTGTCCGGAAAGGTGAGGAGAGTATATGAAGGCTCAAGAAATCAGAGAAAAAAGTAATAACGAGTTGGAAAAAGAAGTAGTTACTTTGAAAGAAGAATTGTTCAATCTGCGCTTTCAAAAAGCTACCGGCCAACTGGAAAACACGGCGAAGTTGCGCAGTGTAAAAAAAGATATTGCTCGGATTAAAACGATATTAACACAACGCCAAATGGCAGAAGAGAAGTAGGAGGCATAAATGGAAAGATCAGCGAGAAAAGTCTATCGCGGCACCGTGATATCTGACAAAATGGATAAGACCATTACAGTTGAAGTTTCTACTTCCAAGAGTCATTGGCTGTATGGCAAAAAAGTTAAATATTCCAAGAAGTTTAAAGCCCATGATGCAGAGAATGTCGCCAAAATCGGCGATCAAGTGGAAATTATGGAAACCCGCCCACTGTCAGCTACAAAACGCTTCCGTTTGGTAAAAGTGCTGAAACAGGCGGTCACTCTTTAGTGGGTAGAAAGGAAACTAAACAATGATTCATAACGAAACCAGATGTAAAGTTGCCGACAATACCGGAGCTAAAGAAGTACTGGTCATCCGCTGTTTGGGTGGCTCGAGAAGAAAAAGCGCTAATATCGGTGACATCGTGGTGGTAACCATCAAACAAGCTACTCCCGGTGGTACCGTGAAAAAAGGTGAGGTTTGCAAGGCGGTGGTTGTCAGAACAAAGTATGGCGTACGGCGGGAATCCGGCGACTATATCAAGTTTGATGATAATGCCGTGGTCTTGATAAAAGACGACAATACCCCACGGGGCACCCGGATTTTTGGTCCGGTAGCTCGCGAGTTGCGTAGTATCCCGGGGCGAGACTTTATGAAGATAATCTCTTTGGCTCCGGAAGTGTTATAGGAGGATCAACATGAAAATTAAAAATGGTGATCAAGTAAAGGTCATAAGCGGTTCTTCTAAAGGCATCATCGCCAAAGTGAAGAAAGTTTATCCCAAGGAAGACAAATTGGTAGTTGAAGGCGCGAATATCGTCAAAAAGCACTTAAAGCCCAGTCAGGCTAATTCTGATGGCGGAATTTTTGAGAAAGAAATGCCGATTCATATCTCCAATGTCATGGCTTATGATAGCAAAGCAAAAAAAGCCAGTCGTTTAGGCATCAAAGAAGAGAAAGGGAAGAAGGTACGTTACTACAAAGCCAGTGGCAACGTGGTCAAAGGTGACTAGTGATGAATAATTTGAAAAAGAGCTATCTCCAAGAAGTTGTACCGGCTTTGATAAAAAAGTTTAACTACACTTCCATCATGCAAGTACCGAAAGTTGAGAAGATCGTCATCAACATGGGGGTCGGCGACGCGATTGCCAATCCTAAAATGTTGGAAGATGCTATCAATGAATTAACGCTGGTTGCCGGACAAAAACCAGTGATAACCAAAGCAAAAAAATCCATCGCCAACTTCAAACTGCGGGATGGTATGCAAATCGGTTGTAAAGTAACATTGCGGCAACAGCGGATGTATGACTTTTTAGAGAAACTGATTACTATCGCCTTGCCGCGAGTACGGGATTTTCGGGGAGTTTCCAGTGAATCCTTTGATGGTCGGGGAAATTTCACTTTAGGGGTTAGAGAACAGATAATCTTCCCGGAAGTGAATTATGACAAAGTCAACAAAGTACGAGGCATGGATGTCATTATTGTAACCTCGGCCAAGACTAACGAAGAGGGTCGAGAATTGTTGCGGGGCTTAGGAATGCCCTTCGCTAAATAGGAGAAAAATATGGCTAAAAAATCAATGATCAACAAAGCTAACCAGCCTCCTAAGTTCAGCTGTCGGGCTTATACCCGTTGTGCCCGTTGTGGGCGTCCCCATTCTGTATTACGTAAGTTCAAATTATGCCGTATCTGTTTCCGCGAGTTAGCTTATAAAGGCCAAATTCCCGGAGTCAGAAAGGCAAGTTGGTAGGAGGTAAGGTTAATGAGTATAACTGATCCCATTGCTGATATGCTGACCAGAATTCGCAACGCCAATCAAGCGCGGCACGAAACGGTCGATATACCGGCTAGTAAAGAAAAGATCGCCATTGCTAAAATTCTTAAAGAAGAAGGTTTTATTGTGGATTACAATGTCAGTGGTGATGTAAAGAAAAACATTACCGTGCAGTTGAAGTATACAGCGGACAATGAAAAAATCATATCCGGTTTGAAGCGCATCTCCAAACCCGGTCTTAGAGTCTACGCCAAAGTAGATGCTATGCCGCGGGTGCTCAATGGTATGGGGATTGCTATTATTTCCACTTCCGCCGGTATTATGAGCGACAAAACCGCAAGAAGTAAGCACATGGGTGGCGAAGTGCTCGCCTATGTCTGGTAGAAGGAGAACTTTATGTCGCGTATCGGAAATAAAACGATTACCATTCCTGCCGGTGTTGAAGTTGACATCAGTGCGGCTAATGAAGTGAGCGTTAAAGGACCTAAAGGCAGCTTAACGCAAAAATTTTCACCCCTAATCGGGATAGAAAATAAAGAAGGCATTATCACAGTAACGCGCAGTAATGAAGAGAAACACACCAAGCAACTTCACGGGACCACTCGCGCTTTATTGAATAACATGATCACCGGGGTCAATGACGGCTATAAGATAGTTTTGGAAATCGTCGGTATCGGTTATCGGGCAGCGGTCGACAACAATGTTCTACGCCTGTCCATCGGTTACTCCAATCCTGTGGAAATTACTATTGAAGATGGAGTGAGCATCAATTGTCCCAACCAAACGGAAATCCAGATTGAGGGTATCAACAAACAAAGAGTGGGTGAAATTGCCGCTAATATTCGGGCAGTGCGACCACCGGAACCTTATAAAGGGAAAGGCATTCGTTACAAGGGCGAATACATTCATCGTAAAGAAGGGAAATCGGCAGCTAAAAAGCTGTCCTAAAAGAAAGGATAAAGTAATATGGCAAAAGTTATATCACGCAATGATGAGAGAATTCGGCGTCATAAGAGAATTCGCAGCAAGATTAGCGGAACCAAGGCTTGTCCTCGTCTGAATGTTTTCCGTTCTAATCGCCACTTACATGCGCAAATCATCGATGATGAAAAAGCCGTGACTTTGGTGGCAGCCAGCAGTTTAGCTTTAAAAATCAAGAATGGCAGTAATATCGAAGCTGCGAAACAAGTCGGCAGCGAAATCGCCAAGCTAGCCAAAGATAAGAAAATCAAGAAAGTGGTCTTTGATCGCGGCGGTTATATTTACCACGGTCGGATAAAAGCATTTGCGGAAGCTGCGCGCCAAGCCGGCTTAGAGTTCTAGGAGGCAGAAATAATGGTTGACGAAAATATGAATATTGAAGAGGCCGTCATTGAAGAGCCGAAAGAAACAAAAGCTGAAGAAGAAACAGTAGCTAAAGAGCCTGCAACGATTGCCGTTGAAGCTGAAGAACCCGCAACGGTAGCTCCGGTAAGCGAAGAGGCAGTAGCAGCGCCGAGCCAAAAACCGGCGACGGCCAGTTTTCCCCGGCGTCCCCGGGGTAATGAACCGGGAAAACCGGAAGGTCGTAAAGAGAACCGTGATAGACGGCGAGGCAACGACCGCGAAAAAGATAAAGAGTTTGAAGAACGGGTAGTTATTATCAATCGGGTAACCAAAGTTGTTAAGGGTGGTCGCCGCTTCCGTTTCTCAGCTTTAGTAGTTGTCGGCGATAAAAAAGGTCGGGTTGGCATGGGAACCGGGAAAGCTAACGAAGTTCCCGATGCCATCAAGAAAGCGATTGAAAATGCCAAGAAGAACCTGTTTAGGGTACCGATAGTGGGGACGACTTTGCCCCATGCGGTCAACGGCCGTTACGGCGCCGGTCAAGTATTTCTAAAACCGGCATCAGAAGGAACCGGGGTTATTGCCGGTGGTCCGGTGCGTTCGGTTTTGGAATTAGCCGGGGTCCAAGATGTTTTATCGAAATGTATTGGCTCCAGAACTCCAATCAATGTTGTTCGAGCGACAGTTGTCGGTTTGAAGAGCTTGCGTACTCTGGACACTATAGCCACGCTTCGGGAAATGAAACCTGAAGAAGTGCGAAAGTAGAGGTAGCATCATGAAACTACATGAATTGACTTATACTGAAGGAGCCCGCAAAGACAATTTCCGGGTTGGACGCGGCCATGGTAGCGGAGCCGGAAAAACTGCCGGCAAAGGACACAAAGGACAAAAAGCCCGTAGTGGCGGTGGGGTCAGATTAGGTTATGAAGGCGGACAAACGCCGCTCCATCGTCGTTTACCAAAACGCGGTTTCACTAATTTTACCCGACGCGCTTTTGCGATAATCAACCTTGATATTCTGGAAAGATTTGATGCCGGTAGTGAAGTGAATCCGCAGATCCTCAAAGAAAAAGGCTTAATAAAGAAGGAATTGCAGGGTATTAAAGTACTTGGTAAAGGCGAATTAACGAAGAAGTTAGCAGTTAAAGCCCATAAGTTCTCGGCTTCAGCCTTGAAAGCCATTACTGAAGTCGGCGGAACAGCTGAGGAGATTTAATATGTTTCGTAAATTCATCGAGATGTTCAAACATAAAGAGATTCGTAATCGCATACTATTTACTGTTACGATTTTCTTGATTTATCGGCTTGGCGCCGCAATCCCGGTGCCGAAAATTGACAGTACGGCTTTAATGGCCGGGATGAATGAAAACAGTCTGTTGGGTATGCTCAATCTGTTGGGTGGCGGAAATTTTGAAAGGTTTTCTATCTTCGCGATGGGGGTTGGACCTTATATCACCGCCAGTATCGTCATTCAATTGTTGTCGATGGATGTCATTCCTTATTTGACGGATTTGACCAAGACCGGAGGAGCGGAAGGTAAAAGGAAAATTGACCAAATAACCCGTTATTTCGGTTTAATCTTAGCTTTTGCCCAAGCTTACGCTATGACCTATGCTTTCAATGTCGGCTACCATATCCTGGTTGACGGTAAGGTATCTACTTATCTTTATGTAGCTACAATCCTGACTGCCGGTACGATGTTTCTGTTGTGGGTGGCTGACAGGATTTCGATGTTTGGTATTGGTAACGGTATCTCGATGATTATCTTTGCCGGTATCATCTCGAACTATCCGACGATGTTTACTAATATTTTCCGGGCTTTGGTTGGCGGTTCGCCGGAAAACCCGGCAAGCTTTACCGGTCTGTTGTTTTTCTTGGCTTATGTGACGGCTTTTTTGATTATCATCTTAGGGGTTATCATCATGAGCAATGCCGTAAGAAAAATCCCGATTCAATATACCAGCAGTAATATGGGGCGTGGCCGCAAGGATGTGAACTTTCTGCCTTTACGGATCAATTCAGCTAGTGTAACTCCGGTAATCTTTGCCTCAGCGGTTATGACCGCTCCATTGACCATCATCAGTTTCTTTAAAACAACGAAGTTCTCGGAAGCTTTGGCTTTAATTCTCGATACCACCAAGCCGTGGGGCTTAGGTATCTATGTCGTTTTGATTATCCTCTTCACTTTCTTCTACACCAATTTGCAGGTGGACCCGGCAACGACCGCGGAAAACCTCAATAAAAACGGGACTTATATTCCGGGTATCCGACCGGGGGTGGAAACCAAAGAGTATATCACTAAAGTCTTAAATCGCATTACCGTGATGGGGGCTTTATCGATTGCCTTTTTAGGGGCTTTACCGCACTTGATTTCCATGTTAACTCCATTGCCGCAAAGTTTCGCCTTGGGTGGTACGGGAATTATCATCGTGGTGGGTATTGCCCAGGAAACGGTGACCGATTTGTTAGGTAAGCTGACCCAGAAGAACTACAAGAGTTTCAAAAGAGGTTTGTAAGGAGGAGCTATGCGACTTGTCATAATGGGTCCTGCCGGTGCCGGCAAAGGCACACTGGCCAGTAAAATCAAGAAGCATTACCAAATCGCCTATTTAGCTTCAGGAAATATGTTTCGTAGCGAAATCAACCAAGCTACGGAATTGGGTTTACAGGCTAAAGCCTACATGGATCAAGGAAAACTGGTACCGGATTATTTGACCAATGCCATGGTTATGAAGCGTTTGAGTGAGCCGGAGTACGAACAAGGTTTCATGCTCGACGGCTTTCCCCGCACCTTGTACCAAGCCCAGACACTACAAGAGTCATTGCGCAGTTTGGGCAAAGAAATTGAATTAGTGGTCAATCTCTTGGTTGATTATCCCACCTTGGTGAAGCGTATCGTCGCGCGGCGAATCTGCCCGCGTTGTGATGCTATCTACAATGTGGTTTAC
>CAZUQA010000023.1:0-2038 GCA_964622375.1 uncultured Erysipelotrichaceae bacterium | reverse complement strand
TCTTGAACCGAGTGGGAAGCTAAAATTCCGATCCCACTTTGACGACAAGCATAAATATCCTGGTGATCACCAAAGATACTCAAAGCTCGCGATGCTAAAGCCCGGGCTGAGACATGTAATACTCCCGGTAACATCTCCCCTTGTAGTTTGTAGAGGTTAGGTATCATCAACAATAAACCTTGAGAAGCCGTGAAAGTCGTCGCTAAGGTTCCGCCCTGTAAAGCACCGTGAATCGTACCGGCAGCCCCGGCTTCCGATTGCATTTCCACAACCTTGACAATCGAGTTAAAGATGTTCTTACGCCCTTCTGTCGCCCAAGCATCGATATGTTCCGCCATCGGTGAAGACGGAGTGATGGGATAAATACCGGCAACCTCGGTGAACATGTAAGCTACATGAGCCGTCGCCTGATTACCATCCATTGAAGCAAATTTTTTAGCCATATCTATTTATTTCTCCTTAATTTCATCCACTGTAATTATAAAGGAAAAGTCACTCATTTACTATACAAAGTGTCGCCGGAATTCTACATTCCAAGTTAACAAAATCACTTTTTTCCAACATTGGTAAAACGCGATATCTTAGCCACTTTTCTCAGAAAATAATGCTAGAATATAGACAATGAAAAGCTGGTTTAGGTCTGATGTTAAAAATATTTATACCCACCTAACACCATACAGCAAATTTATCTTTGCCTCAAATGATAAACTATGAAATTACTAATGGATGAAGTCGCCATGAAAATGGCAATTAAACGCCTAGCCCAAGAGATACTGAGTACTAACGCTAAGCTCAGTGATTTAGTTTTGGTTGGCATAAAAACTCGTGGTGAATTTCTCGCCAAACGTTTGAGTTACTATATCAAACTACTAAATAACAGCAATGTACCTTATTGCAGTTTAGATATCAGCTACTATCGGGATGACATCGATAATAGGAATCTCACTCCGGTACAGCCAGCCCTCAGCTTCACAAATAAAAACATCATCCTGGTTGACGATGTGCTCTATAGCGGGCGCAGTATCCGCGCAGCGCTGGCTGCCGTTTTTGCGACCGGCCGCCCTAAAAATATCCAATTAGCTGTACTTATTGATCGTGGTCATCGTGAATTACCATTTAAGGCCGATTATATTGGTAAGAACATCCCCACCACCAAAGATCAATGGGTAAGTGTAAAAATGAAAGAATACGATGGTGAAGATCGGGTTTATCTCAAGGAATAACAGTTACTGAACAAAGTGATTAACATCTTGGAAAATATTGGTATAATCATTTTAGTTAATTAATGAAATTTTTGGAGGAACTATGAAAAAAAGGAATCTGCTTATCTTATTAGTCTTGTTTAGTTTAATGTTGACAGTCTTCGGTTGTGAGAAAAAAGTCACCCCACCAAATACTCCCTCTACTGACAAAGTTATTGATAAGCTCTTTATCAAAGAAGGTTTTAGGATTACTTTGACCAGTGAGTATGAAGAAACTCCGGGTAACGGCTTTACTTATTCTTTTGAGACAAAAGAGTTAGCGGTTTTAGTCTATGATGATCTTTTCACCAACTTTGAAGAGGAAGGCTTGGAAGGAGAAAAGTTAACAACTGTTGATTATTGTGATCTTTTCATCAGCGAACACAATTTGAGTGAAAGTGTTGTCAGCCAAGAAAACGATTTGACCACGTTTATCTACAATACCGAAAGTTGGACTTTCTTAGCCTCAGTTTACAAAGCAAAAGACTGCTTTTGGGTTGTCCAATTTGCCTGCCCCAAGGGTCAGTTAGAAGCTAACCAAGCCGCTTTTATCAAATATGCTAAATCAGTCGCTGTAAAATAGTCAGCAACTAAGAACTACAAAAGAAGCTCAGATAAACGAAACTATTTTGAGCTTTTTTTGTTACCCAACTACCTTACTTTCAGTAAAGTCATTATTGAAATCTTGGTAATAATGTGTTAGCATAAAAAAGCCAGATTTTAGGGGTATAGTTCAATGGTAGAGCACCGGTCTCCAAAACCGATAATGCGGGTTCAACTCCTGCTACCCCTGCCAA
>CAZUQA010000022.1:0-10286 GCA_964622375.1 uncultured Erysipelotrichaceae bacterium | reverse complement strand
TTTATTGACATACCTTCTAATAGTAGACTCCGAAACATCGCAACGGTTAAGCGAAGCTTTAGCCACCTGAATAGAAACACCGTCAATAATTAATTGAGAAACAGTCTTATTAAGAATGTCAATGATTTCTTTCTTTACCTTAGTATCTGAACGCGATTTAACTAAAGTATTATGCGCTTTTCTGTCTGCCTTATAGGCATCGTATTTTCTACTGCGATGGGAACACCTGGTTTTAGCACAACCATTACAACAGAAAGGAAATCTAGCTAAGAAGACACAACGATAATTGTCTTCAGAGTTGAGAAATGTCTGTTGTTTTGTGAGTAAAGTGCTGGTGTTTGTCTTTAGCTCGTAGTGGATAGCTGATCTTGACTTTTTCAAAATTGTAGCGATTTCATTGGCAGAACAACGAGGGTTGTTATCTAAGTGGTACTGCAATATCACTCTATCTTGAAAACTGAAATGCTTATACATTTTTCTTGTACCTTTTTGGCTGCTTCCTCCCTTAAAATAATTATGGCATACTTATTTGGAATTTGTGTTTACTTACTTTGGAATGTAAGTGGTAAAGCAGTATGCATTGACATTAAATAAAATTGTCTGTAGAATAGTAGTCGGCACTTTGAGCCAATTGTAGCCCCGGAAACTACATGTTGGAGGAATAGAATATGCGCCAAACAACAATGGCAAAACCAAGTGAGGTACAACGTCAGTGGTTTGTAGTTGACGGAAAAGGTCAAACTCTGGGTCGCTTAGCTACCGAGGTAGCAACAGTGCTACGGGGTAAACATAAGCCGACATTTACACCTCATGTTGACTGTGGTGATTATGTGATTATCATCAATGCCGATGAAATCGTCGTGTCTAATGATGACAAGAAAAACTATTACAGTCATTCGCGTTACCCTGGTGGGCTGAGAACACGTAGCACCAAAACTATGAAAGAAAAATATACTATTGAATGGGTGGAAAAAGCCGTTCATGGTATGTTACCGCACACTCGTCTGGGTAATAAACAAAGAACGCATTTGTTTGTCTACAAAGGGGATAGTCATCCTCATGCAGCTCAAAAACCTATTGAGCTGAAAATCAAAGGTTAAGTAAATTATGGCAAAAACTAAAAAGGATACAATCGTATATCAAGGAACGGGACGCCGTAAATCTTCCGTAGCTCGCGTATATTTGCGACCGGGTAAAGGAGAATTCACGGTTAACGGGAAGCCTTTGGATGATTACCTGCCTTTGGAAACTTTGAAAATGGTGGTTCGTTCACCTTTGGAATTAACAGAAACGTTGAACCAATTCGACATTGTGATCAATGTCTACGGTGGAGGTTTTACCGGGCAAGCCGGTGCCATGCGTCATGGTATAGCTCGAGCTTTACTACAAGCCAGTGCTGATTACCGACCTAAGCTAAAAACCGCAGGATTTCTAACTAGAGATCCACGGGCTAAGGAGAGAAAGAAGTATGGTTTGAAGGGAGCAAGAAGAGCTCCGCAATACTCAAAACGTTAATGTTTAAAGCGCGATGAGATAGTGTGTGGTTATTGAAAAGCACGCTATGAAATATTGTGTGGGTGAAGAATTAGAAAAAGAGGGGATTTCCGTAGGAAATCCCCTCTTTTAAGCGCAAGAAATCACACGAGATAAGGGTCAGTTTTAATCGTTTTTGATACTTTATCTGATTTAATAACTGAAGAAATAGAGTAAGTGATTTTAGGGTTAAGAGCGAGAAGGACTCTCTTTCTAAAACGGATGAAATTATGAAAACCATTAGCGACAGAGATATAAGTGCGAAGTCTAGCATTTATGCTTTCAGCTAAAGCATTAGAGAGTTTTCTGTCTCCATAAGGACGAAGAAAAGAATTGATAATTTCAGGCTTCCAATTGACAAGCAGATTAGTGAAGTCACGATATTCAGAAATATAAGAAGACTGAAAGGAGATAATGAGTTTATTTAGCCAGGCTTCACAATTATCAGTTGTCGCAGAATCATTAAAGAATTGATAAATAGATTTAAGATGGTAAGCATCAAATAGCTTTTCATTAACCTCAAGAAGCATTTCCTTAAGTTGGCGATAGGAAAGTTTCCTTTTAAAATGTTGGTTGTATTTAGGCTCATTATCAAGATTGAGATTACTTTTCTCAAGAAGAAAATGGAATTTCTTCAAAAGATAATAAGCATCACTACCATAAGGGCACTGGTTCATAATGGTGATGCGAACTCTAGAAAAACTATCGCATAAATTTTTGACAACATGAAAAGGATCAACAGCTATCTTACAGTTCTTAAACTGCCTTAAAGCTACATCTTTATAAGGCTGCCACATGTCAATAGAGATAAATTTCACCTTGTCTCTTTGTGTTTTAGGATACTTATCAAAGTAGCGGTTTAGGTTGTGTTTAGAACGAGAATTGAGAATGTCGATAGGATATCTTTTTTCATTGTCGATTAGAACGCAAAGATAAGCAGAATCGGAAGCCGACATTTTTGAATGGAGTTCATCAATAGCTAGAGATTCCGGCAAAAATGGTTGAGGAATGGAAACATAGGAATCAAGATAGAGTTGGACAGTGTTAATAGAGATATGGTTCAAATTAGCTATTCTACTAAAGCTTAAATCTAGATTGCCTAACTGTTCCATGATGCGATTAATGACAGCATAGCTGTTAGTAAAGCCTTCAAAAGTAAAAGGATTTTTTTCGAAAAAAGTCTTTCCACAATCTTTACAAAGATATCTTCTAGCATAATAGTGAATGATGCCGTCGAAATCAATAAGGCTCGGATGATGAATTATCTTTTCTTTTGTGCCATGAGAGATTGTTTTCCCACCACAATAGGGGCAATCATGACGTTTTAACTTTAAAGTAACATGATAATGAAATGTGTCTTTGATTAAAAATGATTCAAGATGTTCAATTTCTTCATCAGTTAGATTTAGTAGAGCTGTGGTAAAATCTTTATTAGGAATATTGATTCCTCCCTTCGTATTTAGTGCCAAACTAACAATAACACGAAGGGTCTTTTTTTACCCACACTATATCTCATAGGTCGCCCACATGACCATTTATTTTAAGCTTATTTCACCCACACATTATCTCATAGCCCGCCCACACCCACACGATATTTCAAAGAGCCATGTTTAAAGCCTCGAGCAATCGGGGCTTTTTTATAAAAAAAACGAAAAACGGAAAAACGAAAAATGTCTTGACAAGAGTAAGGGGATTTTGTATTGTTAAGTAGTAAGTAGTAAGTAGTAAGTAGTAAGTAGTAAGTAATGGAAATTGTAAAGGAGAAAAACTATGAATGATCTGTCTTATACGCAAGAATTCTATCTCTGTGCTGTTAACGAGAAAGGAAGAATCCCGTTGCTAAAAGAAACTGAAATTTCTGCTTGCATGATGGTAGGTGGGATTTTAGAGCTTTTAGATCACGGATATTTACAAAAAACCGAGAAAGACAAACTGATGATTGTCAAGGAATTGACTGATGAGCTATCGTATTATCGTTCAATTTACGATACTGTGGCTAGCTTTAAAAAGCCCAAAAATATCAAAGCCTTGACTAATGAATACATTTTTGGCTTTACTTCGAAAATTAATAGCTTATTAAAAGATATCGGAGCTTCTTTAATTGCCGGTGGTTATGTGGAGATGGTGGTGCCAAAAACACGTTTATCAAAAAGCCCGAGATACCGCCCAAAAGCAGAAGCAACCACCAAAGTAATCGAGAAAGTACGCGCCGAATTTTTAGAAGAAGGGACCATTGATGATGAAGTTATATGTTTGACTGCCTTATTAATAAAGAGCGGTTTAATTAAGGACTATTTCAGTAAAGTCGAGGGGGACAAATTAAAAGCCCGGATAAAGGAAATTAGAGAAAGCCTGGCTTATTCCACGATTAAAGAAGTGATTGATTATATCGACTTAACTATAGCTATTGTGGTTGCCACAATGGCTGCAGCTAATATTGCCAGCAGCAGCAATTAGAGTAGGATTGAGATTAAGAAAGATGTCACGGCAACGAACTTTAGAAAAAATTGAAACTGCAAAATATGTAACAATTGGTGAGTTGGTACGTTTGAGTGGAGTACGCTACAGTACTTTGAAATATTTCTCAGAAGAAGGTTTATTACCGTTTGAACAAGCTGAAGAAAATCTAACCCGGCGCTACCCAAGGCAAGCTGCTTTATCGAGCTTGGCAAAGATTAAACAATGGAAAACGCAAGGTTACACCATCATGCAAATTAAAGCTAAAATGGGCATAAATGAGAAAAGGGAAAACAGTAAGAATAGAAGCCAGACTACAGAGGGAGTCAACAACACCAAAGAAAGGGAGGCAGAACAAGAGTCGGACAATGCTTTATTATTCGGTCTCAAGTGATGTTAGTTAATCAAAAAATGCCAGAGCTAGCTTAGACATCAGTGTTTTTGTAGTAAGCTGTTACTAAAAAATAAAGTGGCGGGAAAATAAGGAAGAAGAATTCAAAAAAGCTAGAAAAAAACTGTTGTAACTATTGTATCTCAGATGGGGATTTGGTAGAATGACTTGGTAGTTGAGAATATCATATATACTTTCTAATATGGTGAAAGAGTCTCTAGCCGGTAACCGTAAATCTCCGGGCTATGGTATTAAAACAGATTTTTTTGTGTTTTAATATTCATGGAGGAGCCACAAACTCCTCCTTTGATATTTATCTCCTACACACTACAAAAAAGGGAGGAAAATGCAGTGAAAAAGTTATTAATGGTTTTATTAAGTTTGTTTTTTGTTTTTTCCGCTGTTGCTTGTGATCCGGTTAAGAAAAGTGATGAAGTCAAAGTTGGTTTCATCTACATCGGTGATCCAGCTGACGGTGGCTTTACTTTAATGCATGATGAAGGGCGCAAGTACTTAGTTGAAAAGACCGGAGTCAAAACGACAGAAGTTCTTAATGTCAATGATACCGACGCTCAGACTTTTGACATTAAAGTTCGGGAACTGATTGCCCAGGGCTATAATGTTATTATTGCCTGTTCTTATGGTTTTGGCCAACCGCAACATGAATTAGCCAAAGAATTTCCTGATGTGACTTTCTTGCACTTCTCCGGCGACTTACCGGAAGACACTAAAAATATGGGTACATATTTTGGCAAGATGTACGAAGCTCGCTATGTCAACGGGGCAGTGACCGGAATGAATATTCCGGAAGGCGGAGTTGTCGGTTATGCAGCAGCTTACCCGATTCCAGAAGTAATCAGAGCAATCAATGCCTTTACTTTAGGCTTGCAATCCACTAACCCGACGGCTACTGTAAAAGTCTATTGGACCTTTACTTGGTTTGATTTAGCCATAGAGAAAGCGGCCGGCGATGCTTTAGTAGCTCAAGGCGTTGATGCTATCGCTATTCACCAAGACACAACTTTAGCGCCACAGGCTGCTGTTGATGCCGGGAAATGGGGTATCGGTTATCACTCGGATATGAGTGCGTTCTTAGGCGATGGTTGTTTGATTTCCGCTGTTTGGAATTTAGGACCTTACTATGTCAATCAAGTTGAAGCAGTCAAAGCCGGAACTTGGAAAGCCGAAGATACTTGGGGTGGTTTTGCTGATGGTGACAAGAACATGGTCATGGTATCAAAAGTAAGTCCGAAGGCGGTTGCCGGCTCGCAAGAGTTAGCTGATGATTTAGTGGCTAAACTGACCAAGGGTGAACTTAAAATCTTTGCCGGACCGTTATATGATAATACCGGAGCTCTAAGAATTAAAGAAGACCAAGAAATGGCGCCAAAAGATATTTGGGTTATGGATTGGTTTGTCAAAGGAGTAGAAGTTGTCAATTAGGCAACAAAAAGACATCTTAACTTTTAACAACATCACCAAGCTTTTTGGTGATGTTGTTGCCAATGATGGCATAACTTTTAGTGTGAAAACCGGTGAAATTCATGCTTTATTGGGAGAAAACGGCGCCGGAAAATCAACGCTGATGAATATTCTCAGCGGCATCTATCAACTGGATGACGGAGAAATATTGATTGGTGATAAACATGTCAGCATTAAATCACCGGGGGATGCTATTGATTTAGGCATCGGAATGATTCACCAACATTTTAAGTTGCTGGAAAATATGAGAGCTCTTGATAATTTATTATTGGGTCAGGTCAAAGGCTTTTGGTTGAATAAAAAACAAGCCTTGGTAAAATATCAAGAACTCATCAAAGAGTTTAAACTTAATATTAATCTGTGGTCTTATGTCAGCGAAATGAGCATGGGGGAGAAACAGCTATTGGAAGTGCTTAAAGTGCTAGCTCGTAATCCCCGAATTCTGGTTTTTGATGAACCGACGACCGTGCTTACTCCTCAAGAAATTGAGTCACTATTTGAAATCATGGTGCATCTGAAAAATCATGGCTATTCTTTAATTTTTATTACCCATAAGATGTCGGAAGTAATGGCGATCAGTGACCGAGTAACGGTGTTGCGCAAAGGTCGCTACATTACTACTGAAGAAACAAAAAATACTAATCCCCGTAAGTTGACTGACTTAATGGTTGGTTATGACACGGATTTACATATTAACAGAATGCCCTTACTTTTTAAGGAGTCTCTACTTGTCTTGGAGAATGTTTCGGTATCCGATGAAGAAAAAGTGGAACGTTTAAAAGGAGTGAGTTTTAAAGTCGGAAAAGGGGAGATAGTAGGGATAGCCGGCATCAGTGGTCACGGCCAAAAAGAACTCTGTGAGGCAATAATCGGCATCCAAAAGCTAAAGAGTGGATCCATTTATTTTAAAGGAGAAGATTTAACAAAGTATTCTGTGAAAGAGATAATCAAAAAAGGCATCGGTATGAGTTTTGTGCCGGAGGATCGCTTGGGTATGGGCTTGGTTGCCGGGATGGATATCGTCGATAATATTTTCTTAAAGGACTATCAAAAACAAGGCTTTTGGTTAGATAAAGCTGTCAGCAAGAAAAAGAGTGAAGCACTGATTGAGCGTTTGGACATCCAAATTACCGGAATGAAAGATCGTATTTCCTTGATGAGTGGCGGGAACATTCAAAAAGTGTTGGTTGGCCGCGAGTTGGCGATTGAACCGGAATTGTTGATTACGGCTTATCCGGTCCGAGGTTTGGATGTTGCGACTTCGCATACTATCTATGAGTTAATCAATGAAAGAAAAACTGCCGGAGCCGGGGTTATATTTATTTCCGAAGATTTAGATGCCTTGATTGAAATATCAGATCGTATCGTTGTTTTAAATCACGGTCGGGTTACTAAAATAGTAGCCGCCGATAAAACCAGTAAAGAAGAGTTAGGTTTTTATATGATGGGAGTTAAAGGAGATAGCGATGAGAGTTATTAAGCGGGCTCATGTCAGCACGCGAAAACGCATCCTGAATATGGCAGTAGCCTTACTAGCCGCCGTGTTAACGGTATCGCTGTTTTTACTGCTGTTAAGACAGAATCCACTAAAGATTTATCCGGCAATGTTTATAGCCATCTTTGGCTCTTCCTTCCGTTTGTTGACTTTGACCCGCTATATTGTGCCCTTGATTATCGTCTCTTTGGGTATCAGTATCGCTTTTAAAATGCGTTTTTGGAATATCGGCGGTGAAGGGCAATTGATCATGGGCGCAATTTTTGCGACCTATTTTGCCTTGTTCCATAATGATTTACCTAAGATTGTGTTGCTACCGCTAATGGCTTTAGCTGCTATTGTCGGTGGCGGTTTATTGGGCTTATTAACCGCTTTCTTCAAAGTGCGTTTTAAAACCAATGAGACCATTGTAACTCTGATGTTTAATTATATTGCTTTGCAGTTTTTGACTTATCTACAGTATGTAGCCTGGAAAGAAGGCAGTTTTCCGGTAATCGCGACTTTTAAAGATGTTGCTGTTCTTCCCAGCTTTCAGGGGATCTCTTCTTCGGTTTTTATCGCTTTAGCAGTAGCCGGTTTCAGTTATCTGGTTCTTAACAAGTCGCGCTTTGGTTTTGAAATTGCCGTAGTTGGCGAAAGTGAAAAAACAGCAGAGTATGTCGGCATTGAAATTAAGAAACTGACTTTGTTGATGATGTTTATTTCCGGGGGAATAATCGGGTTAGCCGGATTTGTCCAAGTCTCCGGTAATATAAAAACTTTATCAACCGGCGTAACTTTGGGAATCGGTTTTACCGGGGTGGTAATTGCCTGGATCAGCAAACTGGATGTCAAGAAAATCGTCATCATCAGCATCCTGTTTGCTTGTTTAGTCCAAGCAACCGGAGCTTTAGATACACTATTTAAAATTCCGACTTACAGTGTCGATGTCATTCAATCGATAGTCTTGTTCTTTATTTTAGCCTGTGATTTCTTTAATGAATACCAATTAGTGAAAGGAGGTAAATCATGACGGTATATTTTCTGGCGGCAGCCGTAATAGCCGCAACCCCCCTGCTGTTTGGGGCTCTTGGTGGCATAGTCAATGAAAAAAGCGGAGTCATGAACTTAGGCATAGAAGGGGTCATGATGTTGGGCGCTGTAGCCTCCTATCTGACGGCTTTAGCTACCGCTAATGTCTTCTTATCAATAATGGCGGGCATGATAGCCGGAGTTTTGGCTAATCTGTTATATGGCTTTCTGACTATCACCCTGAAAGCCAATCAAAGTGTCAGTGGTTTTACTCTAGCAACTTTTGGTGTTAGTTTGGCTAATACCTTAGCTCGACCGTATGCCAATGTGACTATACCGGAGAATGTCAGTGGCATTTTGGCAGCCTGGAAACTTCCTTTATTGGGCGATATACCATTTATCGGGACGATTTTATTTAATCAAAGCATTATAGTCTATTTCGGTTACATATTGACAATTGCAATGTTTGTATTTTTTAAGTGGAGCAAATTGGGACTTTACCTAACAGCCATCGGTGATAATCCGGCGGCGGCCGATGCTGCCAGCATCAAAGTCGAAAAAGCCAGATACTTGGCTTTGGCAGTAGCGGGAGCGATAATTGCCTTGGGCGGTGAATTTTTAGTGCTTTCTTATCTAAAGATTTGGCAACCTTCGATTACCATGGGGCGGGGTTGGATAGCTTTGGCTTTGGTTATCTTTGCGGCTTGGCGACCATTGCGCGCTTTTGTCGGTTCTTTGTTATTTGGCGCTTTGATGATTATCCAGTTCTATTTCAGTTTACCAATACCCAGTTACTTTATCGTGATGTTACCTTATGTTTTCACCATCATAGTATTGGCGTTTCTTTCCAACAGTAAAAAGGAAACAGCCAAACCCCCAGCTACTTTAGGTATACCATATTTTCGAGAGACCCGCTAAGCAGTTACGGTGTAAAAATGAAAAGTTATAAAAATGCTTTATAAAATAAAAAACCACTTATGCCAACTCAGAGACACCATCAGTGATTTTATTTATGATGTAATGAATAATATATGGTCGGGATGACAGGATTTGAACATGTAACTACCTAAAGAAATAATGTGTCGTACCAATCTTATAATAAAGCCTTCACATGCAAATGTAAGGGGTTATAAAAATCCGTACAAAACTTGCATTACACTGAGGCGTATTATACTATATGGTTGTAGAAAGATGGTAATCCAATGAAAAAACAAAATGTCTTTAAAATACTGACAAAGATGGTATTATCAGTATTTTTGGTGTTTTCAAGTTTAGTGATTATTAACGCAATTGAGAAATCCGATTTTGAAACCGAAGAAGTATACATAGTCAGGGAAGCGGAAGAGTTGCGAGATGAATACTCAACAACCTACGAGAATAGTGACGGAACATATACTTCTTTTTTATATGCCAGTCCTATTCGTTATAGAAATGATGAAGGACAGCTGATTGACATCGATGAATCAATCACCAGAACAAATGAATCTGAAAGACAAAGAATGTCGATTCCATATGAGTATAGAGCTACAAGTACGGAGATCGACATTTTATTACCGGAAACAGTAGATTTAGAAACGCAGATTTTATTGAGATTAGGTGAGTATGCGGTAAAGCTGAGTCCGATAAGCGCAGAATCAGCCAGAAGAGCTGAAATAAACAGTGATGAAAGAGCGTCAGAAGTACTGGAAAGCGCCACTAAATCTAATGGCCGACTGATAAATGAGTTTGTAACTGATAACTATGGTAAAACAGAAAACAAGAACACAAGGATTAAATATGATGCTTTTAGTGAGAAGAAAACAAGAGATGGCAAAACAAATTTAATTGAGATTGAGTATTTGCCACAGAATGATGGAATAAAAGAGAACATCATTCTAAATGAAAAGCCAGATACCAACAGATTTGACTTTTGGTTAG
>CAZUQA010000021.1:0-18433 GCA_964622375.1 uncultured Erysipelotrichaceae bacterium | reverse complement strand
CCGAAAGTCGATAAAAACGCCACTAAATATGATAGAATATCCCATAGGGAAATTATCAATCAAGCCTTGAGTGTTATTGATACCACAGCGGCATCATTGTGCCTAGAAAATGATATTGATTTAATCGTTTTCGATATCAATCAAGCCGGTAATATCAAAAGAGCAGTTCAGGGCGAATTGCTGGGCACCCTAATCACTAGAAAAACCTAAAGGAGGAAAATTAATGCCACATTTGGAAAAAGCCACAGAAAAAATGAACAAGACTATCGATTTTTATCTTCATGAACTCAATAGTATAAGAACCGGAAGAGCTAATCCGACCTTACTCGATGAAATTTATATCGATTACTACGGTACCCCAACGCCCCTGAATCAATTAGCGCAAATTGCCGTGGTGGAAGGAACCCAACTTCTGATTAAGCCCTTTGATATTTCGGCATTACGCGAGATGGAAAAGGCGATAAATATGAGTAATTTATCTTTACCGGTGCAAAATGACGGTAACTGCCTGCGGATCAACTTACCAAAATTGACGGAAGAGCGGCGCAAAGAATTGGTAAAAGATGTGCAAAAAAGGGCGGAAACGGCGAAAGTCTTTATTCGCAATGCCCGCCGTGATATCAATGATGATATCAAAAAAGACGAAGAATTGTCGGAAGACGGACAAAAAATGATGCTGGAGAAAGTTCAAAAATTGACTGATGATTATATCAAGAAAGTCGATGAACTGACCGCCAATAAAGCCGAAGAAATAACCACGATATAAATCTTGGTTTTTTCATAGTATATGAGTCAAACAGTCAAACACTTAGCTATCATTATGGACGGCAATGGCCGCTGGGCCTTAGCCCGTAATAAAAGCCGAACCTACGGCCATTTAAAAGGCAGTGAAAACGTCAGAACCATAACCATAAAAGCCAATGAATTAGGTTTGAAAGTGCTAACGCTTTATGCCTTTTCAACGGAAAACTGGTTGCGGCCAAAAAAAGAAGTTGACTATTTGATGAAGTTGCCGAAACTGTTTTTTACCAAGTATTTAGCTGAGTTGATGGCTAATAATGTTTCAGTGCGGACCATCGGCGATATCACGAAGTTTCCTCAAGAAACTCTCGAGATTATTGAAGCCGGGATAGCGGCAACCGCCAACAATAGCGGCTTAATACTGAATTTTGCGATGAACTATGGGGCGCAAGCCGAAATCCTACAGGCTACCCAGCAGACTCTAGCCCAATTACAAGTTGATAAAAAACTAAATCTAAGCCAAGAACTTTGGGAAAGCCACTTACAAACCGCCGGCTTACCACCGGTGGATTTGTTGATTCGAACCGGCGGCGAGTATCGTTTGTCGAATTTTCTGTTGTATCAGCTTGCTTATGCGGAATTGTTGTTTCTTGAAGTAGCTTGGCCGGATTTTTCCGCTGCGCTGTTGGAAGAAAGCCTGAGAGAATTTCAAAGACGCCAAAGGCGTTATGGGGGTTTATAAGATGAAGTTAACAAGTCGAATTTTGACAGCCATCGCCATTGCCGGCGTTGGCTTACCAATTATCTATTTTGGCGCTTGGTTACTAAAAGGTTTGATTATCATCTTATCTTTACTTTTAGGTTGGGAAGCCGGCAAACTACGGGCATTTAAACAGCCCTTAATGGTTTCCTTGTTGGTAATTGCTGCTCTTATTTCGCTTACTTTTGTCAGTGATGGTATTGTTGTTTATGTTATCGGGTTTTGGTTATTGTTGATTTTCTTCTTGCCTTATTGGGATTTTGACTATAAACTGCTTGATATTTTAACGCTGCTGACCATGGTTCTTTTAGTTGCTTTGGGTTTCCGGGCGGTTATCGCTTTAAGAGAGCGTAATATGATGTTGGTCTATCTTGTTATTTTGACAGCTATACTGACCGATACTTTTGCCTTTTTCATCGGCAGTTTTTTGGGTAAACACAAACTGGCCCCGCAAATTTCCCCCAACAAAACCATCGAAGGCTCTTTAGCCGGTTGGCTTGGTGCCGGAATTTTTGCGTTTTTATTCAACTATTTCACTAAGCTGAGCTTGCCGTTTTACTTTGTATCTTGCTTTGCCTTACTTTCTCCGGTGGTGACTCAAATCGGCGATTTGGCTTTCAGCTTAATAAAAAGGAATTACGGGCTGAAAGACTTCAGCAATATCTTTGGCACGCATGGCGGAGTTTTTGATCGTCTGGACAGTTTAGTCTTCGGCTTTATCTTGATGAACTTTTTAATAAATGTGGTATTAGGGTGAAAAAACTGATTTTAGCTGCTACTGCCGACTTTGACAGTAAAGCTTGGTTGAGGTTTTTCGAGCGGAACCGGGATTTTAGTTTAGTTGCTGCCGGGTTTAGCGGAGTTCCAGAACAACTGGACTTTTTTATTCAGAGCTTGCAACCTTCAGCCCTAGCTTGGGAAAAAGACCGAGATTACCGTGATTTTAAAGATAAACTCGCTAAAGTGCGCTGTTACCAAAGTTGGGCAGCGCTATTGGCAGAAGTTGATTATGACATTTTAGTCAACTGCCTTGATGAAAAGTGGGGCTTGACTTTGAGCCGTTTAGCGCAGCAAAACAACAAAAGTTTAGTTCTGAGCCAGTCGGCTGCTCTAGCGCAATTGTTAACTTTAACTAAGGAAGCAAAGCCCGACAATATCACGGTTTTAGATCCCCAACTGTTGGCCTTGAAGTCCCTACTACCAGAAAGAAAAAGCGCCGAAATCAAGAAGATTTATCTCTGTTATCCCCCGGTGGAAAGCGTCGAGAAACAAAATTTAGCTGCGGAAAATGCTGATAAAGCGGCAAGAGATTACCCAGCAAGCCCAGAAAATGTTAGAATAGAAGTTGATAAAGCCAGTGGGCTTTATTATTGTTGGCAAATGCTGCTGATCAAAGCTCTGTGGGCTATTGACCCGACCCAAGTCGACTTATTAGCTCATCCCCAAAGAGCTATAAGTGTTTTGGCGGAATTTGTCGACGGCAGTGTCTTAGCAAGCAACAGTTTTAGCGCCAAAGAAAATGTTTTAGCTGAAGGCCTTGGTGGAAAGCACGCGCTAGTTGACAAAGTCGTGACCAATCAACTGACGGAGCCATGGAGTTTTATGGCTGAGCACCCGGAACTGTCAGGGCTACGCGCTTTAGCGGAAATACTGCTGAAAGAAGGCGAAGACTTGCTGGCGGCTGCTTGCCTGGCTAATCACTTAGCCCGGCAATCCTATTTTCTAGGCAAATTGCCGCTGAGGGGTATTCTGCCCCTGGTTTATGAAGTTGCCGTCAGTTTTAGCGGTTACCTCAAAGAAACTGCTGCGCTGCTTGCGGAAGTAAAAGCATATATTTTCAGAAAGTTAGGTGATTAAGATGACGATTGTCTATTTTATTGTGGTACTAGGAATTATCATTCTCATTCATGAGATCGGCCATTTCACGGCGGCTAAGGCTTTCAAGGTTTATTGTCAAGAATTTGCCTTAGGTTTTGGGCCGACACTGTTAAAATACCAAGGCAAGGAAACTAAGTACTCCTTACGGATTTTACCTTTTGGCGGTTATGTCAGTATGGCCGGTGACCAAGGGGTGGAAATAGAGAATTTACCATTTGAAAGAACCCTGAAAGGTGTTAATCGCTTGAAACGCGCGATCATTATGCTCTCTGGTATTGCGATGAATGTACTGTTAACTTGGGCTTTATTGAGCGCCATGTTTATCGCCGACCCCCGCCAATTAGTCAGTCCGCCGCCAATCATCGACGGGATTGTAGAAACCTATCCGGCTGCTGTTGCCGGGGTCAAAGTCGGTGATGAGGTGGTCGCCGTGACTTTTCACGGACAAAAGCGCAAGGAAATACGGGATTACTTTGAATTGGCGACTTTACTGGCTGGCAATAAAGAGACTTTGGTTTTGGAGATAAAAAGAGCAGACCAGCTCATCAATATTGAAGTAACACCAATATACAATGAAGAAAACGGTCGTTATCTGATTGGTATCAACGGCCGCCAACCGGAATTGCGCCACTTGAGTTTTCTTCAGTGTTTCAGTGAAGCCGGAAAAGAGTTGGTGTTTTACAGTGGGGAGATGTTTAAAGTAATAGGCAATCTCCTGCAAGGTCAAGGCTTGGAAAATCTTTCTGGACCTTTGGGCATCGCCCAGATGACCGGGGAACAAGCCCAAGCCGGTTTTATCAATCTGGTTTTTTTAGTGGCGATCTTGTCACTGAATGTCGCTTTGTTTAATCTGTTGCCATTACCGATTCTGGATGGGGGCCGGGTGATTCTCATTTTAATCGAAGCGCTGTTAAACAAGCCTCTGAACAAGAAATTTGAAACAGCTTTAATGTTGCTTTCTTTATTAGTGATTGGGGCTTTGATGTTTATCGCCTTTTATAACGACATTATTCGGATGTTTTAAGTTATAATATTTGAGTTGAGGTAAGAATGTTTTTAAAACGCATAGAGATGCAGGGTTTTAAATCCTTTGCCGATAAAACCATCATCAACATGGATGATGAAATTATCGGGGTGGTGGGTCCCAACGGTTGCGGCAAAAGCAACATCAGCGACGCCATCCGTTTTGTTTTAGGCGAACAGTCAGTCAAATCGCTGCGTGGTAGCCAAATGAGCGATATCATCTTTAATGGCTCAGAAAAACGCAAAGGAGTCAATTTTGCGGAAGTGAAATTGCTTTTTGATAATTCTCAAGGGCACTTTCCTTTAGCTTATCAGGAAGTGGAGCTGGCTCGTAAAATCAGTCGTTTTTCCGGAGAAAACATCTACACCATCAATAAAACAAATTGTCGCTTAAAAGATATAACCGATTTGATTTTAGATATCGGTATCGGGAAAGATTCCCTGTCTATCATCTCCCAAGGCAATATTCAAAGCTTTGCGGAAGCCAAACCTGCAGATCGCCGAACTTTTTTTGAAGAAGCAGCCGGAGTAGCTAAGTATAAAAAACGCAAGATTGAAGCGGAAGGGAAATTAGAACGCACACAGGGCAATTTAACGCGTTTAAGCGACATTGTCAGCGAGTTGGATAATCAATATGCCCCTTTAAAAAGACAAGCTAAGAAGGCTGATATTTACCTTAAGAAGCAAGCTCTTTTGCAGGAAATTGAAGTTTCGGTTTTAGTGCGGCAAATCAGCGAACTGGAAAAACAAATTGACGACACTAAGGCTGCGATTTTTTCGGCGGAAAGCTCCTGTGCCGCTAAAGAAGCGCAAATCAATGTCCATGACACCTTTTGCCTGCAGGAAAAAGAAAATCTCAAATTGTTGGATCAATTAATCAACGACAAACAACAAGAGATTCTGCGCGTCATACAGGAGATTCAAATTAGTGAAAGAAAGAAAGACGAACTGCAAAGAGAGTTAGATAGTGAAATAATTACCGCGGCTGATGTCGCAGCTTATCGCCGCCTGCAATATGAATACGAAGAGATCAAGTTGGAAATCGCCGACCGGAAAAACCGTTTAGCGAAGCTCCACGAACAAGCTGACAGTGCCCAAAGTCAAATCGACGATTTTAGAAGCCAGCTGAGCTTCAATGATATCGCTTACCAACAACACTTAAATTTGTTAAACAAATATGAAAAAGAATTAAACAACTTGACTTATGTTCAAGCTAATCCCTATAGTGAACAAAGTGGGGTAAAAGCCCTCAGCGCCCACAAAGGTTTAGCTGGTATCAAAGCCGTAGTCGGTGACTTAATCAAAGCCCAGCCGGAATATCAACAAGCCATCGCTGCCGCTTTGGAGGCTGCTTTGTTTTATGTTTTAGCCAGTGATGAAAGCAGTATCAAAGCCGCTATCGCTTTTTTACGGAAGAATGAAAGCGGCAAAGCCAGTTTTTTGTCTTTAGCTAATTTGCCGGAAGAGACTCTGGATAAAGAAAGTGCAATCATCGCGCAAAGTCAGAAAGGCTATTTAGGACAAGCCAGCGATTTTGTGGCGGATTTTGGAGCTTATCCCGAAGTTAGCCAAAGCCTGTTAAAGGCGGTCTTAGTCTGCGAAAATCTGGATCAGGCTTTAAACCTGGGGCGCTTGTTGAAATATCGCTTTAAAATCGTCACTTTGGCGGGGGAGAGCCTGCAAAAAGGCGGGATAATTCGCGGCGGTAAAAGTGCCAAGGATGTCAATCTTTTGACTATCACTTCACAAATTGAAAACTGTCAACAACAAGGAGAAATCGTCAAAGCCCAAATTGCCGTGCTGCAACAAGAAAAAGAACATTTACAATCCGCTTTAAAAGTAGCCGAAGAGAGTGCGCTGGATGCCAAACTAAATATCGTGCAACTGACACCGGTCATCGAGGCTAAAGCCGGCAAATTAACCAAACTGGAATATGATTTGAAAACCGCGTCGCTTTCCGGAGAAGCCCTGACCCTGCAGGAGGCGGAAACTGCAATTATCAGCGGTTTGAATGCGCTGTATGCCTTGCGTGATGAGATTACTTTAGTTTTAAGTAAAAGTCAGGAAAACCGCATTGCTTTAAGCCGGGAAATTGAAAACCGGGAACAACAAATCCGAGCTCTACGGCGCAGCTTGAGTGAAGAAAGCCTGAATCTAAATAATGTAAAAATCAACTTGGCAACCGCTAAGACCCAAGTCGACAATCTCTTACAGCGCTTAGCCAGTGAATACCAATTAACCTATCAAGCCGCTAAAAATCAAGCGATAAGTGTCGATGATGTCAGCCAACAAGCCGCTTTACAGTTGCGGCAGGACATCACTGACTTAGGTAATATCAACTTAGATGCGCCCGAACAATTCTTACAGGTTGCGGAAAGATACGAGACATTATCTAAGGAGTTGGACAATCTTGATCAAGCGCGCAACGAGCTTTTAGCGATAATTAAAGACATGGATGAGATCATGAAAGAACGTTTTTTAGCGATGTTTAAGGAGATCAATGCTGCTTTGCCGGAAGTTTTCCGCCAACTGTTCGGTGGTGGCAAAGCGCAATTGATACTGGATGACCCCGCTGATCTTTTGAACTGCGGAATTGACATCAATGTTCAACCTCCGGGAAAAAATGTCTCAAACATTCGTTTGTTCTCCGGCGGTGAGAAGACCTTAATCGCCATCGCCGTGCTGTTTGCCGTTTTGAAGATTAAACCGGTACCTTTATGTGTTTTAGATGAAGCGGAATCGGCTTTAGACCAGGTCAATGTCGAACGTTTTGCGAATTACTTAAAAGAATTCTCGGCTACGACGCAATTTATTGTCATCACTCACCGTCCGGGAACCATGGCCAAATGTAACAGCCTGTTTGGGGTAACCATGACTAATAGTGGGGTCAGTCAAATGCTAAAAATTCGCTTGAGTGAAGCTATCGAATTAGCGCAAGAGGAAGAAACTAATGGGCTTTCTGACTAATCTAAGAAATCGCAAGAAGACCGAGAAAGGTCAGGAATTAGCGGCTTTTACAAAAACGGCTGATTCCTTCATCAGCAAAATGCGTCAAGCTTCTTTTTTTGGACCGGTCAACGACAAGTTTTTCGAAGCCTTGTTGATTGTCCTGTTAGAAGCTGATGTCGGCTTTGCGACTGCCGATAAAATTGTCGAAAGAGTAAAAACGGAAGCGAATAAATACTATAATGTTGACTTTAATTATGTTGTCGATATATTATCCGAACAATTGTTAGCCGTTTATCAGGAAAAGGGCTATTGCCAGTTTAAAGAGAACCCGCAAGGGCCGAATATCATTCTGCTGGTGGGCGTTAACGGTAGCGGGAAAACTACCTCGTTGGCGAAACTTGCCTATTTCCTAAAACAACAGGATAAAAAAGTTTTAGTCTGTGGAGCTGATACTTTCCGCGCCGGCGCTATTGCCCAGTTACAGCTTTGGGCCCAAAGAGCCGAAGTGGCCTGCTTTGCCGGAAAAAGCGGGGGTGAAGCCGCAGCTGCTGTCGTCGATGCCTGTCGCTTAGCCGTAGCGGAGAATTATGATTATCTTTTGGTTGATACTGCCGGGCGTTTGCAGAACAAAGTCAATTTGATGAACGAGTTAGCGAAAATTAAAAGAGTAGCGGAAAAAGAACTGGGAAGCGGCAGCGTCAATGCCTATTTGGTAATCGATGCTACCACCGGACAAAACGGGATCAATCAGGCCGCTGTCTTTACCGAGTGTTGTGAGGTCAACGGTATCATTTTGAGCAAAATTGACGGAACTGCTAAAGGCGGCATAATTTTGGCGATCAAAGATCAGTTGAACATTGATGTAAAATATGTCGGCAGTGGCGAAAGCTTACAAGATTTCGCCGTCTTTGATATAGCTGATTTCATTTTAGCTTTATGTAGCGGATTGAGCCATGAATGACAAGTACTACTTCAATGAACTCTTGGATTTCTATCAACTGTTGTTGACTACGCGACAAAGAGAAATTATGGACGATTATTATCGTCAAGATCTCTCATTAAGTGAAATTGCTGAGAACCTGCAAATATCGAAAGCCGGAGTCAGCGATACTATCAGAAAAGCGGAGAAAACCTTAATAGCCTATGAAGAAAAGCTAAAACTCTTAAGTAAACATAAAAAAAGAATGGCTTTATGCCAGGATAATACGGAATTACGCCAACTACTGCAAGATATCGAAGAGGAGGAATAGTATGGAGAAAATTATTGCGATTAACGCCGGGAGTTCATCATTAAAGTTTAAATTATTTGCGATGCCGGAAGAAGTAGTATTGACTGAGGGGATTATCGAGAGAATCGGCCAGGAAAATGCCGAATTCAAAATCTATATTGACGGTGTCAAAGTTCAAGAATGCAGCGAGCTGATCAGTGACCACCAACAAGCGGTCAATCGGGTTTTAGCAGCTCTGCTAGAACATAAAATAGTCAAGTCTTTAGAAGAAATCAGCGCTGTCGGACACCGCGTGGTCCATGGCGGTGAGTATTTCTCAGCTTCAGCGCTTGTCGATGACACTGTCGTTGCCAAAGTTGCGCAACTGCAGGAGTTGGCACCGCTACATAATCCGGCTAACCTGATGGGTTATCGGATTTTTGCCGAAGCGCTACCCAAGGCAAAAGCAGTATTTGTCTTTGATACGGCTTTCCACCAAACGATGGATGCATCTAACTTTCTTTATGGCTTACCCTACCAGTACTATCAAGACTATAAGATTCGCCGTTATGGTTTCCACGGCACCTCCCACCAATATGTTTCGCAAAGGGTGGCTGCCCTGATGGGTAAACCTCTTGAAGAAGTGAATATTATCAGTTGCCACTTAGGTAACGGGGCTTCAATTACCGCGATTAAAGGCGGGAAATCATTAAATACTTCGATGGGTTTTACCCCCTTAAGTGGGGTGATGATGGGCACGCGAACCGGAGACATCGATGCCCAGGTTGTGCCGTATCTTTGTGAAAAACTAGATTTGGAAGTCGATAAAGTAATCGATATCTTTAATAAAAAGTCGGGGATGTTAGGCTTATCCGGCATTTCTCATGATGCCCGTGATATTGAAAAGGCGAAAGCCGCCGGTGATGAAAGAGCGATTATCACCCGCCAAGTCTATGCTAATCGTATTGCGACCTATATTGGGGCTTATTTTGTCTTGTTGGGTCGCTTGGATGCTATCGTGTTTACCGCCGGTTTAGGAGAAAACGATGCCGGGGTACGCGCTGATATCATGGATATTCTGGCGGAAGCTCTTTCCTTAACTTACGATAAAGAAGCTAATAAAATCCGAGCTCAGGAACAAAAAATCTCAGCAGCCGACTCTAAAGTTGAAGTTTGGATTGTGCCGACCAATGAAGAGTTGGTTATTGCGCGCGATACCTATCGTTTAATGTACGATGAATAAATTCGCTTTATTCTACCGGCTCTTAGAAAAATATGAATTAATCTATGTTTTTACCCATCAGTATCCGGACTCGGATGCTTTAAACTCGCAATTGGCGCTAATTGCTTTTGTGCAAGATAACTATCCCGAAAAAACGGTAAGCGCGGTAATAAGCGAAAACCAGGAACTGGCATCTTGGGGTTTTGGTGTGATTTTAGATTGTTCCAATGCCGGTCGGGTTGTCGGAGTAAATTACAAGATGCTTGAAGAAACGCTCTTAATCGACCATCACCCTAACAGCGAGCAATTCTGTAATTACAGCATATTGGACGAAAAGGCCGCGGCAACCGGTGAGATTTTAGCGGAACTGTTTTTATCACGCGAAAATATCGTCAGTGCAACTACGGCGCAGTATCTTTATCAGTCGATAGTCGGGGACTCCTTAAATTTTACCATTGCCGCTACCAGCGCCAAAACCCTGCTTTTGGCGGCTGAACTGCTGAAAAAGGGAGCCGATGTCAGCCTAGCGCAAGATAAACTGTTTCATTATCGCGAAAATGAATTTAACTTTTTGACCGCTCTGCGTTCAATTGCCAGCAATGATGGCGGTTTGTTGCATTTGCGGCTCAGCAAAGAGGATGTAGCCGACTTTAATGTCAGTATGGATTTTGCCAAAGAAGGTATTAAAGAATTTCAAAGTTTGAGTTCCGCCAAAATCATCGCTTTGTTTTATGAAAATGATAATGGCTTATATAACTGTTCACTACGTTCTAAAGATATCGTGATCAATGAAGTGGCTGAGCAGTTTGGTGGTGGCGGCCATCGCTTTGCCAGTGGTGTCAAGGATTTACTGCCACCCCAAGAAAAAGAACTGCTAAGAGCTTTAAAAAAATTACTGTGAAGCCGGTTTTCAGCTGTCATTCCTTTTTAGGGTGAGCGCTGTTATAATTAGTTTATGGCTAGTTCCTTATTCAATCAAACCTGCTACAACTTGTTAGAATCAACTTTAAGCCCGAAAAAGTTGGTAGCTACAGCTAGGGAAAAAGGCTATGACAGCCTTGCCATCTGTGATTCACAGGTGCTTTTTGCGGTTCCCGAGTTTGTCAATGAATGCCAAAAGCAAGGCCTTAAAGCCATCATCGGGCTCAATATTAACTTGGAATTTGAAAAGGCGACCTTAGATTTCTGCCTTTACGCCAAAAACGACAGGGCTTATCAAAGTCTGATGCGTTTCAGCTCACTGCTCAACTGCAATGAAAATGTCAGTATTGACGATTTAATCAGGGTTAAAGATGAATTGTTTTTTTGCCTGCTACCCCAAAGCAGCTATATCTTCCCTGATTTAGTCGACAAAAATGCCGAGCGCTTAACGGAAAAGTTGAATAAACTAAATGATAAGTTGGATTACTATTTGGGCTTGCCTTTAGGTAACGGAGCTTTAGAAAAAGCCAACAATGAGTTTTTACGCGAGCTAGCCTCATTAATAAAAATAAAAACTCTGGCTTTGCCGCTGGTTAAAATGGCTGATGATTCCCAACTTCAGCTGTTGCGGGTAATGAAAGCCGTTAAGCTACAATGTGATTTGAAACATCCCGACTTGGTTGTGGATAGAAACTGCGCTTTGTTGCCGGCTAATGAACTAAAACACTACTACAGTCAACAGGAATTAGCTAATCGTGATGCCCTGGCAGCGCAATGTCAAGTCACTTTTGATTTTCCCAAAGCGACTTTACCGCAGTATCAAAATAAAGAGGGAAGCGACTCCAAAACCTACTTAGTAAAGTTATGTCAAAAAGGTTTAGCTAAACGACTTAACAACCAGACAAATCCCAGCTATGTCCAACGGCTTAACTACGAGCTTGATGTTATCACGAAAATGAATTACGAAGATTATTTTCTTTTGGTCTATGATTTTATTCTGTTTGCCAAAAAGCAGGACATACCCATCGGCCCGGGTCGGGGATCGGCTGCCGGCTCACTGGTTGCCTTTTGTTTGGGGATAACCAATGTTGACCCCATTAAATATAATTTGGTGTTTGAGCGTTTCTTAAATGCCGAAAGGATTTCGATGCCCGATATCGATACCGATATCGCCGATAAAGGGCGAGATGAGGTTGTGGCTTATCTGTTAGCGAAGTACGATAATAAGCGTTCAGCCCATATCTTGACTTATGGAACTTTTAAAGCTAAACAAGCCTTGAGGGATGTGGCTAAAGTCTACGGTTTAGCCCTGCCTTTGATTGATGAATTGGCTAAGACCATACCCGGCTTTAATCGGGGTAGTTTAAGTGAAATCTATGACAATAACCCGGTTTTTCGCGCCAAGATTAACAGCAGTTTACTATATCAGGAAATCTTCACTATGGCCAAGAGCCTCGAATTTTTTCCCCGCCATCTTTCCACGCATGCCGCCGGCATCGTTTTGTGTGATAAAGCCATTTACAACTATGTACCTTTGATTATGGTTGGTGAGCTCTTAACTACGCAGTTTTCCATGGATTATTTGGAAGACTTCGGATTAATTAAGATGGATTTGTTGGGTTTAAGAAATCTGACTATCATCGATGATATTGTTAAAGCAGCCGGTTTGCGGGAACCTAACTGTTGGCCGCTGGATGATAGTCGGGTTTATCAACTTCTCAGTAAAGCCGATACTTTGGGTATCTTTCAACTGGAAAGAGAAGAGGTCGGTAAGTATCTGCGACAAATGAAACCGCAAGAGTTTGAAGATATTGTCGCAATCGTCGCGCTTAATCGACCGGGACCATCGCAGTTTATTCCCCAGTATATCTACAATCGCCAGCATCCTTCAGCTGTCGAATATGTCCATGCCGATCTTGAAGCTATTCTTAAACCGACTTACGGCATTCTGGTTTACCAAGAACAGATTATTCAGGTCGTACAAAAGATGGCAGGCTTTTCCTTGGGCAAAGCTGATATTTTACGGAAGGCTATCTCGAAAAAAAACGAAAAGGAACTCCAGGCGCAAAAACTTGACTTTATCAAAGGTTGTTTGGCTTTGGGTTATTCTCAGGATGTCGCTTTCCAGGTCTTTGCCTTGATAGAACGCTTTGCCAACTATGGCTTCAATCGAGCCCATTCTGTCGCCTATGCCATGATCAGCTACCAAACTGCCTATTTAAAAGCAGTTTATCCTTTGTTTTTCTTTCAAGCTTTGTTGAATTCGGTAGCTGCTGTTGAATCCAAGCGTTGCGAGTATATCGCGGAAGCGCGCAGTGCCAATATTCGTATCTTAGCTCCGGATATCAACAAATCAACTGATATTTTTACCATAGAAGAGGGGAATTTACGCTTTCCTTTAGCGGCTATCAAAGGCGTTGGTAATGTCGCTGTCAACAGTTTGCTAAAGAATCGCCAAAGTGGTGGGGTTTTTAAGGATTTCTTTGACTTTGTGGCGCGTTGTGGGGCGATGAATTCCGCTAATAAACTGATTGAAGCACTAATCAAGGTCGGTGCCTTTGACTATTGTGGCATCAACCGCCAAACGCTGTTGGCTTCTTTAGAGCGGGCTTTGATGTTTGGCGAATTGGGACGGGGTGAATATGTTCAAAACAGTTTTGATTTCGGAAATTTAGATCGTCCCAGCTATCATAGTGTGGCAGCCGACTTACCGGAAGACCTGAAAAATGAAAAAGAACTGTGTGGTTTGTATTTTTCTGAGCATCCCAGCCGCGCTTTACATCAAGGCCAACCCGGTTTATTGACAATTAATGAGTTGAAAGCGAAAAAAAGCGGGAAAGTAGCTGCTTTGATTACGAAAACTAAGCCAATTTTGACAAAAAACGGTGCTCAGATGGCTTTTTTGACGCTGGAAGATGAACAGATGAATCTTGATGTAGCGGTGATGCCTAACGAATATAGTATACTGAAAGAAAAGCTGCAAACTGGTGAAGTGGCGATTTTTGATTTGCAGTACAGCGGTAAAGGGTTTCTGTTAAGGGATCTGCTTAAGGGGGAGAAGACATGCAAAGAATCTTAGTGGTCGACGATGAAGACAACATCAGGCGGGCAATTAAAGACTATGGCACAGCCTTAGGTTATTATGTCACCGGGGTCGGGGATGGTCTGCAAGCTATCGACATCATCAAACAACAGGAATTTGACATTGTAATTTTGGACTTGATGATGCCGCAACTTGACGGTTTTTCCACCTGCAAGCGCATTAAAGAGATCAAAGACATCCCGGTGATCTTTCTTTCCGCCCGCACTATGGAAGACGATAAACTCTACGGTTTTGAACTGGGAGCCGATGATTATGTGACCAAACCTTTTTCGGTTAAAGAGTTGATGGCGCGCGTTAAAGCCATTTTAGAGCGTCACAATGTCGCCAACAACAGCAGTTTCGTCTATGAAGACCTAGAAATCGACGCTCTCGGCCATCAGGTCAAAATTGCCGGGGTAAAGGTCAACATGACACCAAAAGAGTTTGAGCTTTTGGCTTATTTACTGAAAAATCGGAATATTGCCATCTCGCGCGACAAGCTGTTAAGTGATGTCTGGGGTTATGATTACGATAATTATGACC
The DNA here is from genome assembly GCA_964622375.1 of uncultured Erysipelotrichaceae bacterium. Taxonomy (GTDB): domain Bacteria; phylum Bacillota_I; class Bacilli_A; order Erysipelotrichales; family Erysipelotrichaceae; genus CAZUQA01. Next base: position 4,106 of record CAZUQA010000021.1, on the reverse strand, counting down.
GCACCATCGATACCCATATTAAAATGTTACGTAATTCTTTAGGAAAATACCGCGATTTGATTGTGACAGTGCGCTCGCTGGGGTATAAATTTGAAATTTGATTGGCGTAGCATCAGAGTGACAACTTGGCTTTATTTCACTATCTTTGCGATAGCGGTTTTGTTGCTGATGTACATCCTGCAGACGATACTGATCGTACCTTATTATCAAAGCCAAAGAACCAGTCAGGTCGACAGCATTATCGATTCGATAACCGAGTTGGTAAACCAATCAAAGAACATCAATGAAGTCAGCACTTTGGCTTACAATAACATGGCCTGTGTCATCATCTTCAACGACAGCGGCGAGTCGATTTATAATGTCGATAATATCGGTGATTCCTGTGTGTTAAGTCGCTATCAGTCCAACTTCAATCTCAAAGAATCCTTTGAAGCTTTAAAAAGCGAAGAAAAAACCGTAATCCGTGAGTTTATTGATTACTCCCAAGAAGAACGCTCTTCGCTAGTTGTTGGCAAAAAAATTAAAACTAATCTCTTTAATTACTATGTTTTTGTCAATGTTTTAGTAGTTCCGGTAGCGTCAACAACCTCGATTCTGCAAAGTCTCTTGATTATCGCCAGCTTGATTGTCATCGTCATCGCTTTTGCGATATCCTGGTATTTTTCCAGTCGCATCGCTAAGCCGATAACCACGATGAAAGAAGATGCTGATCAACTGGCTTTAGGTAACTACAATACCCATTTTTCTTCTGCGGGTTATCGGGAAATCGAAAGCCTGTCTTCGACACTAAATATGGCAACCGCACGTTTAGGAAAACTGGATGAAATGCGGCAGGAATTGTTCTCTAATGTCTCCCATGATTTAAAGACCCCATTGACCAACATCACTTTATATAGTGAACTTTTGCAGGAGATTGCCTTTAAGGATAATGAACGCCAGAAAGAGTATCTCGATGTCATCCAAAATGAAGCTAAATATCTCAATCAATTAGTTGAAGACATGAAACTGATCAGTTCCTCTGCTATTACCATCAAGAAAAAACGCTTTAATCTCAGCCGTTTGATCACGGAGGTTCTGGAAGCCTTTTATTCCGGTAATACCGACCGTTCTTTGCGTTTTGAATCATATATCGCGGAAAATGTTTTTGTGGTTGCTGATGCCTTGAAAATCGAACAAGTCGTCCGCAACTTTGTCATCAATGCTATCAAATACAGCAACAAAAGCCAAAATGTGGTAGAAATCAACCTGAAAAAGCGTAACAATAAAGCGGTAGTAGAAGTCAGTGATAACGGCGATGGCATCGCTGAAGAAGATTTGCCCTTAATTTGGGATCGTTACTATCGTGGTTCTTCCAACTTCCATCGCCAGAAAAGCGGTTCCGGTTTGGGTTTGAGCATCTGTAAGGCAATTTTGGAAGAACATAAGCTAATGTATGGTGTACAATCAGAAAAGGAGAAGGGTTCAAGATTCTATTTTGAGCTGGATATAGTCAATGGGAACAATAGTTAATGTAATTTTAATTGTCAGCGGTTCACTAATCGGCCTAATAGCCAAGAAAGTGCTTAAGGAATCGCTGCAGGAAGCCGTTTTATTGGCTATGGCTGTCTGCATTTTAGTCATCGGTATCAAAGGCGCCTTACCAACTCAACAACTGTTGGTGTTAATTGCCAGCGTTGTCATCGGGACGATAATCGGTGAAAGCCTGAAAATTGATGATAGGCTGACTAAATTTTCGGAAAATTTGGAAAAGAAATACTTTAAAAACGAAGGGCGCTTTGCCCAAGGCTTTATGATAGCGACCTGCCTATACGGTATCGGTGCGATGGCTATACTCGGCTCGATTCAAAGCGGTTTAGGCAATCACGACACCCTTTATGCCAAATCATTGTTGGATGGGGTGACTTCAATATTTTTAGCCAGCGTTTACGGTATCGGCGTGATGTTTTCCGTAATTCCTATTATGATCTATCAAGGTTTACTGACTTTGGCAGCCGGACTTATTAAGGATTATATGAGCCCGGAATTTATTGTTGAGTTGGAAGCCGTCGGCTCAATCATGATTATCGCCATTGCCTTAAACAGTTTAAAACTGACGAAAATCAAGGTAGCTAATATGTTGCCTTCTTTGATAGTTTTGCCCGTCATTTTATTGGTAATTTTACCTTTTATCGCTACTCTGTGGTAAATGTGTATTCTTGTTCAATCCATGAAAAAACCCAATTTGAAATCAAGAATAACATCTAAAAGAAGCTGGCAAAAAAAACCGCTAGTAATTATCTAAACAGATACATCAGCCAATATTCGGCAACGATTAAACCGGTAAAAAGAAAAAAGCATCAATGATGCAGAAAGAAGAATTTCACTATCAATCATTGGTGGAACGCTTATATTGCATCTATTATAAAGAAAATCTGTTAACAATGGTTTTCAGAGAAGGAGGAGACTTATGAAAACTAAAGCAATTATTTTAAAACTATTGGTAGTAGTGGTGACTATAGCTATTTTTACCGGCTCACCGCTTAAAGTTCAAGCCAAAAACATTGAAGTGACAATCGCTCAAAGTGATTCTGTCGATCAAATTCAACAGAAGATTCAAACAGCGATCGACGGGGCTAGTGCTAATGATACTATTACGGTCAAAGGTTCAAAGACTAATGCTGATGGCTGGGGTCTTAGCATCACCATTAAAGCCAAAGTAAAAGTAAGTTGGCAAGCACAATATGCCGGTAGCACAAGTAACCTGATGCAATTAGTATACATTATTGGTGATGGTAATTTCGAAATAGTTAGTGGGGGCTCTATCCATAAGAATAGCACCGGCTCAGCGTTATACTATGGCGGAAAAGGCAGCTTAATCATCAATGGCGGAGAAATTTCCAATAATAGCAGTTATTCGACAATGGAGATAGCTTACGGGAAAGCTGAGATAATCAAAGGTACAATAAGAAACAACGCTGACGGAACCGCACTTTATGTTAACGAAGGAGCGACGCTAAAAATCAGTGGTGGGCTGCTCCATGCGAAAAGCCCGTTTGCGACAGTGCAATTTGGTATGGGTAACAAGACAGTTAATGTAACCGGAGGTACCATTGAAAACAACGGCGAGGGACCGGCAATAAGCGATGATGCAGGTTCGCCGGCAAATGTCAACATTACAATAAGTGGGGGGACCATAAAAAGTAAAGAACACACTATCTTACTATATCAACCGAATGCTAAATTGACAATCAATGGTGGCAGTATCGTTTCACAAGGTGGCCCGGCACTGGAATTATTGGGGGATAACTGCACTTTGGCAATGAGCAAAGGCAGTATCAAGTCGGGAGGTAACGGCATTGTCGTTTCCGGGTTGGCAGCTAAGGTCAACATCAGCGGCGGAAGCATCGATACTAAAACCCAGTGCCTTACAATTTTAGCTGGTGGTAAAAATACCGAGGTCACTATAAGCAATGGTACTTTAAAATCCTCGCAGACCAGTGTCGGTAACATCTTATCCAATCAAGCCAGCGATGTTACACTAAACATCAAAGGCGGTTCTTTAGAATGCGGAAATATTGGCATTTTCTACGGTAACAGTGCCAGTAATTCCAAAATCAATATCAGCGGTGGTTCTTTAGTAGTAACGGGTGGCCCGGCTATCAGAATAAATGGGACAAATAATCAATTAAAAATCAGCGGTGGTCTGGTATTCTCCAACCTGAAAAATGGAGCAGCTTTAATCGGTAGTGGCAGTCAAGGGGTCATTCAAATGACCGGCACCCCGACAATCAGTGGCAAAGGCTCAGTAGTAGGTTTCATTATCGGTTTCAAGACTACTTATAACCAGTTCGAAGATGAATATTTAGTATCAAACACGGCAAACGGTGTTTTTGCGGTTTGGAATAGGAAAAATGGTAAAGGCGGCATCGAGTACTTTGACGGCAGTAAGGATAATGGTGAAGTCTATGGCTTCATTCCCATAGACGGAGTCACTGTTAATGTCAGCGAATGCACTGTCAAATTTGAGAGTGATGGCGGGACAGCTATCGCTAATAAAAAACTGATTGCCGGTGAAAAGCTGGCAAAACCGACTGATCCCAAGAAAGACGGTTTTCATTTTGGCGGTT
>CAZUQA010000020.1:0-3557 GCA_964622375.1 uncultured Erysipelotrichaceae bacterium | reverse complement strand
ATCGACTTGCCAACAACCGCATCTTTAACAAATTTCACGCCTTTTTGGGCGAGTTTATCAATTTCTTTTCTCACTATTTTCTTAGGCAAACGAAATTCCGGAATTCCGTAACTCAATACTCCCCCGGCTTGATGCAATACTTCAAATACCGTCACTGCCATATCCGCTTTTACTAAATCATAAGCGCAACTTAAGCTAGCCGGTCCACTGCCGACAATCGCTATTTTCGACGCTTGGTGTTGAAGCTTTCCGTCAGCTTTCGCTGACTGTTGGCAGTAGTCACCCACAAAACGCTCAAGTCGACCAATTGCGACACTTTCTGATTTAATGCCTAAGACGCACTTTGCTTCACATTGGGTTTCTTGAGGACAAACTCGCCCACAAACCCGGGGAAATGCATTGGTAGCTTTTATTAACTGATTAGCTTTTTGATAGTCTCTATCTCTTAACGCTGAAATAAACTCCGGGATTGCCACATCGACCGGACAACCTTGCTTACACAAAGGATTCTTACAGTTTAAACAACGTTGAGCTTCTAACAATGCTTGCTCTTCGCTGTAACCTAAAGCTACTTCGTTAAAGCTTTGTAAACGTATTTTGCTGTCTAGCGTCGGCATCGGTGTTTTCATTTTAACCTTGGCGCTCCTGTAATAATCGGCAGTAATGATCTTTAGCGTTTTGTTCCTGTGGACGATAAAAATTGTTACGAATTATCAATTCATCAAAATCGACTTTTGCAGCATCAAAATCCGGCCCGTCGACGCAGGCAAACTTCATTTGACCGTCACAAGTCAGCCGACAACAACCACACATACCACTACCATCCATCATTATTGGGTTCATACTAGCTAAGGTTTTTACCCCTTGTTCTTTCGTGACTTGACTAACAGCTTTCATCATTAACAAAGGACCTATCGTAATGATTAAGTCATAATTCTTCTCAGTCAATAAGCTCTGTAATTGATTGCTGACAAAACCGGGATAACCGTAACTGCCATCGTCTGTACAGATATACAAGTTATCACAAACTTTCTGCATTTCCTTAGCCAAAATAATAAGTTCTTTCGTGCGAAATCCTGCGATGATGTCGACTTTTTTTCGTTGGTTATAGCATTGTTTTGCGCTTAAATAACCGATAGCGCAACCTAAACCGCCGACGACGATGGCAATATTGTCGCCTGTTAACTCCGTCGGTCGCCCTAATGGTCCAACGACATCTAAAATCTCATCCCCAACCTGTAGGTTTGCCAGTTTCATGGTCGTTTTCCCGACCGTTTGAAAAACAATCCTGATATTTTCGTCGAGGCAATCGTTAATCGTCAGCGGTATTCTTTCGCCGTATTCATCGATCCGGAGAATAATAAACTGTCCAGCCTGGGCTTTTTTCGCAATCAATGGGCTTTTTATATCTAAAGCGTAAGTATCTTGATTAAGTTGTTTTTTTGCCTGGATTATCGCCATGAGCCTATTCTATCACAAAAAAAGAGCGTCTAATCAATATTCAAATCGCCGCTCTTTATTCTTTCGATATATTCAGTAATCACCGTATATTGTTGTTCACTCAAGTTAACTTGCGGAATTACGGCAATGCTAACCCCATCATTTAAGATGTTTAACCGTAGAGTGTTTAAAGCTCCACCATGAAAAGTACCGTCGACTAAGGTGTTTAAAGCGATTCTAACTGCCACATCATACTCTTTGACGATAGCCGTAAGAAGTATTGAATGTTCTTCGTCGACTAAGCTTTTATTTAGGTAACTCAAATCAAGGGCAATTAAATAAGTAGGTTTTCCTGTTTTGTTTTTTTGACTGGTTAATTGATACATAAGCTCGTTTGTTTCAACGACGGGATTAAAAATCACCAAGGGTTCTTGGCTAAAAACCTCTTCTTCCAACACTGCCTTAACTTTGCTCTCCTCATAATCGTGAACTTTTACTTTTTTTATTTTAGCTTCCGGTAGGATGGCAGCAACTCCCATTTGAAAGCCTTGATAGTACTCTTGGTACTTTTCATTGTTGCTCCCTTCCACAAAAACAAAGGAAAAACGTTGTTCTTCTTGAGCTTTTAATGCTGAAGCTAAACCGACTAAGTAAGCGCTGTGCTTTTTTGAAAATTCGGCTGACACGACGTTTGGCGCATCCACACTAAAGCCTAAAGTCAAGAATTTTTGATTACTGTTTTTTTTAGCCGCCGTCGCGATGTCAGTCTTAAAATTCTCATTAGCAAAAATCAACAAATCGAAGCCTTCGTAGATCGTCGTTTCGATTGTCTGGTCATATTGACCCGCGCTGGGAGCAAATACGTACTTGGCACATTCGACATTCCACCCGCGGTCGATAAAATACTTCCCGATGGCTTGGCTGGCCATCGTCGCTTGATAATTGTCTTCAAATCCTCTTTCATCGACTATTAAGCTTATTTTGTAGCTACAGTTTGTCAGGTTATTAACTATTTCTCCGCGACGACAGCCTCCTAAAGCAACCATCAACACGGAACATAGTACTAGTTTTATTAGTCTCTTACTCATCGTCATCCAGTTGGCCCTGATGATATACATAGCGTGGTTTCGAACCTTGTTGGGGACTAATAATCCCGTTCTCTTCAAGTAAATCGATAATCCGAGCAGCCCGGTTATAACCTAGACCGAACCTTCGCTGCAACATTGAAGTACTGGCTTTTCCCGTTGAGATGACAAATTCTTTTATCTCATTATAGAGCGGATCGCTGCCGCTGAAAACCACGCTGGTTTTCCCTTCCTCGCTCGCTGTTTCATTAAAACGTTCATCAGCTGCTTGCGGCCAATCTTTATAAGTGCTCTCCCAAAAATCGCAGACTTTTGTTATTTCCTCATCACTCAAGTAAGTTCCCTGCAATCGCTTAGGACCACTTTGCCCCGCCGGATAATACAACATGTCACCGCGGCCTAGTAACTTTTCCGCTCCGACAGTATCCAGAATCGTTCGTGAGTCGATACCCGAACTAACGGCGAAAGCGATTCGTGAAGGAATATTTGCTTTGATGATACCGGTGATGACATCGGTGCTGGGTCGTTGGGTCGCAATGACCAGGTAAATTCCGGCAGCCCGGGCTTTTTGCGTCAGTCTTTGAATGCAGACTTCGACTTCTTTGCCGGCGATCATCATCAAATCAGCCAATTCATCGATTATTACCACCCAATATGGTAAAGCTTCCAGATTCTCACTTTTTGCGGCATATTCATAACGTTCGTGATAGCTACTGATATTGCGTACACTAGTCTCACTAAAAATCTCATAACGCTTTTCCATCTCTTCCACGGCAACTTGGAGAGCTCGTGCGGCTTTACCGATTTCTGTAATGACTTCAGTTTGTAAATGGGGAATTTTCCGGTAACTCAAGAATTCCACCCGCTTCGGGTCGATGAGCACCAACCTAATATCTTCCGGACGAGCTCGCATCAGTAAAGAAATAATAAAACTGTTGATACAAACGCTCTTCCCGCTACCGGTTGCCCCAGCGACCAGTAAGTGCGGCATTTTGTCCAGATCTAAAAATACCGGTTTTCCTTGGAGATCTT
>CAZUQA010000019.1:0-1827 GCA_964622375.1 uncultured Erysipelotrichaceae bacterium | reverse complement strand
TAAAAGCCGGGTAAATAACAATGTACATAAAACTCCACAGCGAAATTCCGTAAACCAACCAGACTAAGATGACAAAAGTCAAACTGATCCACAAACTGTTGAATTTGGGGATAGTTAAGCCATAGAGAATGATGGTGAAGGTGACAAATTCCAAATAAAGAATTTGACTGAATAAAAAAAAGATGGCGAATAATAGGGCGGCTAAAATCGCGTTAGCACAAAGGCGTTTAATGCTCATCGCTCTTAATTTGGTCTTCCATGTATTGAACCTCCAGTCGATAAAAAAGAAAACCCACTTTTCCGGGGTCTGGTTTAACTTGGATAAAAACTGCCTAAAGTTGAAAACTCTGCCCAGGAGTGTACTTAATTGATTGTGGCAGGTCTACCGACTTAACATCATCCTAGGCTTATCCTTCCCGCAGAGCAGTGGTTATATAAGCTTCGTCCGTTTCACGGTTGCTGGGACAGTTTGGAAATCTCATCCAATTCCCTATTAAGTTAAACACCGACAATCATTAACAATGTAATACTATTGTAGTGGTAGTCTTTTGTCAATGGCAAAATGAAGATATTTTAGTAGGCTGGCTTAAAAGACGGTCGACACCCGATTTTTTCATCCCAAAATAAGACAATCAGCTTGTCGGGATAAAATATTGAAGTTATGATTTTGCTTATTGTTGATTAAAAGACAGAAGTAAAAGCTTGACTGTATCGGGACTGAGACTATAAGTGAAAGGCAGTTTTTCACAACCGTTGGATAAATAAATCGTCAGGTGACCACTACTGTAGAAAAATAAAGCATCGCCGGCATCAAAATTCAGTTCTAAAGCAGCCTTATTTTTAACGGTGACATCCGGCCAAGCTTGTTGTTCTTCCTTGCTTAAAACCGTCAAAGATAAATCAGCGAACAAGGCTCTTAAGATGGTCAGTTGTTGACTGTCTCCGGGGTGGCTTAAGCGATTACCGGGATTTAACGGATCGTCGTAGACGACGGCGGTGATGGTCGTCGCCGCTGGGTTAACAAAGGCGATGCCCAGAGGGTCGATTTCCTTTGGTTGACAGATTTTTGGTTCACTTTTTGTACAGGCGGTTGTTAGTAACAACAGCGCCAACAAGAGATTTGCTAGTTTTTTCATCGATAATCCTCCGGGTTTACTGTAATAATTCCAGTATCTCTTCGACAGCGACTAAGCTACTGGCTTGGTCCTGACGATTTTTAAATTCAACTTTTCTTGCCGGGGCATCTTTCCCCACCACAATCCGACTTGGTAAGCCAATGAGATCACAATCTTTAAACTTAATGCCCGGACGTTCATTGCGGTCATCGAGCAGTACTTCGATGTTATTAGCTTGGCAAAGTTGGTAGAGCTCTTGGGCTAATTGACTTTGGACGGCATCTTCGCTGTCTATCACGATAATCGCTGCTCGATAGGGGGCTAAAGCCTTATTCCAGACTAAACCTTGTTCATCGTGGTGTTGTTCGGCGTAAGCGGCTAAACAACGACCTAAACCGATACCGTAAGAGCCCATGTAGACATCTTGAAATTGATTCTCAGCGTCGAGGAATTGCAAATTCATGGTTTGAGAGTATTTGGTTCCCAGTTTGAAAGTGTTACCGATTTCGATTCCTTTGCTAAAGTAGATTTTTCCCGGACAAAGCGGACAGTCGTCGCCTTCTTTAATATTGACGATGTCGCTACAGTAACTAAGCGAAAAGTCTTCCGGGTTAACGTTTTTATAATGGTAGTCTTGCTGGTTAGCTCCGACGATAAAGTTAGTTAGCCGGGGGCTGCACTGGTCAGCGATGATTGGAATCGATAAACCGAT
>CAZUQA010000018.1:0-29640 GCA_964622375.1 uncultured Erysipelotrichaceae bacterium | reverse complement strand
TCGGCGCTAATTAAAGAGTAAAATTGTGATTTGGTGAAATGCTTCAGTTTATGGAGCATTTTATTTAGGGGGATTTAAAATGGTTTTTTCCAGTATTAGCTTTCTTTATTATTTCTTACCCTGTGCTTTGCTGCTGTATTTTTTAACACCCCTTAAATTTAAAAACCTGGTCTTGTTTTTAATTTCACTGGGTTTTTATTTTTATGGTGAGCCCAAATATGTACTATTGATGTTGGCGACGATTTTTTCTTCCTACATCAACGGACGTCTGATTGAGAAATATGCAGGTACAAAGTACAAAAAGGTATTTCTGATAATTGATATAGCCATCAGTTTGGGTCTATTGGCTTACTTTAAATATACGGATTTTGTGCTACTCAATATTAATAGATTATTTAATAGCGAAATCAGTTTATTGAAGTTAGTTTTACCGATAGGCATATCTTTTTATACTTTTCAAACCTTGAGCTATTCCATCGATGTTTATCGTGGTGAAATACCGGCACAAAAGAATTTTATAACATTGGGAACTTATGTGGTTTTATTTCCCCAACTTGTTGCCGGACCGATCGTGCGTTATGTAGAAATCGCCAAAGAGTTGACAGAAAGAAAGAGCACAACAGAAAACTTCTCAAGCGGTATCAATCGCTTCATTATCGGTTTAGCTAAGAAAGTTATCATAGCCAATAATCTGGGTTTGTTGTGTCAAATGTTTTACAACACCAACGAAAAAACGGTGCTTTACTATTGGCTCTATGTTTTAGCATATATGCTTCAAATCTATTTTGATTTTTCCGGGTATTCGGATATGGCGATTGGCTTGGGTAGAATACTGGGCTTTAGCTTCCCGGAGAACTTCAATTATCCCTATTGTGCAACTTCGATTACCGATTTTTGGCGGAAATGGCATATGACTTTGTCCTATTGGTTTAAAGACTATCTCTATATACCTTTAGGGGGCAGCCGAACTACTAAGTTTAAATACTTGAGAAATTTGTTGATTGTGTGGTTTGTGACCGGTTTATGGCATGGGGCTGATTGGAACTTTATTCTCTGGGGTTTGTACTTTGGGGTGATCCTAATTATGGAGAAAACTTTTATTCTGCAGCTTTTGGAAAAAGCGCCGAAGTTTGTCAGGCACCTTTATACTTTAGCCTTAGTGTATTTTAGCTGGTTGCTGTTTAATGCGACCAGTCTGTCGGGAATGCTGAAAGATATACAATCAGTATTCGGGTTTGGTGGTTTAGCATTTGCTAGTCGAGAAACCTGGTATTACTTGCGTAGTTTCTTAGTGGTAATTGTTTTTGCTCTTGTTGGGGCGACACCCTTACTAAGAAATTTGGTAGTTAAGATAAAAGAAAAGGTAATAGGAAGGAAAATTGTAAATATGATTGAACCATTATATTTATTGACACTGTTAATTATCGTCACGGCTTATTTAGTTGACAGCTCGTTCAATCCCTTCATCTATTTTAGGTTTTGAGTAACAAGATGAATGACAAGATAAAAAATTTAGTAAATACCCTATTATTCTCTGCCCTACTACTGGGTGTTTTAGTCGTGAATATTTTAAGTCCGGATAAAGAGTTATCTTTCAGTGAGCGAAGAAAGCTACGACAGTTTCCGGTGCTTAGCTGGGCTAATGTTGTAAATACTAAAGCCATGGAAGACTTTGATAAGTATGTACTTGATCAATTTGTCGGACGCGATGACTTTAGAAAACTAAAGAGCATAACCGAGTTTTCTCTCCTGCTTAAAAAGGACAACAATGATCTCTTTGTCAAAGATGGCTATATCTTTAAGAATCTTTATCCTTTGAACTGCGAAGCTGTGGAGTATGCCGCTTCACGGTTTAATTATCTCTATGATAAGTACTTGCAAGGGAAGAAGGTCTATTTCAGTGTGATACCGGACAAAAACTATTATTTAGATGAAAGTTTGGGTTATTTACGCTTTGACTATGATGGTTTAGTGGATATCATGAAAACTAAACTTGAAAGAATGCAGTATATTGCTATCTTTGATACATTGCAGTTGGAAGGCTTTTATCGAACTGATATTCACTGGCGTCAAGAGTTGTTAGGGGAAACCGTAAAGAAACTTGCAGACAGTATGGACTTTAAAGTAGGCGGGGACTATCAGCTTCAAGTGTTTTATGATTTTAAAGGCGCTTACCACGGGCAGTTGGCACTAAGGCACTCCCCTGAAAAATTAATTTTCCTAACAAGTGAACTTCTAGATAATCTTCAAGTTCATGATTTTGAGACTTCGAGTTATGCTCCAATCTACGACATGAGCAAAAGTAATAATCTTGATCTCTATGATATTTTTCTATCCGGTCCTAAAGCCATTCTGATTATCGAAAATCCCGAGGCGACAAGCGAAAAAGAACTAATAGTATTCCGAGATTCTTTCGGTAGCAGTATCATTCCTTTAATGCTGAGTGACTATAAAAAAGTAACGATCATCGATATCCGTTATGTAAGCTGTGATTTTTTAGCACAAGCCGTTGATTTTTCCGCTGATGATGTTCTATTCCTTTACAGTGTTAACATTCTAAATAGTGGTACCGTTTTAAGATAAGCCGAAGCCAGATTCTATTTACTGGTAGCGAAAAAATATTGTTGAAAAAATTCGCTACTTTTTACTGTCATGATAAAATCACAACACAAGAGTTGAGTTTTTATTGAGTCATTTGTTTTTTATGGGCGCACACTTGATGTGCTCGGAATCAGTGCTGTAATACTTTTGGAAATCAGATACAGAAAGTTCCATTGCTTTGTCAATAATAGCCATTACCTGAGGAAATATGGCTTTCAGCTTTTCGTAGTTAGCGTCAGTGTTTATTACAGTTAAATCAAAAGAGATATCTATAACATAACAATTATCAGGATAGCCAAATGTGAAATTAACTTGGACACCAGGCACTGTTTCTAAATTCTCTTTGTACTTCTGGGTTTTATACAATAGTGTCTTATCTATTGCGTACTTCTCTTCATCGGTGTTTTCATCCTTAAATAAGGCAAATTGCTTTGTTAGTTTTGCTGTGTACTTAAGAGCGAAAATTTTGCCATTTTTTGCGTCATAAGAAATAGTCAACGAGTTTTCCGGGCCATCAAAATAGTCGCGCAGTAAACCTTGATAATTATTGAGAATTTTACAGCCGATTTGGATTTCCATAATTGGTAGTTTGTATTCCGGCGGATTCTGGGGTGATAAAGGCGTATTCGTTGTTTGCAATGATGAAAACAGAACAACGCCGATAAAAACAGCAAGCACTATCAGATAGTTATTGGTTTTTGTTTTCGGGGGTCGACTTTCAATGGGGGTATTTGCCACTTTAAAGTAGGCACACAAAAAAGAATTATATTCAGCGGCTATCTCTCTAGGGGCATATTCTATGGCCCTAATAGCCGCAAGAAAACGTGATGAAGAAATCGGGACAACATATTGAAATTTCTCGTTGGTAGGAAGATCCCTATTTGCCAGGACATCGTTCCATTGCTGACAGATTTTATAAAAGGCAGTATTACTTAAGAACAAATCGTTTTTCTTGAGTTTAAAAATCCCCCACCAAGCTTGATGGATCTTAACATCAAAATCAAGAACTTTCTCGAAGTAAGATAAAGCTTCGAGAAAATGTTTTTCTTCAATTAGTTTCTCTGCTCGCAGTAACAGATTCTTGATATTTACGGAACGGGGATAGGGACTTTCGTCATTATCACTGCGAAAGATTTGGGTGCCGCAGTACTCACAAATAGTTGACGCTTCATATTCATCGAACTTTGCTACTGCGGAACAATTTGGACAGTTTCGTGTTGTTGGTTTCGTGATCATAGATGTCGTCCTTGCTGCTGTGAGTTTATTAGCTATATTCTGAAAATGTTTGGCGGTGAATCGAATAAACCATTGGTCAACTGCGTCTTTTCGCAAGGTATTTGTAGTATAGTAGTATTTGTTAGTGAAGTATAGTAAGGCAATCTACTGTGGGAAAATACTAGACTGTAGCTTTAGTAGCAGCTTTTCAGGAGTAATAAACTGGTTTTGAAGTCTGAGTATTTTTATAGTACAATGGTAACATTGATTAAGGGAGGATAGTAAAATGGCTGACAGAAAAAGACGATGGGGAGATCGCTTAGATGGTTATTGGGTACGTGATATTGATCCTTTGCATGTTGTAATGCCACATATCTACAATCGCAGAACAGAAGGGGAAGTTTATTTATTACAGGAATTTGATGTTACTAATTTACTAAAGTATATTGAAAAACAAAACAAAAAGCACCCGGAGTACAAGACTACGGTATTCCATGCTTTGTTATTTGGCATCGGAAAGATTATTTATCACCGCCCACTTTTAAATCGCTTTATTTCCGCCGGGCGGACTTATCAAAGATACGATATCAGTATCGGTTTTTTAGTGAAAAAAGAGTTTTCCGATACCTCAGAGGAGGCTATGCTTAACGAAGTGGTCAAACCGGATTGGACTTTGGATGGTTTAAGCTCTTATATTCATTCTAAAGTGACGACAGCGCGCAGCGGACAAGAGAATTCTTCGGAAGATACCGTAGCTGTCTTGGCTAAACTGCCGCGGCCTTTGTTGTCATTTGCTGCTTGGTTAATCAGAACGCTTTCGACATATGGGAAGCTACCACGGGTAGTTTGGGATGGCGATATTAACTATACAACGGTGTTATGCACCAACTTAGGTAGCATCAAGGCGCCGGCGGTATATCACCACTTAAACGAGTATGGAACAGCTTCGATTATTGTGGCTGTTGGTACTATGCAAAAGAAACCAATTTTTGATAATCAGGGCAAATATTTGGAAACTCGCGATGTTATAGAAATCGGTATTACCATTGATGAGAGAATTGCTGATGGTTTCTACTTTGCCAAGTCGCTGAGAATTCTCGATAAACTGTTAGAAAACCCGGCACTTTTCGAGAAGAAAATTGAGGAAGCAATTGATGATTAGTGATAATTTTACTTTCAAACTAAAAAAAGAGCCAAAAGCGCCTTGGCGTAAATGGTATGGCGATATTCCGCCGAAGATGGAATATCCTGATTGTACCTTGTTTGAAATGATCAGTAAGACAGCAGCGCAATATCCGGACTTGCATGCTTATGAATTTATGGGACGGGCTGCCAGTTATCGCGAGCTGATGTTGAAGATTGAAAGCTGTGCAAAAGGCTTGAAACAGATTGGGGTACAACAGGACGATGTAATTACCGTTTGCTTACCTAATTGCCCGCAAGCGATTATTGTTTTCTACGCGCTAAATAAAATCGGGGCTATACCCAGTATGATTCATCCGCTATCGGCAGCTAAAGAAATAGAGTTCTTTTTGCAGGTTTCTAACTCGGTGATGGCAGTTACTCTAGATGCTTTTTACGGCAAGTTTGCTGAAGCGATGGAAAGGTATCCTCTAAGAAAAGTGATTACCACTTCGATTGCCGATGGTTTGGGCATGATTAAAGGCACAGCCTTTAAATACACAACCGGTCGAAAAATCAAGAAAGTACCGAAAAAATCAGAGATTATCTCATGGAAAGATTTGATTAAAGGCGGAGCTTCTTACTTTTTA
Source organism: uncultured Erysipelotrichaceae bacterium (assembly GCA_964622375.1). Lineage (GTDB taxonomy): Bacteria > Bacillota_I > Bacilli_A > Erysipelotrichales > Erysipelotrichaceae > CAZUQA01. The sequence goes on along the minus strand of CAZUQA010000018.1, from coordinate 24,052 downwards.
CCGACAGCCAGCACTAAAACTGGGAAGGATGTTGCGGCAATTCTCTATAGCGGAGGAACCACCGGCTATACCAAAGGAATAGCATTAACCAGTAATAATTTCAATGTTCTAGCCGTGCAACTGACAGTATTTTTAAAATGCTTGGAGCCCGGAGGTCGGATGCTAAATATCATGCCGATATTCCATGGCTTTGGTTTAGGCATCTGCACCCACGGTTCATTAAGCTATGGTCTAAAGTGCATTTTGATACCCCAGTTTAACAACCAAACTTACGGAAAGATTATCAACCAATATAAGCCTAATTATATTGCCGGTGTACCAACATTGTTTGAAGCGATGTTGATTACCCCAGCACTCAAGGATGCCGATCTATCATACTTAAAAGGCGTTTTCTGTGGCGGTGATTCTTTGAGTATTGAGTTAAAAAAGAAGATAGATGAATTTCTCAAGCAACGGGGTTGCAAGGAACAGGTACGAGAGGGTTATGGCCTAACGGAGTGCGTGACCGGTACTTGTTTAACTTTACGCGACTTTGCCCGCGAAGGTTCAATCGGTGTGCCTTTACCTGATAACTACTATAAGATTTGTAAAGTGGGAACCACTAAAGAGCAGACTTATGGCGAAGTTGGTGAAATTTGCATTTGCGGACCGGAAAATATGATTGGTTATATCAACTATCAGGATGAAAACAAACAAGTTTTACAGAGGCATCTTGATGGCAACACTTGGTTGCATACCGGGGATTTAGGTTGGATGGACCCTGATGGTTTTATTTATTTTAATCAAAGGTTGAAGAGGATGATAATATCTTCAGGATATTCGATTTATCCCTCACAACTGGAAAATATCATTGAAGGACATCCGGCAGTATTATCCAGCTGTGTCATCGGCATTGACGACCCTTATAAAATTCAAAAAGTTAAAGCCTTTATTGTCTTACGCAGTGAATATGCAGCGATGTATAACACCGAAGAAATTGAAAAAGAAATCAAAGAGTATTGCCGCAAAAACATCGCCAAATTTGCTTTGCCGGCACAATATGAATTCCGCGCTGATTTACCCAAGACTTTAGTAGGGAAAATTGCCTATACTGTCCTGGAAGAAGAGGAAAGGGAAAAAGCAAGAAAAACACAAAAACATTAGCTCTGATTCATTAAGGAGCGTAGCTTGAGGTTAAAAGTCCACTATGGTTGTTATAGTGGATTTTTTTTGGACAAGAGTTATCATGGTTTGCATTTCATGCTGCGATATGGTGATAATGCAGCGTGAAATGAAAGTCATATTGTTAAAATATTAAGGCTTTCGATACAATGTCTGAATTGTTTTATCCTGAGATTTTTAGCTATAGAAGTTTAATCGAACAATAAGTATAATTGTAGATAGATTGAGGGGTAGAAAAACATGAAAGAATACAATTATTCCGACAACTACAAAAAGAGTCAGACACTTTCCATAGTATTAATGGTTGTGAGTTTTGGATTGACTGTGGCGTTTTGTGTGCTGGCACTGATAACCGGCACTGAACAAATGCGTAAGATAAAAAGCAAAACAGCCCAGGCACCGACGATTTCTGCCTATGTTGACTTAGCAGCTTATGGAACAAAAAAAGACACGATAGTTACCTTAACTTCCGATGATGTGCATTATATTGATTATGCAACTTTAAATGATAAGGTAGTAGCATGGTACTACTTTGCGCTTTTACCGGATAGTAGTGTTTATATCAGCGTCCGCAGTAGTAAGAATTTCCAGAATCTACCAAGAGGAACAACGCTAACTTTCTCTGGAGTGTTGCGAAATGATCCTTATCGCACTTTAGATTTGGAAATGTTTTCCAAGTATTTTGGTGTGGAACCAGAAGATGCGCAGCTTTATCTGGCGGATTTTGAATTGTCCGATGAATATAATGCTTTTCCATTATTTAAGAAAAGGGATGACAACATAGAATATATGTGGCTGACCTTCGCTTTGTTTGGCGGGCTGGCAGGCTTAGCGATTTTGTTTGGCAGTTTTAAAAGCGAGAGACGCAACTACAAAAGCTTAGTCGGCTTCATGCCACTTAGCGATGCCGAAACATTTTTCCAAGATGATATTTTACGGGGGGACCAAGTTACAATTGCCGGTAATACTCTGACAAAGAACTGGTTGTATTGTGGTGTGACCGGTAGTAATTATCTTATACCGGCTCAGGAAGTTGTTTGGGCCCATAAAATCATTACCCAGCATACAACTAACGGAATTAAAACCGGGAAGACTTATTCAGCCAATGTTTATTTATCCAACGGAACCACAGTTCTTGTGGCCACTAAGAAAATCAGCGAACAAGAAATTGATCAAATCCTCGAGTATATGGTAAATAATTGGCCGAAGACACTTGTCGGTTGGGACCCTGAGAAAAAGAAAATGTGGAACAAAAAAGATACAAGACAACAATTAATAGACGACTGGAAAGCTGGTAGTGTAGCTTAACCTAATTAAGAAGCAACAGCTTGGGAAAAATAGATGATTTAAACCAGAAAATGAAAACGTTTGGCAATATTCTCTGGTGGTTTATGTTTAGCTTTGCCGTACCTACTGGTGCTTAAATTTTAATGTCACTGTAGTAGGGCTTCCTTGGGGCTTGCAGCTACTCAAATATCCGCAACTTTTTTTGGGCGCAGAATAATTGAGAAAAGAAACTGCTAGCGCTATTAATTGCCAATTCTTTTGTGTTTGAAATCTAAGATTAACAGAGCAATAAGGTAGGAAATTGTTGAAAATATTTTCAACAGAATGAAAATTATTAGGTGAATTTACATTAATCTATTGACAAACTGCTTTAGCTGAGTAAAATAGACTCTATAATCGTTGATTAGCAGAGTAGGTAGCGGGAATTGCCAGCGAGTCAAGACAGAGTGGAAGCTTGATCAAGGAAAACTACTGAAGCGCAGCTAGGAGATATTTGGGGGAAAATAGTATCCCAAATCGGCAGGAACCGTTAGTCCCGAGGTGGTTGAGCTATGCTCAACAATTAGTGTGGTACCGCGGTTTTCCGTCTCTATGATAGAGGCGGTTTTTTTGTTTAAGGAGGTGATAATTTGGAAGTTGATCGTAGTAAGTTATTACATCGTTTTAATAAAAATATTAAGAAAGAAAAGAGGGAAAATGAAATGAAAAAGTTATTAGGAGTTTTGGCATTATTATTAGTGCTGGGCGCTTGTACCAACAAAACAGTGAGCGACAACCCCATAATACAGGAATTATTAGTTAAAGATCAGCTTATCATCGGAGTAAGTCCGGATTATGAACCGATGGAATTTTTGGACACCAGTGGCAAGATAGTTGGCTTTGACATCGATATGATGGAAGCTTTGATTGTGATTATCAATGAAGACAACAATTTGAATTTAAAACTCACATGGAAGTCAATGGACTTTGATACGATTATCGGGGCTTTGCAAACCAAACAGATAGATATCGGAGTCTCCGGCTTTACTTATGATCCACAACGTGATGTCTTTTTTTCGGTACCTTATATGAACAGTCAAGAAGTAGCGGTGGTTGCTGTTGATTCGGGCATCACCACGGTTACTGAGCTAAATGGGAAAAAAGTCGGAGCCCAAAGCGGAACTACCGGGGAGGACGCAGCTAATGATATTCCCCAGGCTAAAGTGGTTAGCTTGACCGATGCTCAGCAACTATTTGCCCAACTACAAACCAAAGCTATTGATGCGGTAATCATTGATAAACCAGTAGCTGATAATTTTGTAAAAAGTAATAAGGGGTATGTTATTATAAATGAAGCTTTAATCGATGAAAACACCAGCATCATCATTGACAAAGCTAATGTCAACTTACAGAAGATGATTGATGCCGCAATTTCAAAATTCATCAAGACAGCGGAATATCAAGCCTTACTAAAGAAATGGGAAATCGCCCAGTAGAATGTTCAAGTTCGAATTAATATTCACAGCGGAAAACATCGGTTTTCTACTTAAGGGAGCGTGGCTATCACTACTGATAGCAACTTTCTCTTTGCTGGTAGGATTACTGTTAGGAACTATTATCGCTTGGGTTAGGGTAGGGAAAGGTTTTTTGTTGAAAGCGATAATGACAATTTATGTTGAAGTGTTCCGGGGGACACCGATGCTGTTACAGATTGCGATATTCTATTTAGCATTACCTTATTTGTACCAAAAAATAAGCGGTGCTTATTTACCGGTCAATCCCTTGATTATGGGAATTATTGCCATTGGTTTAAATAGCTCAGCTTATCTGAGTGAAGTGATCAGAGCTTCGATAAACTCGATTGATAAGGGACAATGGGAAGCAGGAAAAAGCCTGGGTTTACCCAACAAAAAACTCATGATGAAAATAATACTACCCCAAGCCTACAAAAGAGTGATTCCGCCATTAGTTAATGAATTCATAACTCTAATTAAGGACTCCTCTTTAGTCAGTACTATCGGCGTTGTTGAACTCATGAAGTCAGCCGGAGTATTGACCAATAAATACTATGACTATTTCACACCACTGATTTGCGCTGCCATCATCTATCTATTTATGACTTTGATTATCTCTTTTGTGGCTAATCGCTGGGAAAGGAAGTTGAATATCAATGATTAGAATAGAAAATGCCTACAAACGCTATCCTGATATCATAGCCTTGGATGATGTGAGCTGTGAAATAGCGATGAATGAGGTGGTCTGCATTATCGGGCCCAGCGGTAGCGGGAAGAGCACTTTGTTGCGTTGCATCAATGGCTTGGAGGTAATTGACAAGGGGTCAATCTATATTGATCAAGAATTGGTTGATTATAGAAACGAACAACAGCTAAATGCCATAAGAACCAAGATGGGCTTTGTCTTTCAACAATTCAATTTGTTTCCCCATCTTTCAGCAATGGCTAATATTTGTTTGGGACCAATTGAAGTCTTGGGTAAAAGTAAGGAGGAAGCAGAAAGTCAAGGGGAAGAATTACTAAAAAGAGTAGGCTTGTATGATAAGAAAGATGCCTTCCCCAATCAGCTATCCGGTGGGCAAAAGCAGCGTTTAGCTATTGTCAGGGCCTTAAACATGGATCCCGAAGCTATCCTCTTTGATGAACCAACTTCGGCTTTAGATCCGGAAATGGTCAAAGAGGTGTTGGATGTTATCCGCGAACTAGCAAAGAAAAAACTGACGATGGTGATAGTGACCCATGAGATGAATTTTGCGAAAGAAGTTGCTAGTCGGGTTATTTTTATGGATTATGGCAAGATTATTGAAGACGGCAATCCGCAACAGCTTTTTAACAACCCCCAAAGTCCGCGACTTCAGGACTTTTTAGAAAAGGTACTCTAAAGAAAAGAACTTATTTAGTTTTTGTGTGTCAAAGGCTTAAGAAATTTTATAGTCTTATGTGATTGTATAAAAGACGAGAGAATTTGAGTTTAAATGTTCAATAGAAAAGACAAATGCAGGTATTTCTACCTGCATTTATCGTGTTGCCAGAACAATACTTTTATTATTGAGTCATAGGAGTTTGCCTCTATGACTAATAACCATATTTAATACAGGCTTATTCTACTGGTTATATAGCCAATAGTCAATTGTCACGCATTATTGTTAAGGTGTAAGTGTAGAGATACATTTATGGATAGAGTAAAAGAAGTCTCTGTTGAATATGGTTGTTACCGTTTCAAACTTGAAAAAATTCTACATGAAAAGAATATTAGTATGAACCGCTTAATGAAAGCTGCTAATACAGATTTTAAAGTCATCCAAAGGCTACGTGATGGCATACTGCAACGTATCGATTTAGAAGTTCTTGATCGGATATGTGCTTATCTTGAATGTGATTTGACTGATATAATTGAATACATTCCAAATAAGGTGCCACAAAAAGAAGAAGATTTATAGCGATAACTAGTTGATTTTTTAGACACAATCAGCGGATGGTTTAAATTTACCATTCTTTTTATTATTGAAAAAAACCATTGACAAGCTAATGATTGTTAGCTAAAATTAAATTAGCTAATAGGTGTTAGCTTGGAGGTAAAGATTTATGTATGATTTGTTTTTAAAGATTTATTATCAACACTGTCAACAGCTGTTGTGATTGTCGTTGTACTATTTATTGTGATTATCACCGTAAAAAGCCCGAGTATTAAGAAATGGGGAAGGCTAACTTTAATCCTGACTTTTGTGGGTTTGTTTTTGTGTTGTTTAGCAGTTACTCGTGACAATTATGTGCAGGCCCTGCTAGAAGAAAGTGGGTTATTTGCTTTAAATTCTCTGCCGATTAATACGGCTTACATTGCCGGAGCGATAAACGCTTATGCCGTTTTATCTTCAATGTTTGTCAAAAATCAAAAGTATCGAAAAGTCATGTTCTTTCTACTATCAAGCAGCATTATCAGTAAAATCATTGTGATTGAAGTTTCTAGGATAATACTATTATAAAGAGGAAACTATGACTAAAAGAGATACAAAACAAGAAATACTCAAGATTGCCCTGGAACTCTTTTCTACCCAGGGCTATGAGGGCGTTACAGTTGCCGATATTGCCGAGGCAGTTGGTATCAAAGCGGCTTCACTATACAAACACTATCAAAGTAAACAGGACATATTTGATTCTATACTAGCGAAAGCGCAGGAAGAGTATAAAAATCAAGCAAGCACTCTGGCTATTGATGGTGTTGACTATAATAATGATATCCAACGTTATTCGGCAATTGATCTTGAAGAGTTGATAAACATCGGGGCCTCATTATTTCTTTATTTCCTCCATGATGAAACTGTCAAGAAATTACGGCGCCTGTTGACAATTGAACAATATAAAAACGAAACAGCATCAGAGTTATTTATCAGTAACTATGTTGATGGGCCCTTACAATACCAACAAGCATTATTTCAAAGCTTTATTCAGCAGGGAACAATGAAACAGTGTGATAGCAAAATAGCCGCATCGCATTTCTATGGGCCCATCTATCTCATGCTCTGTCTTTGTGATAATTATCCCCAAAGAGAAGCGGAAGCACTGTCCTTGATTCGCGAGCATATAATGCAATTTCACATGCTTTATATGAGAGGTGAAAATTCATGAACATAACTATTATTTACGGTCAAAAGCATCAAGGTAATACCTATAACCTAAGCCAGCTTTTTCTAAAACACTTAGTAGATAGTACGAGTCAAGTTACAGAATTCTTTTTGCCGGAGACTGACCTTGGTTATTGTGTCGGCTGTGAGAATTGTTTTATGAAAGATGAAAAAATTTGTCTTCACGCTACTACAGTACAGAAAATTGCCAAAGCACTTGATTGCGCTGATTTGATTATTATCGCCTCAGCTTGTTATGTCTTTGGGATGACGGGACAACTGAAAGTCCTCTTTGATCACTTTGGTTATCGTTTTATGGCGCATCGACCCGAAGCGGCTATGTTTCATAAAAAAGCTCTGGTGTTAACAACAGCAGCCGGGGCCGGAATGAATAGAGTTAATAAAGCAGTCGCCTTCAACCTCTTTATGTGGGGCATTGCCAGAGTATACAGTTATGGGCTGAGAATTGGCGCTGAAAGCTTTGAAAAAATACCGCTAAAACGCCAAGAGAAAATAAAGCGGGCAGTCAGGAGAATGGCCAATAGAATTCTCAAAGATAAGGTAGCAGTAGGATTAAAAACGCGGGTAATGTTTTATTTCATGCGCTTAAACCAGAAAAGAAATGATTGGAGTGAAGTCGACAAAGCCTATTGGGAAAAACAGGGATGGCTAGGCAAAACAAAGCCTTACTAAGTTGCTACCATTACTTCATGCTATAGCAAACAAGGAATTAACTACTGTTTTGGTTTCTGTGTTTTATTGGGATAATGCTATAATGGAGATACAAAAGGAATACGAAAAACTATGGAATATCGCGAATTAGGTAAGACCGGGAAAAAAGTTAGTATTATCGGCTTGGGTTGTGAGCATCTTGATGGTGCTGACTATGAAGTTGTCAAAGAAACAATTGATACGGCTTTAGCCGGGGGAGTAAACATCTTTGACGTGTTTATGCCAGGAAAAGAGATACGTTACAACATAGCTAAAGCTCTTGGCTTGCGCCGACCAGAGATTATGATACAGGGACATATCGGAGCCACGGATGTCAATGAACAATATGATATCAGTCGGGATTTACCGACAGTAAAGAAGTACTTTGATGAGCTTGTGGAAATATTCGGCTATATTGATTTTGGCATGATTTTCTTTATTGACACCCCAGAAGACTATACAAAGATTTTTGAAACTGAGTTGATTGACTACATAAAAGACTTAAAAACCAGCGGGAAAGTAAAGCACTTGGGCTTTAGTTCTCATAATCCGGCTATTGCAATGAAGGTCATTGAAACCGGTTTAGTAGAAATGATGTTGTTTAGTATAAATCCGGCTTTTGATATGTTACCGGCTAACGAGTATGTATTTGATTATTCCGATACCGATTTTGGTGTGGGCTTGTTTCGTGGTTTGGACCCGCAAAGAGCGCAACTTTATAAGTTATGTAGCCAGAAAGATATCGGCATTACTGTTATGAAAGCTTTTGGTGGCGGCAAGTTGCTCAGCAATGAACAATCACCTTTTAATAAAGCTTTAACTGTAGCCCAATGTTTGCATTATGCCTTATCGCGCCCGGCGGTAGCCAGTGTTTTAGCCGGCTGTGCCAGTAGCGAGCAGATGAGTGCGACTTTACGCTACCTTAAGCTTGATGAAGCAGCGAAAGACTATAGCACCATCATCAGCAGTCAACGCAATGACTTCACAGGAACTTGTGTTTACTGTAGCCACTGCCAGCCTTGCCCGTTAAATTTGGATATTGCCACTATTACTAAATACTTAGACATCGCCAAGTTAAATCCGGATAAAATACCACCTTCTTTGAAAATGCACTATCACAATTTGCGTTACAAAGCTGACTTGTGTAGCGCCTGTGGGTTTTGTGAAAGTCGCTGCCCTTTTAAAGTAGCGATAATTGACAATATGCAAGAGGCAGAAAAGCTTTTAGCTAAGTAAAAGTCAATGCGGAGCTAATCTGGACGAGTCAATTAGAAAAATAAGACAATTCACGATATAATAATAGAATGAGCAGAAAGCTTTTTAAACCGGACTTTGATAACGCTAGAGCCAATCAGGGCTTTGATTTATTATCGCAGGTAATTAGGGCGGAACTAATTAACTTGGTGAAGTTGAATTTATTGACTTTAGCTTGTAGTCTGTTGCTTGTAACTATACCAGCTACCATTACGGCGGCTTGTCGGGTGTTGGTCTTGTTTATGCGGCAGGAGAAAGTAGAAGTGAGCTCAGAGTTTTTTCGTTGTTTTAAGAAGGAGTTTGGAGCCAGTAGCTTGGGCGGGTTTATGTTTATCGCTATACTGCTAGCTTGTGGTTTTGCGGAAACCTTCTATATCATCTATTTCAGTGCTAACTTTTTCGGAATATTGTTGGTACTAGTAGGGTGTATCATGCTTATGATAATTATAATAGCCACCTATCACTTTTTTGTTTTAACAGCCATAGCTGACTTAAAATTATTTACGGCAATCAAAAATGCTTGGTTATTGGCCTTGGTTCGTTTGCCAAACAACTTTCTTTATGTAATCATCGTATTTTTAATTATTTCAGCCCATATTGCTATTTGGCCAATAGCGCTAGTGCTGATTGTCTTAATTTCTTTGAGTTTCATTCTATTACTGCTAAGTGTCAATGCCTATGAAAACATTGTTAATTTAGTCTTTATACTGCCGGAGGAAAATAATGGAAACGAGTAATGCAAAATCACAGAAAAAGAAGAGGTATAGTTTAACCAGCATCTTATCAATTGTTTTAAATGGCTTACTGATTACAGCCTTAGGCTTGTCAGCTTTTTGGGTATTTGACTACAAGAAGTCGAAAGACGGCGAAATTGCCAGGCTTAACGAGATAATCCGCTTAACCAATGAAAACAATATCATTATCCCGATTTTTGATTTTAAAGAATATGTAACCCGTTATGGTAATATTGCCCAATTTGCTCAAAGGTATTTTCCTGATGAATTAGTTTATCCCGGCTATGGTGGAATCAAGTTCATTCCTCTTGACGAGAGTCTAAAAAAAGGAAATATCAAAGGAGAAAAAATAGTCTATGAAGGCTCACGGGCTTATTACCAAGACGGTAACTATCAAGCGTTATTGGGCATTGATGTTTCAACCCATCAAAGGTCAATCAATTGGGAAAAAGTAAAAAATGATGGAATTGAATTTGCCATGATCAGAGTTGGTTTTCGCGGCTATACTGTCGGAAAAATCTACCTTGATGATACTTTTAACCAAAACATCGCCGGAGCAAACGAAGTAGGTATTCCGGTCGGCGTTTATTTCTTTTCCGGAGCGATTAACCAACAAGAAGCGATTCAGGAAGCTGAGTTTGTTCTTAGGCAAATCAAGGATTATAAAGTTGACTTAGCTATAGCCTTTGACATGGAAGATATCAGCGCAGAGAATAATCGGATGAAAAACCTGACAACAGCGGAGAAAACCGCGATTGCTTTAGCTTTCTGTCAGCGGATTGAAGCCGCCGGCTACAAAGCCGTAGTCTATGGTAATGCCAAATGGTTGCTGGAGAGTTTGACTTACAGTGAAGTTGCTAAGTATGGGATTTGGTATGCCAACTGGAATTATCTGCATTGGCCCTATGAGCTTTATGCCTATCAGTATACCAGCAGTGGAACAGTAGATGGGATTAATGGGCGGGTTGATATGAATTTAGGTTTCTTCAATTACGGGGAATAAAGGAGCTAGGTCGATGAAATATCAAATGATTAATGAACAAAAAGTGTCGTTGTTGGGCTTCGGTTGTATGCGTTTACCGACTAATAGTGATGATAGTATTGATGAGAAAGCGGCTTTTGAGCTTTGGGACTACGCTTATCAAAACGGCGTAAACTATTTTGATACAGCGTATGTTTATCACGAAGGAGCCAGCGAAGTGGTTTTAGGTAAGTGGCTACAAAGCATTGATCGCGAGTCAGTTTACTTAGCCTCAAAACTGCCTTTGTGGGATATTACTGATATAAATACCGTGGAAGAAATATTTGTGCGTCAACTGGAAAAACTCCAGACAAGTTATATTGATTTTTATCTGTTACATGCCATTAGGAAAAGCAATTGGCAGACAGTGCTGGATTTAAAGGTATTAAGTCTATTGGAAAAGTACAAAGCTCAGGGAAAAATTCGTAACATTGGGTTCTCTTTCCATGATTCTTTTGCCTTTTTTGAAGAAGTCATTCGGGCTTACCCTTGGGATTTCTGCCAAATTCAACTAAACTATATGGATGTTAACTATCAAGCCGGCAGTAAGGGAGCAGCCTTAGCCCATGAGCTGGGTATTCCCCAGGTCATAATGGAACCTTTAAAGGGTGGTTTGTTGGCAGTGTTGCCAGAGAAAGAAAAAGCATTGCTGGATAGCCAACACAGTGCTGCCACAATGGCATTTCGTTGGTTAGCTGACTACCCGGGGATCGCTGTCATACTCTCCGGGATGCATAGGAAATCCGATGTCGTTGAAAATATCGCTACGATAAATGATTTACCGGCATGTAATGCCAGAGAAAAAGAAAACATTGCCAAGGTTGCGGCTTCATTGAATGCCAATATACTGGTTGATTGCACTGCTTGTGGGTACTGTGTGCCTTGTGCATCAAACGTGGATATTCCTGGGTGCTTTAAATATCTCAATGTCGGCAATCGCTACAATAACTTCAAAGTGGCTCGCACCAACTATGAACTTAATGTGGCTGATAAAAGAGCCAGCAATTGTACGCAATGCCTAGCGTGTTTGGATAAGTGCCCGCAACAAATAGCGATTGTAGCTATGTTAAAGTTGGTTGTTGAAAAACTTGAAGGATCAACAAAAGGCTGATGTTAAAAAAACTAAGAGCTATGGTAATTACCGGATTCTTATTGGTGGCTTGTGCCAGCGGCGATAAAACTAAACCGCTAGATCAAAAGCCGGAGTTTTCCTGCTTGGAAAGTATGATTTTTTTTGAACAATGGGAAAACAACTATACTAAACATTTACAGGTATATCAGGAAAACCCGGTTCAACAAATTAAAAGTTCCGCCGTTTTTGCCATTGAGGTCAATAAGAATAACTTCATCACTTTAGCTCTCGGAAATAATCAGCGAGTTGAAACTTGCACCCTGACTCTTTATCTCACTTTTGACAGCCTCAGCAGTTGGCCAAAAAATTTTGACAGTACTTTCTTTCTTACTTTGCTGAATAATAATATTGCGGAGAAAATCACGATTGAAGATTTGCAGGATTTTTTTCTTAAGGCTCAGGTTTCTGAGGGGACAAGTAAAGCGGGATTTGACGATGACAATGAAAACGCAGAAATACTGTTGGCGAAAGTCCAAAACCTCAAAGGCTGGATGCTTGATTTTATGGTATTGGATAATCTCAGTGGCACTTTATTGGCAAAGTATACTAACAGTGAAGAAGTGGGTTTTGCTGACAGTGATAGTAGGATTATTGCACTGGAAGAATTAATGAAAGCCAGCGGCTATCAGTTAGCTGCAGCTGGCTATGAAAGAGAATATCAGGGGCAGTTGGCAAATGGAGCAATTATTACCTATAGCTTCAATGCTGGTTTAAAAGACGCAGAGCGTTATGTTATTGTCTATGAAAACAGGATAGAAAAAGTCGAAGAAAAAATTCCGGAGAAATACATAAATTTACTTCAAGAGTTGAGTTCGCTTAATTCTCAAGTGGCGGTAAATAATAAGTTGACAGAACTGTTAAGCACAGAAAAGTCAGACTACGATCGCAATAATGCCGCCTACTTAATATGGCGAAAGATGACAATTGGGGAAAAAGATGGTACAACATTAGAGTACTGTTTAAGTACCGAATTGACGGAGTGGTTGCATATTTCCGGTTTTCTAAGAAGGTAAAGAACAGAAAAATGAAAAAAATATTATTGGTAATGGCGATTTTAGTAGGACTGCTAAGCGGCTGTCAGAACAATACGGACGGGCAATTTACTGATTTTATTACGAAAGTAGAAGAGATCAATACTTTAGTGACAAAGCGGGGTTATCAGCCAGCCGAGGTAGTAGCCCAATACAGCAGGTTTGACTATGTCTTTCCCCAAGGTCATGAAGCTTTAGCAATAGAATATGTGAATGACATCAATGATTCATTTACTATTGCTTTTTATGCGAATTTTACCGAAAGTGATAAACTACCGCCAGCCATTTCGCCGAGTTTTATTGCTGCTATAGTCGAAGTCTTTAGCGGTAATAAATTCAATAGCAACGAATTGGCAGAGTTTATGACTTCTGATGCCTACTTGAAAGCTAATAACAACGAAAATGTCTATCGTTGTTTAAAGGAGAAAGGTGACTTAAAGCTTGATGATTATATTTTTTATTTGGAAGTCTTCAACAGCGGCTTTGGCTATTTTGAAGTCAGTGGCTTAGTAGATACTGCTGTCAATGATGCTTATCGTTATAATACCGCGATACAAAAGGTTTTTAAAAAGTTTAAATATACCGACTTTACATTTAGTTATAGTGAAGTGGTTTTGCTGAAACCGAGTGAAATCAGCGAGTTAAGTATCGTTTTACGTTCTAACAGTGCCAATGACTTAATTGACATTTACTTCAGCAAGGTATTTAGTGTGGTTTTCCTCAACAAACTTCCAAGTGCTAAGGAGCGCATCAAGAATATTGACATTGATCTTTGTCAAGAAATTATTGAACTATTGAGCAGTGAAGAAATGGACATGAATTTATTACATAATTTTCTCTTTGATCCCCAGGGCCAGTATGAGATAGCGGAGCTCGATGAGGGTTATTTGAAACAAAAGTTCTATATGAGTGATACCCAGCGCTTCATGTTAAACTATGAACTACAAAACGACTTTACAGAATTGTTTGCTTATCATTTCTTTGCGGAATAGCCGGTTTAGATATTAGTAAACATTAGAAGAAAAAATCAGAAAGCTGAAGGCTGTAATCTACGCAATTTTTTCTAATCATGATAGAATAGTTACATGGAACAAACAATTTACATAACCGGACATCGCAATCCGGATACCGATACCATCAGTGCCACCTTATCGTATGCCTATCTGAAAACTGCTTTGGGTTATAATGTAACACCGATCCGTTTAGGGAACCTCAATGCGGAGACGCGTTATGTGCTCGAGCGCTTCAACTTCAAGGAACCGCAATTGAAATATGACATTAAACCGGTAGTCAACGACTTAGACTTTGATGACCCGATTATTGCCTTAAAATCAGAACCGCTAAAGGATGTTTGGCAAAAGATGTTAGTCAACAATAAAAAAACTACAGCGGTAGTCAGCGAAGATGGTATTTTAGTCGGTGTTGCCGCAATATCGGACATTACAAGTGCCTTGTTGAGCTTAAGTATCGGAAAATATGATTACATGCAGGCTACGCCACTAGAGAATATTGTCAAAGTGGTAAATGGCAATCTAGTTTATGATAGCGGTAAATATGAAACCCGGGGGAATGTTGTCATAGTGACCAGCAGTACTGACGATTTTCAAAGCAACGACTTCAGTAAGTGTTTGGCAATAACTTCACTGCGTAGCCAAAGCCAAGTCAACGCAATCAGCGCTGGGGCTTCTTTAGTAATCGCAACAACTACTGATAAGATAGACCCCGAAGTGTTAGCTTTAGCTAAAGACAATGCTTGTTGCCTCATAACGACAACGCTCGACTTAATCGGCGTTACCCAAGCGATTACCCAAGCTATACCTGTCGGTTTAATAATGAGTAATAAGTTGGTAACTTTCAACCTTTTTGATTATTTAGAAGATGTTACCGAAGTTATCAGTAAGAGTCGTTACCGGCAATATCCGATTGTCGACAATAGCCAAAGGGTAGTGGGGATGATTGCCCGTTTCCATTTACTTAATGTCGTAAAGAAAAAAGTGATTTTAGTTGATCATAATGAATTATCTCAAAGTGTTGAAGGCATTGAAGACGCTGAAATTTTAGAGATTATCGATCACCATCGCTTAGGTGATATCAGAACGGATTTTCCAGTTTATTTCCGCAACGAAATCTGTGGCAGTTCGTCAACGATCATCGCCGAGTTGTTTGAACAGAATAATGTGGCGATTCCACCGCAATATGCGGCTTTGATGCTGTCTGCTATAATCTCGGACACCATTAATTTCCATTCCCCAACTTGTACCGAGAAAGACCACATTCAAGCGAAGAGACTGGAGAAAATTGCCGGAGTAGATATTGCGGAGTTGAGCGCCAGCATTTTGCGGGTCAGTGCATCTTTGAAATCGAAGGATGCTTCAGAAATCGTAAATAATGATATCAAAGAGTTTAATATTAACTCTTACAAATTGGCGATTGGTCAAGTTAATATTTCCACGATTAATGACTTAGCTGAGGTAGAGACGGAAGTACTATCTTATATGGCAAGTTATTATCTGGCTAACCGCTTGGATAACATCTTAATGTTGTTCAGTTTAGTAGATGGAGCCGGTTCTTATCTATTAACTGCCGGTCGAGATAACAATTTGATAGAAGCAGCTTTTGCCGCTTACCTGCAGGAAGATCAAGGTCATAAGTTCTTGCCGAATATCATGTCTCGTAAACAACAGGTTATTCCGCTTTTATCGAAACACCTGCAAACTTTAAAAAATCGCTAAAGAGGGCCCCCTCTTTTTTTTACTGGGTTTCGCATAAAGCCATATTTAGGTAAAAACCAAATTCCCGCCAATATATTCATAGAGGATGGAGGTTGGTATATGCCAAATTATTGCATGAATAAAATTGAGTTGTCAGGGAAAAACCAAGATATTAAGAATTTACTGGATTTTGTCGCTAGTGAAGAAAGTGTTTTTGATTTCAATAAAATTATACCCATACCACCAAGCATCAAAGATACGGAAAGAGGCTCTGTAGCTTTCGCCAGTGAAGCTGTTTGTTGGTACTTAAAAGAGAAAAAAATCACCAGTCATCTAAAGTGGTTGTTAGATCGCTACAATATCACAGAAGAAGAATTACCGGGAAAAATCCAAGCTTGGCAACAGGAAAATAAAGTTAAGCTGGAATTGGGATATCGTATCATTGAAAATCGTAAACTGTATCAAGGCTATGGTGATTGGTACGAGTGGTGCATAGCAAATTGGGGCACAAAATGGGAAGCTTGTGATCCGGAAGTTAGGGAAAATACCATTGTGTTTGAAACTGCTTGGTCACCGGCTACCCCGATTGTAGAAAAATTAGCTAAAATGTTTCCACAGTTGAACTTTCTTTACAAGTACTTTGAACCCGGGGTAAATTTGGCCGGAATAAACAATTATGCTCAAGGGAATTGTCTATCCTGTACGAGCTACGATTATAATGAAGAAGCCTATATAAAACTAGGCAATGAGTTTGGTTTTGAATTCACAAAAGAGAGCTAAAGATGACTTAAGTAACCGAACTGTAACATTTACTATTGAGCCAGCTGTCTGGCTCTTTTTCTGTTAAACGCTTGGTTTAGAGAAAATTCAGTAAGTTATAATATCGTAGTTTTTACCAGCTTCGCTATTTTTTCACCACTGTCTTAGTCTGTAGCAGTATAAATTATGACATTACCTTACTGATTGAATTGGGCGTTGTAGAGTTGAGTGTAGAAACCGTTTAATTGCATTAATTGCTCATGGGTACCTTGTTCGACAATATCACCGGCACGCATTACCAAGATAATGTCGGCATTTCTGATTGTTGAAAGGCGATGGGCGATGATGAAGCAAGTACGATCACGCATTAAACGATCCATGGCTGATTGAATCAGAATTTCCGTCCTAGTATCCACGGAAGAGGTGGCTTCATCAAGGATCAGTATCTTGGGGTTAGCCAAGAAAGCCCGGGCGATAGTAATAAGCTGTTTTTGACCGGCAGAGATATTGTTGGCTTCTTCATTGAGTTGAAAGTCATAAGCCTTAGGTAAACTACGGACAAAGTGATCGACATGGGCGGCTTTACTGGCAACAAAGACAGCTTCATCGTCAGCAGTTAAATTCGAGTATTTGATATTGTCCTTAATACTACCATTAAATAACCAGGTATCCTGTAAGACCATACCAAATAAACTGCGCAAATCATGCCGGCGAAATTCTTTAATGTTGTAACCGTCAATGGTAATACTGCCGTCATCGACATCATAGAAACGTAGTAAAAGTTTGACCATTGTGGTCTTCCCGGCTCCGGTTGGCCCGACGATGGCAACGCGTTGACCGGCTTTAATCTCGGCACTAAAGTTGTGAATGACCGGCTTATCATCATAAGCGAATTTGACAGCGTTAAAATTGACATTGCCGGAAATATTGGCCGTAGATTGCGGATTAGGATCATCGGTAGTTTCTTCGGCTTCTTGTAAAAAGGCAAAAACTCGCTCGGCAGCGGCAGCCAAAGACTGTAATTGATTAGAAATTTGTGCCGTTTGCATAATCGGTTGTTGGAAAGAGCGAACATATTGGATGAAAGCTTGAATATCTCCGACACTGATGACTTGACGGTATGCTAAGCTACCACCCATGATACAAACTACAATATAACCGAGATTACCAATCATCATCATTAGGGGATGCATCATACCGGAAAGAAATTGGCTGCGCCAATTACTGTGATACAACTGATCGTTATAAGTATTAAAAGTAGCTAATGACTTCTCTTCGCCATTAAAAGCTTTGATGATGATGTGACCGCTAAATTGTTCTTCAATGTGGGCGTTGACTTGCCCCAGCATTTTTTGTTGGCGGACAAATTGTTTTTGGGAAAATTTTACGACAATCATGATAAGTCCTAGTGACAGAGGGATGATAACCAGAGTTACCAAGGTCATTTGAACATTGATGCTAAACATCATAGACAAAACTCCAATCAAAGTTACTATGGCACCGATGATTTGATTGAGATTTTGACTGAGAGTTTGACTCATAGTATCAACATCATTGGTCAAACGGCTGAGAATTTCGCCGTTGGGGGTTTTGTCAAAATACTTGAGTGGTAATTTGTTGATTTTCGCAGCTATTTCCTGGCGAAAATTGTAAGACACATTGTTCGCTATTTTGGTGGTGATAAAACCTTGAATGAAACTGAAAATAGCAGAACCGATATAAAGAGCGCTAAGTAATAAAGTAATCCGGCCAATGCTGACAAAATCAATACTGCCTTCACCCTTGATTTTTTTAACGGCGCCATCAAATAGTATCGTTGTCGCCTGCCCCAGAATACCGGGGCCGAGGATGGCAAAGATATTACCGGCAATTGACAACAGAAAAACGCCAGTAAAAGCCCAGTAATATTTTGCTAAATGTTGTAGCAGTTTGCTGATCGTCCCTTTAAAGTTTTTGGCTTTTTCACCACCAGCCAGCATACGGCCCATTGGTCCGCCATGACCCCGTTGCTGTTTTGCTCTACTGTCGTTACTCATTCTGTAACTCCTGTTGACTCAATTGAGAGTAGGCAATTTCACGATATACTGCACAGGATGACAATAGATCTTGATGGCGACCTAAGCCGACGATCACGCCATCTTCTAAAACAACAATTTGATCAGCATCACGAATTGTGGCAATGCGTTGGGTGACGATGATTAAGGTTTTACCACTTAGCTCATTTTTTAAGGCTTGACGCAAAGCGGCATCAGTACTGTAGTCCAAAGCCGAAAAACAGTCATCAAAGATATAAATATCAGCATCTTTAACCAAAGCGCGAGCAATCGCTAAACGTTGTTTTTGGCCCCCGGAGAGGTTAGTAGCCGCTTGAGCTAAAACTTCCTGGTAGCCGGCACTTTTCTCTTGGATGAGATCCTCCGCTTGGGCAATACTTATAGCTTGAGCCAGTTGTTCATTGCTGGCATCAGCTTTACCGTATTTTAAGTTTTCTTCAATGGTACCGCTGAAAAGTACGGCAGTTTGGGAGATATAGCCGATTTTACTACGTAGCAAGTTTTGTTTAATATGGCGTAAATCAACTGACGCTAAAGTGATGCTTCCAGCGCTCACATCAAAAAGCCGCAAAATTAGGTTTACCAGTGTGCTTTTTCCGGATCCGGTACTGCCGATAATAGCAGTAGTCTTTCCGGCTGGGATGCTAAAAGATAAGTCTTTTAAGACAAAATCTTCGCTATCCGGATAGCTAAAACTGACATTATTAAAGACGATCTCTCCGGTTCTATTATTGTCAAATTCCCGGGTTTCTTCCGGATCTAAGATCGTTAAAGGAGTATCCAATACTTCCATGATCCGTAATGCGGAAACTGAAGCCCGGGGTATCATAATGAACATAGCGGCGATAAAGACAAAAGACATGATTATCTGCATGGTATATTGAATGAAAGCCATGATACTGCCAACTTGCATGGTACCCAAATCTACTTGTTTGGCGCCAAACCAAACAATCAGAATACCTAAGCCGCTCATAATCAAGTGCATTAAAGGCATAAGTATAACAATAGCCCGATTGACAAATAATTGGAGTTTTCTGAGATTTTGATTAGCGCTATCAAAACGCTGTTGTTCATAGTCTTCACTACCAAAAGCGCGAACTACCAGCAAACCTGTTAAGTTTTCCCGCGCAACTAAGTTAAGCCGGTCAATTAGTTTTTGGACGATTTTAAATTTAGGTATGACGAAAATGAAAACTGCAACGGCAAGAGCGGAAATGACAACTATGCCCAAACCAATAATCCAGACCATACTTTTTTCTGCATTTAGGACGCTAATCAGCGCCCCAATACCCAGTAGCGGGGCATAGAAGACAATTCTAAAAGACATTGTTATCAAGCCTTGGATGTGGGTTATATCATTGGTGGTGCGGGTAATCAGCGAGGCTGTTGAGAATTTGCTGAACTCCGCTAAAGAGAAACTCTCGACTTTCGCAAAAACATCATGACGAATATTACGGGCAACTACCGCAGCCGTGCGCGCGCTGAGCAAGCTCACCAAAATGGCACAAACAGCGATAATGGCAGATAGCAGTAACATTTGCGAGCCTGTTTTTAGGATATAGGCTTGTTGTTTGCTTTCTAGATCATATTGCAGGTAATCGTACTCCTGCACCAGTACAGAAATAGCTGCTTGTTTTAGTATCGGGGGCTCACTGTCTTTGAGCTGTTGATACATTTGGTCCACTAAGCTCTCACGCTGGTCACTGGGCAGGCTTGCCAAATAAGAGAATATTGAAGTATCGGCGGCAAGATTTAGTACGACCAAATCCAATTTGTTATTGACTATTAAACTATATAAGGCTAGTGGTTGTAACCAAAATTCATTGAGTGTTCTGTCGTCAGTTTTCTCACCAAGCAGATAGATTGATTGGCTTTTCAATAGTGGGTAAGTAGCTAAATAGCGACTGTCATTTATCGCTATCAGTTGGTAGTTGTCGCTTACGACTTGTTGCTGACTGTTACTTAACAACAAAGAAAGATTATCCAATGTGGACGCGGATACTGCAATCAAACAACTATCAGCGATTCCACTTTGTTGAATGCCGGTATCGACGATATTAGACATAAAGCGGGGTAACATCAAGTCAAAATTAGCCTGAACGAACAAAAGGCTGATGATGGCAAATGCCGATATAATGTAGGCTTTTAGATACCGGGCTAGTAATTTGAACATTTCTTGGTTAGTTTCCTAATAATCAAGCAGATTAATTCTACCATCAATCTTTAGGCTGTGGCATTTTATTCTCCGGGAAATTTGTGATAAGAGTGGGGCTGAGCCTACATTATTAAAGAGCTTTTATTGTATAATAAAACTATGAAAAATAACGAATCTCAAGTTGCGGTTATTGGCGGGGCGACTATCGATATCTTTGGAACAGCAACCACAGCCATCAAGGCAGCGGATTCTAATATTGGCACCGTCAATTATTCTTTTGGTGGAGTCGGGCGAAATATTGCTCATAACCTTAGTAAACTTGATATAAATGTTGAATTGGTTTGCGTCTTAGGCAATGACGATAATGCGACAAAAATCATCGAGCACTGCCAACAAGAGAACATCGGTTTGAATCATATTTTACGGACTGATAAACCGACCGCAACTTATCTCAGTGTAAATCAACCCAGTGGTGATATTTATGTAGCCATTGCAGCGATGAATATCAATGATGAATTGACGACCGAGTTTCTAACCAGCCATCTGCCCTGGCTGAACACTTGTGATATCGTGGTTTTTGACACAAATTTGAGCGAAGCTACTTTAGCTTTTCTGATGGCTAACATTAAAACAAAAATATTTGTTGATCCGGTTTCGGGTATTAAAGCAGAAAAACTTCAGGGAAATCTTAAGAACATCACGGCGATTAAGCCAAATTATATCGAAGCTTTAGCGCTTAGTGGTAAAATATTGTCAGAAGAGGAAATACTCACGGAGTTATTGACTTATGATATCAAGGAAGTGTACCTGACTTTAGGTGACAAAGGATTGCTTTGTGGGGATAAAGATCATAGATACAAGCTGGCTAATTATCCCGGTGCGATTATCAATACTACTGGTTGTGGGGATGCTTTCTTAGCCGGAGTCATCTATGGGGAACTGCAGGCTGCGGACTTATTGACAAAAAGTAAATATGGTTTAGCCAGCGCGGCAATCTGTTGTCGCTCTGACAGTGCCATCAATGAATTTCTGAGTTGTGATGAATTAATGAAAGTTGTGGGGTGAAAACATGACAGAAAATAGGTATTTAGAGATTAATCCGGAAGTAGCAGCCGCTTTAGCTGGCAAACAAGCGGTGGTGGCTTTAGAATCTACGATAATTTCTCATGGTATGCCCTATCCCCAAAATGTGGAAACAGCCCTTGCGGTGGAAAAGATAGTGCGTGATCAGGGCGCCGTACCGGCAACGATTGCCATAATTAAGGGAAGAATAAAAGTTGGTTGTAGTCGCCAAGAGATTGCATACTTAGGCCAACAAGGGCATTCAGTAGCTAAGGTCAGCAGAAGAGATTTGCCACTAATCTTGGCACAAGCCCAAGACGGGGCTACTACGGTAGCGACAACCATGATAGCAGCCGGCCTAGCCGGAATTGAAGTTTTCGCAACCGGCGGCATCGGTGGCGTACATCGGGGCGCAGAAACAACAATGGACATTTCAGCCGATTTGGAAGAATTGGCAAATACCCCGGTCTTGGTGGTTTGTGCCGGGGCAAAATCTATTCTTGATTTAGCTTTAACTTTGGAATATTTGGAAACTAAAGGCGTTCCGGTACTTGGTTATCAAACTGACGAACTTCCGGCTTTTTTCACGAGAAAATCCGGGTTTAAAATTGATGGCCGACTACAGAATCCCCAAGAAGCCGCTAATGCCTGGTTGGCCAAAAAGCATTGTGGCTTGCAAGGTGGTATGGTAATTGCTAATCCTTTGCCACCAGAATATTCTTTAGATTTTGATTACATCAATGAGAATATTGAAGTCGCCCTAAAAGAAGCAGAAGCTCAAGGTATCAAAGGAAAGGAAGTTACTCCTTTCCTCTTGGCGAAAATCCAAGAATTGACCAAAGGTCAAAGCTTAGCAGCCAATATTCAAATAATTTATAATAATGCCTTATTAGCTAGCTTGATAGCTAAAGAGATTGTTGCGGATGAATGAAATCTACCAAAAGAAATACAGTTTAATCGAATTATGGCAACTGACTTTTGGCTATTTAAAAGCCAAATACTGGTTTTACTTACCTTTGGTGTTGCTCTATCTTTTGGTGTTTAGTTTAAGTGGAATCAATTTATTAAATTTCGTTTATAATCGCAGTTTAGAAACAATTGCTTGGAATGCGGCCATGGTCGCTTTTATCCAAGATGTCAACAGCAGCGGTACTCAGGTTTTTGTATTAATTCAGTTGATTTTGAAGATTATCGAAGCTGTGATAATACCGTTTACTCTGGTTTTATTGGGTTTGGCACTTTTACACAGTTTTGTAATGATGATGATTTTCATCAGCCAAGACTTGTATGTGCGAAAATCTGAACTAAAAATCGGGAAAATGCTTTTTCATTGTTTAAAGCGCAGTTTTTCCCTAATACTGACTGATTTATTGTTGTGGCTGTATTATGCTTTGCTGTTTGTGGTTTTTATTGCAATAGTAATCGCCAGCCAATTTTTTATTACTTTAACCTGGATTAGTCAATTGCTGTTACTTTGGAGTCTGTTTATCTGTATCTTTGCGATCGATTGGTGTTACACCTACCAGGCGGTCTACAAATACCCGCTTAACGGGCATGGGGCGCTACGATATTCTTCCTTATTAATAAAGACGAGTTTTAAGGACACGGTTATTTGGGTTGCTAGCAGTGGAAGCATTTTTCTGTTATTAGCCTATAGCTTTATCAACATGTTGGCTAACAGTGCTATTGCAGGACTGCCTGTCGCTATAACTTTGAGTTGTACGGCTTTATTGTTCTATAATTTTCTTACTAAATTATATACTAACTTTCTTTTTCTTAATAAAGACTACTTAGCGCGTCAGAAGAAATCAGAAGATGATATTTATCCTGATTTGATTAGCAAAAACATCGCACCGATCAAAGTCACTGCCGAGCTTAAAGAGCTGACTACCGATCCGCGGCGTAGTGTCCGTTGGCGTGCTGCCGGAGCGATAATGCGTCATCGTTATCAGCAACCGGAAGTGCCGACATCTAAAACACAAAAAGAGAAGAATAAAAAGAAAAATAAGAAAAAGAATAAGCTAGAGTAATAGAGCGATCGATAAAAACTGAAGTTATACCAACTGAAAAAAAATATTGGATTATTTTGGGAAGAACAGTGAAGCGCTTGTAGAAGAAATCGCTTTGTTGATAGAGTTGGGTGGATTCGGAAATTCTTAAAATTAGTAGATTTATTTTCCAATAAGACACTATGGCACTAACCAAACACAGGGTGTGATGCTAATAGGTTATTTGCCGGGTTTTCTGATATAACCTTCAAGTTAGCAACATATTTTGAAGTGAGACACCGGATTGCCGGGTAAGATTTATGAAGACTAATGTGGAAAAAACAGCTTGAATTGTTAAGCCGCATAAACCCCGATTA
>CAZUQA010000017.1:0-2335 GCA_964622375.1 uncultured Erysipelotrichaceae bacterium | reverse complement strand
TACTCCGGTAGCTGATGCTGAGTACTATCAAGTCCAAAGATCAACCAGTAAGACTAAAGGCTTTGCGACGGTAGGAACCACTAGCGGAACCAGTTTTATTGATTATTACTTGAAACCTAATACTACTTATTACTATCGGGTAAGATCAGTGAAGACGGTCAACAAGAAGCTGGTCTATGGGGCTTTTGCGCCGGTGGTAACAGTTAAAACCAGTGCATTACCAATACCCAATGATGTAACGCTTACTGCGGAGTTAGCGAGTTTAAAAGGTACATGGACAAATACTAAGAACATGTCAGCTGTGCAGATACTTTACAGTACCAATAAGAAAACTTGGACGACCCGAACTTATGATGTTGCTGACTTTGATATTATGAAGTTAAAAGCTAACACCAAGTATTTCTATAAGATTCGTTATGTTTACTATAACGGAACCACCAGCTACAGTGCTTATTCGGCGGTTAAAGAAATTACTACCAGATAGATAACTGTTCTTTATTTGAAGATATTTCAGCGCTGCAGGCATTATTCCAACTAAATAGACACGAAATAGCAAGAAGAAGAGAGGTACCAATTTGCTACATGGTACTAAACCTCTCTTTTTTTGTGTGGCATGAGCAAACGGACAATAAATATCTATTCAGAGAATTACAGTTAAGCAAAACTTTTTCAAACTAACGATTTTTTAAGTTACTTACTAATTAGTGTTCTTAGGCCTAAACCTTAACAGTTTTTGCACTTGCAAAGTCGGGGGAATGAAACTACAATATAAGCAGTAAACAAGTTGTTGTTTAAGGAAAGAAGCTGATTGCTATGCACAAAAAAATTCGAATAAAGGCGGTACCTGCTATCTTAGGGGTTTTAATAGTGACAGCTCGATGTTTTGTTTTTGTGGTTAAGATGGCTTTTGAGTAGGCTGTCTTTTTTTTGGCTGATTTGGAGGTAAAAGAAAATGGACAAGAATGATTTGGCGCTATGGGAGGCTTCGGCGACCGGTGATATAGAAGCTGTGGTTACAGCTTTGAAAAATGGGGCAAATGTCAACCACGGCGATAAAGATGGACGTACGGCACTAATCAGAGCCGCAAAACGTGGCTATAGCGAAATTGTAAAATATATGATTGATAACGGAGCTGATGTCAATATTCAAGACAATGCCAAAAAGACAGCTTTGATGGCAGCAGCAAAAAAGGGGGAGTTGGAAGTCTGCCGGCTGTTGGTAGCTGCCGGAGCGAAGATCAATACTAAAGATCATAAGGGGCGTTGTGCCTTGATGCGAGCAGCTTTGTTGGGACATGATGATGTTGTCGACTTCCTGATCAAAGCCGGAGCTGAAGTAAACTGCCAGGATGAAATGGGTAGAACACCATTAATGGAAGCTTGCTTAGCAGCTAATCTCAATATTATGAATACCCTGATAGCGGCTCAGGCTGATATCAATGCCAGAGATTCAAAAGGTTGCACAACTTTGATGAAAGCAGCTTACAGCGGTTTTAGAGAAATGGTAGAGTATTTACTAGCTCATGGTGCTGATAAAACGATTAAAGACGACCATGGCAACCAAGCTATACAATATGTCAGAAAAGAATTTTTAGCGGATTTACAGGCGTTACTGA
Organism: uncultured Erysipelotrichaceae bacterium; assembly: GCA_964622375.1. Taxonomy (GTDB): domain Bacteria; phylum Bacillota_I; class Bacilli_A; order Erysipelotrichales; family Erysipelotrichaceae; genus CAZUQA01. Next base: position 719 of record CAZUQA010000017.1, on the reverse strand, counting down.
GTTAATGGAATTTAATAAAACAGTTTAGGAGGAAGAATTATGAAGGATTATCTAGCCAATGATGTAAGAAATGTCGTTTTATTAGGACACTCCGGTAGTGGAAAATCGGCAATTTGTGAAGCGCTGTTGTTTCAAACCAAGGTAGTCGGTCGTTTAGGCAAAGCCGGAGATGGAACCAGTGAAGTGGACTTTGACCCCGAAGAAGTAAAACGCGACATGTCGGTTTACCTTTCAGTGGTACCGATAGAGTGGAAAAATACCAAGATTAACTTCTTGGATGCTCCGGGTTATTTGGATTTCGTGGCTGAACAAAGTGCCGGGATTGCCGCTGCCGATAATGCCTTAATTGTTGTCAGCGCTAAAGAAGGTATTCAACCCGGGACCACCAAGGCCGTCAAAGATGCCGGAAGCAGAAAGTTGCCGGTGCTGTTCTTTATTAATAAAATGGATGAAGAGCACACCTCTTTTGAGACGACTTATAAACAGATTCGGGATACTTTCGGCCATTCCGTAATTCCTTTTGAAGTTCCGATTATGGAAGGGGGAACGGTCGTTGGCTCAATCAACATAATGAATAAGAAAGCCTGGTATTATAAAGACCTTACAAGCGCTAAGGAAGTACCGGCAAATTTAGTGGCTGAAGTTGATGAGTACTATGAACAAATCAAAGAAGCCATCGGCATGGGTGACGATGAACTGATGGAAAAATTCTTCAGTGG
>CAZUQA010000016.1:0-2591 GCA_964622375.1 uncultured Erysipelotrichaceae bacterium | reverse complement strand
TAGGTACCGGATATTATATCGACTCCACTATTTAAATCGTAGTATTCCATGGTGCCTCTACCCGTCTTACCGATTACCCCGGTCGCATGTGAATCATCTACCAGCAAAATTGCGCCATATTTATTACAAAGTTGAACTATTTCCGGAAGTTTCGCAATATCACCCTCCATGGAAAACACACCGTCAGTAACCACTAATACCACCGGACTGTCGCCAGTTGCCTGAAGTTTAGCTTCCAAATCCGCCATGTCACTATGCTGGTAGATGTCGCGATTAACTCCTTTAGCTACGGCTTTGCAGCCATCGATAATGCTGGCATGGTTTAGTTCATCTGACAATACTGTATCCCCGGGACCAAGCAAAGCCGGTATTACCGCCGTATTTGCTGCCCAACAGGAAGAATAGGAAAGGCTGGCTTCCATATTTAGGAAAGCCGCAGTTCGCTGTTCCAGTTGTCGATGAATGTCGAAAGTACCGCAAATAAAGCGGACGCTGGAAGCCCCGACACCGTATTTATCAAGAGCGGCTTTCCCGGCTTGTATGAGCTCCGGTTTATCACATAAACCCAGATAGTTGTTGGAACAAAGAATGATGACTTCTCCTTCTTTTTCCAACTTAGCTACCCCGGCCATTTTCCCTGAGAGATAGCGTAAATATTTATAGGTGCCTTGTGTTGCTAAGTCTTGCAATTGATCGTTAATTAATTGATAAAAGTCAGCTGTATTTCTTGTGCTCATCTTGCTTTTCCTACCATTGTAAAACTATTTTCCCGCTGTTCCCGGCTGCCATAATGTCAAAGGCTTCCTGATAAGCAGTAAGCGGGAAACGATGGGTAATGATACCGGATATATCTAAACCGGCTTGTATCATGGTTTCCATTTTGTACCAAGTTTCATACATTTCCCGGCCATAGACCCCTTTGATGATAAAACTACTGAAAACAATCTTGTTCCAATCGACACTGGTACCGCTGTCTTGAATGCCCAACATGGCAATCTTCGCTCCCATCGCCAAATTTTCCAACATGTCATTTAACGCGGCATTGCTACCGGACATCTCTAAACCGACATCAAAGCCCTCTTTCATACCCAATTCTTTTTGGAGATCTTTGAGATTTTTCTTTCGAGTATCCACAGCCTGGCTAATCCCCAGTTTCTTAGCCAAAGCTAAGCGATAAGGGTTAATATCAGTAATCACCACGTGACGCGCTCCGTTTTGTTTGACTATCAAAGCCGCCATAATACCGATCGGTCCGGCTCCGGTGATTAAGACATCTTCACCGATGACATCAAAGGACAAAGCCGTATGCGTGGCGTTACCAAAAGGGTCAAAAATGCTGTAGAGTTCTTCAGCGATTTTTGGATTACAAAGCCAAGCATTACTAGCCGGTAAGGCTAAATACTCCGCAAAACAACCATCACGGTTGACCCCGATACCCCGGGTACTGCGACAGAGATGCCGCCGTCCGGCTAAACAATTGCGACACACGCCACAGACAATGTGCCCTTCCCCCGAGACCACAGCACCACAGTTAAGACCTTTGACATTTCTACCGACTTCGACGATTTCGCCAACAAACTCATGGCCGATGACCAGCGGGGTTTTGATGGTTTCTTGCGCCCACTTATTCCACTGATAGATATGAATATCGGTACCACAAATCGCCGTTTTATGAATCTTAATCAACACATCGTCTTCGCCACAAGAAGGAATTGCTACTTCCTGTAGCCAGATTCCCGGTTCGGCATATTTTTTCACCAAAGCTTTCATGGTAGCTGTCATTATTAGCCTCCTTGGTACTATAAGACTTTACTTTAACTGATCTTAACGGGCGTTAATTAAGCCCGGTTTTATTACTTCCAATAATCGCAATAAAAACGCTTGGTCTTCTTCATCAAAATAGTCAGTTGTCGGGGCATCAATATCCAAGACGCCGTACACTTTATCGGCGATTACCAGAGGTACGACAATTTCACTTAAAGACTCACTGTCACAAGCAATATGGTTTTCCAGTTGCCGCACATCCTTAACGATTTGCACTTGCCGACTAGCTGCTGCGGTACCGCAAACCCCTTTGCCAAAAGGGATTATCTGGCAGGCGCTCTTCCCTTGGAAAGGCCCAAGGTAAAGTCGATCTTGATCAGCTAAATAAAAACCTAACCAGTTCACATCATGGTAATACTGCAACAACAAAGCAGTGATATTAGCCAACAAGCTGACAGCGAATAAAGCATCAGCCACAAACAGCTCAGCCTGTTGGAGAATCAGTTGTTTTTCTGCGGTTTTTTCATGGTTGTACATAGTCAAATTTTAGCATCTTTATCGGTCTTTTAAACATATATTTGATAAAATGTACTTAATATGCTCGGGCTGCTCAACAGCCAGACAGGTGAACTTTATGAAAAAATACGATTTTCGCTCTGACACAGTAACTCAACCCACGCAACAAATGCGCCAAGCAATGTTTGACGCCGAAGTCGGTGATGATGTCTACGGTGATGACCCGACGGTCAACCGCTTAGAAGCTTATTGTGCCGAGTTGACCGGCAAAGAAGCCGCTTTATTTGTCAGTTCCGGCACCTTAGGCAATC
>CAZUQA010000015.1:0-14893 GCA_964622375.1 uncultured Erysipelotrichaceae bacterium | reverse complement strand
TCATTCTTACCGGCCCTTTCGTCTATTCTATCTTGGAGAATTTCTTCTGGGCGATACTCCGTATGCCACAATACCGTTTAATTACTTCCTATGAACCCAGCATAATCGAAGAAGCTTTGATTACTTTTTGGTCCATGTTAGTCGGTCCCGCATTACTGGTTGTTATTACTCTGGGGCTTTGGTTGCTGTTAGCCAGCGCCAAGCGAAAAGAGCTACAGGAGCCTTAAGTCGGCAAAGATGAATCTACTAACAAGAAACTTCAATCGCAGTGTCAAGTTGAGCTTAGCTGCTTTATTAATCGGCAGTTTTATCTTCGCCTTGAGTTCAAGAAATAGTTTAAACCCCAGCTTTATTCAACACTGCTTGACTGTACTTAGCGATCATTATTATTTACTGTACTTCATGCTTCCCATGTTTCTTTTACTCTTTCTTTTTGTTATTGCTGATGATAGTGAAGTTGTTGTGCTGCGCTACCGCAGTTATTTTCACTATTTCCTCGCTAAATGGTTGACCTTAACTGTGATCAGCTGGATTTTCATGCTGGTGCAATTAGCGGCTATTACCCTTTCCGGCTTGGGCCTGCCTTACGGAAGTCAGTGGTCAGTATGGGAAGGGGCGCCCACTTATGAACTTTTCCGTTATTTATCTCAGCTTTTCTCGTCAAGCCTCAGTTGCTTATTAGCGGTTGTCACATACATGTTATTGGGTTTTAGCCTGTTGATTATGATTCTGCTCTGGTTCGCTCATTTTCTGGAAAAAACTACGGCTGTTAAGGTAATAATCGCACTTTATCTGCTTTCTGTGTTGAGCCTGCGTATCCCCTTCTTCGGACAACTCCCGCTAACCCTGTTTAATCACCTGATTATTTTGCATCACAACCTGGTAAATGACGGACGTTTTTTGTTAACCGGCATTACTGCCATTGCTATAGTCGCCGCGATATTTTACAGTATTAAGCGAAATCGCAGTTTTAGCCGCTATTTTCCCAAAGTTGCGTTTAGTGGTCTATTCTCTTACTATGCCAAGGAACTCTTGAGCAAGCGCAACGCCGCTATTTGTGCCGCTGTTGTTGTTAGCCTGATTTTTTGGAAATATTGGCAAAACCCGAACATCAATAACAGTGAAGAGCTGATAATCCAGCTATTTGCCGGACATGGCATGGCGGAATTCCATATCCTGAGTTTCATTGAAATGCTGTTATTGAATAATACCCCAATTTATCTGCTTGCCGTATTTATTGAAAAAGTCAACAGAGAATATTCGCTATTTGTAACTGCGCGCTTAAAAAAACGCCACTCTTTACTTTTTGGGCTACTGAGTGTCGCTTTGCTGTTTCTTTTGTTGTATGGACTCTATCTTGTCTTTTTTCCATCTCTAGCCTTGTTGCTACTAGGTTTGCCAATTGACAGTGCCGCTTTAGCTCTATTGGCTAAAGCGGTTGCTTTGAAAATATGGGATGTAATTAATCAGTTGCTCTTTATAACCGTCATCTATTGCCGGTGGGGGCAAATAACTCTGAGCTTTTTCCTGTTAATTGCGCTTAATTTGTCTTGTGTTATTCCGCTAGAGCCCTGGCGTCTTCTCCCTTTTGGACTTTCCAGTCTGCAAAGAAGCAATATACTGCCAGGAGTCGATAGCGCTTTGTCAGTCCCTACCGTCCTTATTGTATTATTTAGCGCGAGTTTTATACTTCTCGGCTTACTTACTACGAAGTTTTATAAGTATTTACCACATAATTAGGAGGAATCATTTATGTCTAACTGTATTGAACTAAAAAACGTGTCAAAGCAATTTCGTGGCCAAATGATTTTGCATGATGTTTCGCTAGCTATCCCTGTCGGTACAACCGTCGGAATTATCGGTGCTAATGGTAGCGGCAAGTCGGTGCTTTTTAAGCTGATTTGCGGCATTACCAAACCAGATAGTGGTCAGGTCTTGGTTGGCGGCGAACTGCTGGGCGATAAAATCGACTTCCCGGCCAATGTTGGCGTCTTCATCAATTCTCCGGGTTTCATTGGCCTTTATGATGGCTTTAGTAATCTCAAATTTCTAGCTAATATTCGCGGGCTTATCAATGATGAACAAATCAAAGCAGCCATGTATTTATTAGGGCTAGATCCCCAAAATAAAACTAAAGTCGCTAACTATTCTTTGGGCATGAAACAAAAGCTCGGTCTGGCTCAAGCCATAATGGAAAATCAGGAAATCTTGGTTTTTGATGAACCTTTCAATTCTTTAGATTTCCAAACATACAACGATGTCAAAGAATTCATCAGCATCTTGCAAGCCGAAGGTAAAACCTTGCTGTTAACCTCACATAACCACGAAGACATCAAAGAGCTCTGCGATCAAATCTATATTATCGACAACAAACAAGTTGTGCCCAGCAACGAAGAACTGCTTGCTAAGTATTTTGCCAGAAAAAATCGATCAAGCTAAAAACAACAAGAAACTCGCCTTACATAAAACAAGCATTTGTCAGCCCCACAAAAAAAGCAAGTAGCACCTTGCTTTTTTGCCGGAAGACATATATTTTCCCTGTTATCAGGCAATATAGTCGGCAGCGGCAAGGGTTCTGCGTACTTCCTGCAATTCCGCCACGGTATCTATTTCAACCAACTGCTTGGCTGTAACCGGGTAGATAGTCAAGTCGATTTTATCCAATAGTAGATTGACAATTTCATCCCAAAAGCGTTGATCGTTATCCGCAACCAGGCTAGCAGCCCGGACTGCTTGGGCAATTTGCTTAGCATCTTCCTTGAGCCAATAGCTGACTCCTGTCATGTTAAAAAGGTCAGTCCCGCCTTTAGTAATCTTTGTTATGCGCTCAGCTTCCATCTCGAAGACCCAATCGCTGGAGTAACCGCTAACAAATTTCCCAAAGTAACATGATTGCTGAAAATCAAAGAAAAATATCGTTTCATCATTGACCAAGAGATCAGCTTCACAAATAAAACAATTAGCGGCTCCTAAATAATCACAGACCAGGTTTAATGATGAGATATTATTCTTCGTGTTATATTCTTCATTTTTTACCAAGGTAATATTTGAGTATTTAGCGCTTAAGTAGTCAAACTGTTCACTTTTATAACCGGTGACAATATAGAGTTTTTCCACTTCGCGTTTAAGCAAGGCTGAGATTAGGGTTTCTATCATCGGTGTAGCGAAAACCGGTATCAAAGGTTTCGCTAGGGTTTCCGTTAAAGGTAACATGCGGCTTCCTAAACCGGCTGCCATAATTACCGCAATTTCTTTATTACTTTTCATCATTAACTCCCGGCTATCTCAGTTATAACGGATTGGCAGACTTACCTGATAGTAACGCAAGGCGGCCTCAAAAACCACAAAGAAGTTTTCGATGTCAATGACATCGATGGCCCCTAAAGAACAAAGGCGAAAAGAATTTGTAGCTGCTATTCTGCCGGGGTAAATGGTAAAGCCCCGTTGGTAACAATAGTCGTGGATTTTGAAAAAATCCCAGTTTTCATCATCGGGATACTTGACGGCTGCTACTAAACCGGCTTGTTTCTCTTTGGGCAGTATTGTCTTAAAGCCTAAACGCGCAAGATTAGCCAATATCGTTTCGTGGACGCGCAGGTGCCTATGATATTTAGCTGTTTCCCCTTCAGCGAAATACTCCTGTAATGCTTGTTTAGCTGCATAGATCGTCTGTACCGGCGGTGTGAAATGCATTTCCCCGTTTTTCTTGAAAAAATCATACTGTAAATAGAGATTGCAGTAGTAAGAACGTTTGGGATAGTGCTTAGAAGCTTCAATTTCCGCAATACTGCCGATGATATAGGACAGACCGGTCATCGCCTGAATCCCCTTTTGCGCTGAAGCCATACAGAAATCGATATTATCTTGTTCAATATCAAGAGGCAACAAAGCGTAGGTCGAAGTAGTATCGACCACTAAAATGCCCTGATATTTATGTACCAAGGCGCCGATTTCCCTGATGGGGTTGAGCAAACCACTAACCGTCTCTTGGTGGGTAGTATAAACCAGATAAATATCGGGATTTTCTTGTAAGAGCTTTTCTAGCTCCGCAAAGTCAACTATCTCATCAAAAGGTAAGCGCATTTCAATAAAAGGTAAGTTATAATACTGACAAATTTCCACGCCCCGGCTACTGTAAGTGCCGTTGTTGATAATCAGTATTTTTTTATCGGCTGGAAGTAAAGAATTCAAACAAACATCCATATTCAAAGTCCCGGACCCGCAAAAAAGCACGCAGGTGTATTTTTCCGGATCACCATGCACAATCTTCAGTAAATCTTGACGCAATGCACTTAACAGCTCCGCAAATTCCTTTTCCCGCGGACAGATATCCGGTACCAACTGCGCCAGTTTCACAGTGTCGGTCGTTGTAGCCGGACCGGGGTTTAATAAGATATTTCTCTGAATCTTCATTGCTTTACTCCTTTAGAACTTTTCTCTTTATTGCGCGCAATCAGCTGTTAATCAATCTTTAAAAAATGTCGCCATTTCATGCATCTTGTCAATTATTTTTAGTTGATAAGGGCAGGAAGCTTCGCAATTACCACAGCCAATACACTGATCAGCTTTAACCGCCAAAGAATTGTAGCGTGACTTCGCCCACTGCTTTAAGCCATAGCGTTTATCATACAATTCACACACCCACACCATCGGGATATTAATTGCTACCGGACAGGGCAAACAATAACCGCAACGGCGACAGAAATTTTGTCCCAGTTCAGCTTTTAAACTTGTAGCTTGCGCTTCATCGTCTGTTGTAAATTCGCCATTCAATGCTTCTTTATTCGCTAAATATTCCTTAAGCTCAGCCATACCGGCCAAAACAATATCGACTACCGGATCATTGTTGAAAAAGCGCAGGGCCAAAGCCCGATCAGCGATAACGCCACCACACAGTGGTTTCATCGCTATAGTCAATAAACCTTTTTCTTTGGCGCGTCTTAACAGTTGACGACCTTCTTCTTCAATGATATTAAAGGGAATTTGCAGGCTGACAAACGGCATTTCATCAAGTTTCTCCGCCATAAAAGCCACAGAATGTGAACTGACACCGATGTGCTTTATTTGACCGGCAGCTTGAGCTTCCAGCAACGCTTGATAAGCTCCGCCCTCTCCCATAACAGTTTGGTAGTCTTTTTCATTGGCGATGTTATGGCACTGATAGAGATCGATATAGTCCGTTTGAAATTTCTCCAGACTGTCAGCGATATCAGCGCGCATTTGGCGGTAATCCCGTGCCATGCTTTTGGATGCTAAAAAGACTTGAGAGCGCCGATCTTTGACAGCCACGCCAATCCAAGCTTCACTGACGCCATAGACTTTAGCACTGTCAATTAGAAAATACCCGTCCTCTGCCATTTTTTCAATCAAAGTTTTGGTGCTTTCTGGGCTACCACCCTGCAAAGGGATGCCGCCTAAACCCAAGCGTTGCAGTTTAGCGAACATTAAAGACGCCTTCAATTTCATTAATCTCTTTAGCAATAGCGCTACTCAGATTTTCATAGCCGCTGGGAGTAACCAGAACATTATCTTCGATCCTTACACCGATTCCCCATTCGCTGATATACAGGCCCGGCTCAACTGTTATCACATTTCCGGCAACCAGTGCTTGTTTTTTCAGGATCCCGATATCATGGGTATCCAGACCCAAACCGTGGGATACACCATGCCAATAATAGTTTTCCACTTGTTCCGGCTGTGTGATCAATCCGATATTGCTCAACTCCTTGACATAGTAGGCTTTCAATAAATCATTGAGTTCACCGGTAGTAATGCCCGGTTGAATCTTTGCCATGACCATTTTCTGGCCATTTAAAACCAACTGATAAATGGCTCTTTGTCGCTCATCAAAAGCTCCACTGACCGGATAAGTCCGGCTTATGTCGGCCGCATAGTGGTTAAACTTTACCCCTAAATCTAGTAAAAGCATCGCTCCTTCTGCTAGCACACAGTTGTTAGCCCAATAGTGTAATACCGTCGCATTAACACCAGCGGCTGCAATAGTATTGAAAGCCAATTCTTTGACTCCGTTAGCCTTGGCATTATATTCAAATAAAGCGGCGATTTGATACTCATAGTAGCCGGCTTTCAAAGTCAGTCGCACAGCCTCCAAAGCTTTACCGGTAATTTCGATGGCTTTTTTTATACATTCTATCTCTTGGGCATCTTTTACACAGCGTTGGCTAGCGATATCCAGGAAGCAGTTTCTGATCTCTAAAGTCGGATAATTTTTTCTAACAACATCCCGGAAATTCCGCTTTTCATAGAGGTCTGAGCGTCGGTGCTCTAAATCCAAGTAAATATTACGCAAACCACCGTAAAGCAAAGCTTCTTCAAGTTGGGTGATAAACTCGGAAATAAGCTTGACGTTGTTGATGCCGGAAATCTCGCGCGCCTGATCAGGGCTTAAAAATTCACCAATCCACTTGGCTTGTAAAGGGTCATTAGGTAAAATAAACAGTTTTTCTTCATAAACCCCGTTTATTTTCGCTAAGACCAAAATACTGTTCTTTTGTTCAATACCGCTGTAATAATAGAAGCTGTGATTGACCGAAAAAGGATACAGCTCATCCGCATTGCGAATTACTTCTTCCCCGGCAAATAAAACCAGCCAACTGTTCTCACTCAGCTTCGTGCTTAATTCCTGTCTTCTTTTTGTGAAATCCATTATTTTATCTCCCATAATTTCTGAGGATATAAGTCCTCATCCTTCATTTTTTGTATTGCTGCCACAATCTGTGGCTTATCTTCTTGATAGGTGATGCCATACCAATTATCGCTGCTGGTCAAAACCTTAACCCTGACAGCTGTAGTTTTTATCAACTCGGCAATGGCGGTTGGTATGACATGCTCACATTTTAAAGGATCATTTTGGCACTCCCGCTGTAGAAACCTGGTAAAAACCGCAGTCAACAAGTCAAAGATACTGGGTTCAAAGCCCCAGAAATTCATACTGACCGGTTCTTGACCGCTTAAATACCTTAAACCTTCAGCACTTTCATAACAAATCTCACCATTTTGTCGAAAGACTTTTTGCAGCTCTTCGATGCTGCTGAGGTAGCCAGCTTTTTCGTGGCACAAAGCCCGGGTTACAGCCCCGGCATCGCTTAAGGTATTGGCACATTTAAAGCCCACCATACCATAATTATATTGACCAACTTCATTTTCTAAAAAGTCAAAGATTTTGGTAAAAGCGCTTTTGCCGTAATAATCATCAGCATTGATTATCGCAAAAGGTTCCTTGACAATACCGCGACAAGCCAGTAAAGCCTGGGTCGTCCCCCAAGGTTTACTACGACCTGCAGGCAAGTCAAAACCCGGCGGCAAGTCATTTAGATTTTGGTAGACATATTCTACCCGGATAAACTTTTCCAGTTTATCGCCGATATTTTGCGCAAACAATGCGCGATGCTCTTCTTTGATTATCAGGTAAACTTTGCTGAAACCGGCAGCAATGGCATCATAAATGGAAAAATCAATGATCGCCTCGCCATTATCACCGACTGCGTCAATTTGTTTCAAGCCACCGTATCTTGAACCGATGCCGGCGGCTAGTATAACTAGCGCTATATCCTTCATTTCACAATCCCCTTAATGACAAATACTACTTTCCTACTTTATCAAAACCTTTGTATAAATCTTTTTTTACACTTTTGATCTGTTTTTCACTCATCGGTCCGTCGGCAATAGGATCATAATTCTCAGCACCGCCGATATAGTAGGCTAAGACCTTGCCGTCTTTGGCAAAGACGGTATAGGGCATAAAGATGTCTTTATTACCTTCTTCATCAACATCGAGAAAGTCGCTGAAAACCTGCAGAAATTCAAAATAATCCGGATTGGTTTCCGGGTGCGGTTCTAATCTGGCATCGACATAAACTACCGGAATATTGTATTCCGTAGCAACTTCCAATAAAACCGGAAAGAACTCCAGACAGTTGACACAGGAAGACATCCCAACATAAAACACCATAGCTCCGCCTTCCTGATAAATATCCAGGACCAAGCGCAAGCTGCCTTTTTTCACTAAAGGGTTCGCCTTTAGATTACGATAACCACTGATATCGGCCATCGGTAACTCGGCGATAGTTGGGTTTTCATAATTGTTTTCCGATTTTAGTTGACCTTTTTCGCAAGCTGTTAACACCAACAAGCAACAAAGCCCCAAAATGATTTTTCTCATATTCTTACTCCGCGATTTACCAGCTTAAATGAATAAAGCTGCTATTTAATATTATATCACAACTGCTTATATTGACTAAGCAAAGCTCTTATTTTCGCTAGATTAAGCGTTTCACAGAGCTTTGTCGATATTTTTTCAAATTGTGTAACAGCGCTATCAGCTAATCGATGCTATAATAACTTAGTAAATTACTAAAGGTCAAAAACATGGAGAAAAAAGAAAACAGAAAAATTAAGCAACCCCCGGTTTTGTTTAGTAAGACCCAACAGGCTATCGCAAAAATCGAGAAAATACTGGGAAAAAGCCTCGTCGTCTATTGGACCAGCTACAATGGTTCGGTCTGCGACAACGATGTCATCGCTTTATACAATATCTTCGAAAAAATCGGTCGACATGATGATATCGCCCTCTTTATTAAGTCACGCGGCGGTGATATTGAGGCAGCTTTACGCCTTGTCAATATCCTGAGAACTTACAACAAAAAAATTACCGCTTTAGTACCGCTGGAAGCCGCTTCCAGTGCCACCCTGATCGCTTTAGGCGCCGATGAAATAAAAATGGGTCCCTTGGCTCACCTGACACCAATCGACTCCTCATTGACCCACAACCTTTCCCCCATCGATGAAATCAACCATCGTAAAGTTCCGGTCAGCCAAGATGAGATCTTCCGTATTGTCAGACTTTGGCAGGAAAACGCCAACGAAAACCACGTTCATCCCTATCAGGAACTTTTTAAGTATATCCACCCCTTAGTTATCGGGGCTTTAGACAGAAGCAGTTCGCTGTCGATAAAAATCTGCAAAGAAATCCTTTCTTACCATGTAAGTGATGAAGCAACCTGCGACAACATCAGTCATATTTTAAACTCACAATTTCCTTCTCATGGCTATCCCATTACCCTGAACGAAGCCAACAAAATCGGTTTGAAAGCCCAAGCGCTGGATGATGCGCTTAATGATCAGTTGTTGGAACTCAGTCGCCTTTATTCGGAAATGGCCCAAAAAGCCTTTACCGATTTTGATGAGTTTAATTACCATGATAATCAAATCTTGAATATCCATGAATCCGATGGTATTCAAATTTACTTCCAAAACGATAAGGATTGGAATTACATCAAAGAAGAAAGAAGATGGCAAGTACTGAATGACGAGAGTATTTGGCGGAAGAATGAAATCAGCGCCGGAAAAATTGTCAACAGCATTCTGCACATCGCTTAATAACTACATGGATAGAATAGCTGACGGCTGGCAAGATTATCAATGTTTATATGCCGGTAACGGCTTAAAAATCGAGCGCTGGCAAGACTTCATTTTGTCACGACCTGACCCCTTAGCTATTTGGCCTTTACCGCCTATCGCCATTAAAATCGACGCCAGTTACCAGCGTTCCAACCGGGGCGGCGGTTGTTGGCAGTATCAAAGAAAATTGCCTGACTTTTGGTCAGTCAACTATCGTCAACTACGCTTTAAAGTCAGCACTTTAGGCTTTAAACACACCGGCCTCTTTCCCGAACAAGCAGCCAATTGGGATAGTTTGACTACGCTTATCCAACAAAACCACCACAAAAAACTCCAGATATTAAATCTGTTTGCCTACACCGGGGCGGCTACTTTAGCTTGTGCTGCGGCCGGAGCCACTGAAGTTGTTCATGTTGATGCCAGTAAAGGCATGGTGCAATGGGCGAAAGAAAACGCCGAACTATCACAATTAAGTGATCGTCGCATCCGTTTCATTGTCGATGATTGTTTTAAGTTCCTTCAAAGAGAACAAAGAAGAGGCAGGAAATACCAAGGCATTATCATGGATCCCCCTTCTTATGGCCGGGGACCGAACAATGAAATTTGGAAATTTGACAATCAAATCAACGAATTGCTGAGTGCGGCTTCCCAACTGTTAGCTGATGATGCTTTGTTTTTCTTAGTTAACAGCTATAGCGCCGGTTACTCCGCTACCGTGTTAGCTAACATCTTTCAAGCTAATGAAACTCTGATGTCGCACTTCAAAACCCAAGAAAGCGGAGAGCTCTTGTTACCGATCAGCCGACAGAACATCACCCTACCCGCCGGCATTTATGGCCTAGCTTCCAATGATTAATATTGTTTATGAAGATAATCATCTTTTGGTGGTAGAAAAACCCTATAACCTTCCGGTTAATGCCGATAGTTCCGGCGACCCTAATCTTTTGGACTGTTTAAAGTCGCTGATCAAAGAACGCGATCATAAACCGGGAAATGTCTTTTTAGCCTTGGTTCATCGTTTGGACCGCCCAGTTGGCGGCATCATGGTTTTTGCGAAGACTTCGAAAGCCGCCGCTCGTTTGAGCGAACAATTTCGTCAACGCGAAGTCCACAAGAGCTATTTGGCTGTAGTCTGCGGTTTAGCTGCTGACTCTGACACTTTTCAAGACAAATTACTTAAGGATCATGATAAAAACCTGGTCAAGGTTGATGGAGCCGGTAAAGAAGCGAAGCTGCAATATCGCACATTAGCCCGCTTAGCTGGTTGCTCTTTAGTTGAAATCAAATTGTTAACCGGCCGCTCCCATCAAATCCGCGTACAATTCGCTTATCACAATCTCCCACTTTGGGGTGATCAAAAATATAATCCTCAGGCAAAAAAAGGCCAACAATTAGCGCTTTACAGCCAGTCTTTAGCCTTTCAACATCCTATCAGTAAAGAAACCTTGAGTTTCTCTCTTTTGCCGCAGTTTCCCCCTTTTGATCAATTTAAGTACTAAAAAACAAGGCGGACCTTGTAATTTATTGTGCTTTCGCTGTTTGCGATTTTAGATTTCTCAGCTCACGAGCGGAAATACGGACCCGAACAGGTTTACCGTCAACCATGATTCTAACTTTCTGGAGATTAACATTCCATTTCCGTCGTGTAGCACGCAATGAGTGAGAACGCCGGTTTCCTGATAAAGCTCCTCTGTTGGAGATTGCACAAACTCTGGCCATCACAGTACCTCCTTTCGTTGCCCTGTTATTTTACCACAAGCAAATCTAGCTATGCAAGGGATTTCCGTTGCCTTTCGACTTTTTTCATCATGCCTTCTACAGTAAAGGTAAGCTGCAGCTCCGCCCTTTGCCGTCATTTCCAAAGTGTGACATCTTCAGCCTGGTGCAGCTCAATGAGGATTTGGATGGTAACCGGAAATAAAAACATACCCAAGATGCCCATAAAGCGAAACCCGGCATAGATTGCCACTAAAGTGATTAAAGGATGCATACCCAATTGATCACCGACGATTTTCGGTTCAATGATGTTTCTGATAACGGTGATAAAAATATAAAGCAGCAATACCCCGGTAGCCATCATGAACTCACCTTGGATCAGGGCTAATAAAGCCCAAGGCAGTAAAATGCCGCCGGTGCCTAAAACCGGCAAAATATCAAAAATCGCAATGCCCAAAGCTACAAAAACTGCGGCCTTGACTCCTAAAAGCGACAACCCGATAAACAGCTCTAAAAAGGTGATAAACATGATTTTCAGGTAAGCAACCAAGTACTTACCGACCGTTAAAATCGCATCATCTCTGATTTTAAAGAATAATTGTTGGTGGCTAGCAGGGATTTGACGGACAAGGAATTCTACCACCTGTCTGTAACTGCTGCTGATAACCATAGTAGTCATTAAAGTAAACAATACCGTTACTAACAACCCGGGGATTTTTGCGCTCAAGTTAGTCAGTATCGTCAAAGCGCTAGATGAGATTGACAAAAGAGTGCCTTGGATATCGGCAATGGTCAACGGTAGGGTTTCTGTTGAGGTTTTCGCCAAATCGGGAAAAATGTCACCTAAAGTCTGGGCTACCCACTCTGCCAAGGTAACTGCCGCCGGTGCCAGCACCTCGGTACCGAATTCCGGCAAACGTGAGAAAAAGCTCAATGCTAAGCTCACCAGTTGACTACCGCCGAGCGTCAGTAACAAACCGATAATCAGGTAAACTAGCACCGTGATCAGAACCCCGGCAAGTTTTTCCTTGATTTTGGCTTTTCGTGCCAGCCAACAGACCAGCGGTCGAAGTAACCACGCTATGACAAAACCGATGATAAAAGGCAGAAATAAAGGCGCTATGTAGCGTAAAACAAAGATTATCAAAATTAAAATCAAAGCCCAGAAAGCAGTATTGATTATAAATCGTTTGCGTTGTTCTATTTGTTCTTTCATAGTTTATAGTCTTTCATTGATATTATAGTACATATTGGTCTTGCGGCAACTACAAAGGCTGTGACATCCTACGCCAGACAAGAAAAGGCTTACCTTATGGCCGAGTGTTATTCAAATCTTGATAAAAGTTTTAATCATGGCTTAAGAAGACCAAACACTTACTGTCATTGATTACCACAGAAGGCGCTATAGTCATCTCATTGGACAAAGTCAGATTATCATTACAGCGCAACAGATAGTTGTTCAAGGGGTATTTAAAACCGCTAAGTGACAGCCGACAATCCTGAAAACTAAAAAATGAGACATATTTGTAGGAATTTTCTTCTAAAGTATGGTAGCCGGGCTTTAAACAGAAGATTTCATTTTGCTTATCAATTAAGTGAATATCAAGTTCTGAATAGTAGCAGAGTTTCAAGTTAACAAAATTGTGATCCATCCTACCACCTAAAGCCCCATAGATGTAAATCGCACCACAATAACCGCGCAGATAGTCCAAAGCCAGCTGTAAATCACTGCTGTCTTTCTCTTTTTCCGCTTTTATTAAGATTGTTTGATACTCTAAATAGACTGTACTATCGCTACTATCGAAATCGCCAATCACCTGGATAATATTTAAGCCTTGTTGTCTGGCATACAAAAGCCCGGCATCAACCGCCACACAATCCAAGCCAGGATCCCGAATTTCCACATTTTGGCGACAAATAACATTGAGCGCCGGTTTCTCTGTCTTTGTCATCAGAAACCTCCATTTTTACTGCTACGAATTAGCTGCAGACATTCCAAATAATGACGATAACGGCTGTCCCATAACACGCCATTTTTTGCCAGCTCTTTAATCTTACAACCAGGTTCGTTTTCGTGAATACAATTGCGATATTTACAATGACCGAGATACTCTTGCCATTCTTGCGGACAGTTGGCAAAAAACTCAATCTCCACTCTACTGTAATCAATAGCTGAGAAACCCGGAGTATCACCGACCCAACCCTGACCTACCGGGTACAAACAGCAATAACGCGTGGTGTGCTTACCGCGTTTTAATGCCTTGGATACTTCTTGAGTAACCAGGTTGAAATCCGGATTCAAGCGATTGATACTGGTGCTCTTACCGACCCCGCTTTGACCGGCTAATACGCTGATTTTATCGGCGAAAAGCGCTAACATACTCTTGACATCAGAACTATCAACGACCTGAAACCCACAATTGCGATAGTGTAACATGAAATCTGCAATTTCTTTTTTTTATTCAAGCAGATCAAGCTTAGTAACCAACAGATGCACCGGCAAGTTTTCGTAGTTGATTAAAAAACTTAAACGATCAATGGTCGCTGTAGAAAAATCCGGCCTAATTGCCGACATCACGATTATGACTTGGTCGACATTAGCGATAGCCGGACGCTGCAGTTCATTGTGGCGCGGCAGTACTTTTTCAATTCCATAGATACCCTCAAAGTCTTCAAAAATAACGCGGTCCCCAACCAAGGGGCGCATTTGTAAGCGGACTTTGCCGCGGGCTAGGCATAAATAGCTTTTATCGTCAGCTGTTACTTGATATTGATTGGATATTATTCTGGTAATTAAGCCTTGCATCTAGTACTTACTATTTATAGACTTCAACAATAACCACCGACTTCTCAGTCTGGGTATAGGGCTGACCTTCACCCGGAGTCACTTTAGCGACATTCCCGGCAATACAACCCGGCAACGGATTATCAAACTCGTCTTTGGGAATCGGTATTAGTTTAATCTCATATTTGAAGCCCATACGGGTTAATTCCTGTTCCGCATTAGCTTTGGTGTTACCGACTAGTGCCATGGGAATTTGACCTCTGATATAGTTGGAGATAATAAAGGTGACCTGATATTTCTTAGTCGGATCAATCGGCGCTCCCGGATCTAGTCCGGTTTGTTTGAGTATTTTATTTTCCGGAATCGTGGAATCAAACTGCACTTGATAACTTACGGTAATATTAAATAACTGCTGGTTAAACAAATCCTGTTTGGCATCATCCAAAAACCAACCTTTGTAGTCTTTCATATAGACCCACATACCTTCACTGACCTTTAAGCGGACCTTGGTTCCGACATCGACGATTTCACCGGCTGGCGGCGTTACTTCAAAAACTCGATCTTTCTCATACTCATCGGTGACTTCACGAATCACGATCGTATCGACAAACAAACCTAAATCTTCCAAAACCAACTTCGCTTCATCATAGGGCACATCAATAAGATAGGGTATTTCCACCTGTTCTTTCTTCGGCCGTAAAACTCCGGTGACATAAAGCACACCAAAAACCCCGGCAACACACAAAAGCAAGCCTAAAAAGCCGATGAATATTTTAGCTCCAAGTGGCATACCCCGGCGTCGTGGTTCATCATCGTAGTCGTCGTAACGTTTGGCGTTAACCCGACCTTCGATTTTTCTGACTTCCCGGCGGTTGAGTGTAGAATTGACTTTAGTCTTATCCAGGCTTCCGTTTTCACTGAAATTCAATTTTTCGGCATTTTGGACTTGTTCACTGCGGTCTAAATCATACA
>CAZUQA010000014.1:0-2308 GCA_964622375.1 uncultured Erysipelotrichaceae bacterium | reverse complement strand
GTCGGGCGACGGACATATCGTTCCTAACCATGCGATGGTTTTGAAAAAAGGTTTCTGTGGCATTAAAGCCGAAGCTGAAAAGAAACTGGAAAACCCGGACTTAACTGCCGCTCAACAAGATTTTTATCGGGCTTTGATTATCTCAATGGAAGCTGTCGATATTTATTTACATCGTCTACAAGATTTAGCAAGCCAACAAGCTGCTAAGGAAGACTCAGCGAAAAGGAAAGCGGAGTTAACTGCGATGGTAAGCATGTTGGAGGAAATCATCTCCGGAAAGATCGTTTCTTTCTACGCCGGGGTGGAAACTATCTACTTGGTGCACTTATTGATGATGATCGAGAGTAATGGCCACTCGTTCTCTTTTGGTCGCTTCGACCAGTATATGGCGGATTTATACTACGGCAATCTTGCCACCGGCACCTTAACGAAAGAAAAAGCTTTAGAGATCATCACCCACTTCTTTATCATGACGAATACTCTAAATAAAATTAGACCGTGGGATCACACCCAGTATTCCGGTGGTTATCCCTTGTACTCTAACTTAATGGTCGGTGGTCTTAAGCCGGACGGCAGCGACGGAACCAATGATATCAGTTACTTGTGTATGGAGGCGATGAACCTCACACGCTTGCCGGAACCGAACCTCTCTTTACGCTTTAATGAAGCGACACCTCACGATTTGATGTTGTTGACCGCTAAATTAATCAGAACGGGCTTTGGTCAACCTTCGGTCTTTGCGGATGATGTGTGCATACCGGCTTTAATGACTAAGGGTATCGATGAGAAAACAGCACGCGACTACGCTTCGATGGGTTGCGTCGAGATCGGTATCTCCGGAAAGTCGGGACATCGGGCGACCGGGATGACCTATATCAACTTCGGAAAGATCCTCGAGTTAATCTTAAATAATGGAGTTGATCCCAAAAGCGGTATTCAGTTGATTTCGATTAACGGAGAAAAGGGCCGCGATATCGAGTATGAAAACTACGAACAACTCTGGGAGGCTTGGAAAAAAGCGCTAAAATTCTACTCGGATTTAGCTTATGACTGTGATTTAGTATGCGACCGTTCACTGAAAAAGCACGATGCTGACACTTTTGCCAGCGCCGTTACCGATGACTGTCTGAATAAAGGCATGACGCTGAAGAACGGCGGCTGTGAATATGATTTCATCAGCGCTTCAAACATCGGTCCATCGGTGGTCGGGGACAGTTTAGCGGCTGTTAAGAAATTAATCTTTGAAGAAAAACGTTTCACTTTTGCTCAGTTACGCGACATTCTCGACAGTAACTTTGCCGGTGAAGACGGTGCTCATTATCGGGCAATTATGAAAAAAGCACCGAAGTTCGGTAATGATGATGACTATGTCGATCAGATTGTGGCTGCTGTCTATGAGTCTTATCTGGAAATCATTAAAGACTATAAAACCGATCGTTATTCTGCGATTCCTCAGACCAGCGGCTATATCATGTCCACCAGTAACATCACTTCTTATGTGCCCAATGGTTTTGATGTCGGAGCGACTCCCGATGGACGCTACAGCGGTAAACCTTTAAATGAAGGTGCTTCACCTTGTTTAGGGGCCGACAAAGAAGGACCGACCGCTGTCATCAATTCGGTCGGAAAACTCCCAAATAAAAAAATGGCAGGGGGTCAGTTGTTGAATATGCGTTTTTCACCGGGGGCTTTAGCCGGGGATGATAATTTAGAGAAGTTTGCTTGTTTTATTGAAGCTGGTCGCGTGAAGAATATTTTCCACAATCAGTTTAATGTTGTCGATTCGGAAACGCTCAAAAAAGCTCGCTTGCATCCGGAAGATTACCCGGATTTAATGGTCCGGGTAGCCGGTTACTGCGCTTTGTTTGTGACTTTAATGCCGGAAGCGCAAGATGCGATTATTGAGCGGAGCGAATTGAGTTGGTAGAAAAACCGCTAATTTCTAAACTGCAGAGATATTCCACCAAAGACGGTCCGGGTATTCGAACCACCGTCTTTTTCTTGGGTTGTAATTTACGCTGTTTATGGTGCAGTAATCCGGAGCTCATCAGCCCGGAAAGTAAAGTATTGCACTACAACAATAAATGTCAACGTTGTGGTCACTGCGTAAAAATCGCAAACGGTGGAGTCTGGTTAAGCGAAGATGGTCTGCACATCGATCGACAAAATTGTCCTAATTTGTTTGACCTAGTCGCTGCTTGTCCTTACGAGGCTTTTGAGCTGATTGGGCGCTACTATCAATCGGATGAATTAGTAGCCGCTTTACTAAAAGACGAGGTGTTTTATCGGCAATCCGGGGGCGGTGTCA
>CAZUQA010000013.1:0-10124 GCA_964622375.1 uncultured Erysipelotrichaceae bacterium | reverse complement strand
GCCATAGTCAGTCAGGGTAATACGCAGGGCTATGTGGCTTTAGAAATCAGCGCCCAGCAACTGCTGGCTACGCCCTCATTTAAGCCGAAGTGCGCAGTCATCATGAATTTAAGCCCCGACCACCTCGACTATTTTGCTGATTTAGCCGGTTACTACCAGGCTAAAATGCTGATTTGTGACAACATGAAGGAAACTGACTATTTTTTGTTGAACCTCGATGATGAAACCATCCTTCAGAATATGCCGGACACAGCAGCCAAAATTATCACTTTTTCTTTAGAAAAGCCGGCGGATGTTTACCGCCAGGGCGAGCAAATCCGGATCGGGGACCAGCTGTTATTTGAAGTTTCCGACTTGAAAATTCCCGGTGAACACAATCTGCAAAACGCTATGGTAGCAGCCGCTATGGCCTATCTGCTTAAGGTGGAAACCGCAAATATCGGCGCTGCTCTTCGGGCTTTTAAAGGCGTAGAACATCGCATTGAGTTGGTCAGAGAACTAAATGGTGTTGTTTATTACAACGACTCCAAAGCAACCAATGCCGAAAGTACGATCATTTGTTTAAAGGCTTTTTCTGATAAACCCCTGATTTTACTAGCCGGTGGTTATGATAAAAAGACAGGCTTCGCCGCTTTAGCTCCATATCTCAAAAACCTGAAACGTGTGATCCTCTATGGCGAAACCAAAGAGGAAATCGCCCAGTATTGCCGGCAGGCTTTGGTAGTTGATAATCTTCAGGAAGCCCTGGAGGCAGCCTATAGTCAAGCGGTAGCGGGCGATATCGTGGTTTTATCACCGGCCTGCGCCAGTTTTGATCAATTTGCCAACTTTGAAGCAAGGGGCGAATATTTCAAAGAATTAGTTTTGAACCTGCAATGAGCCTGCAATGAGCACCTGCAATGAGCTTGGTTGTATAATTAAATGGCTTGTGCTAATATTTCATAGGTGAATTTTATTTTTTTTAGAGGACAATTGAGATGAAGAAAAAAGGGAATATCGTACTGTTTGTCATTTTGCTTCTGGCTTTAGCCGGAATTTTGACACTTTTAAGCCCGTTTATTGCCAAACGGACGACACCGGGCTTGGATTTGGCTGGAGGGCATGAATTGGTTTATGAAGTAAGCCCACTACCCGGTAGCAGTTTACTGCCCAAAATGACGGAAGTTGCCGAAAACATCAGTCAAAGGATCACCAGTCTAGGTATCAGTGAGCAGCGCATTACCATTGAAGGCAACAACCGGATTAGGATTCATATGACCAACGTGGAAGATTTGAAGGCAACTAAGAAAATCTTGGCGATGACAGCTGACCTCAGTTTTCGCGATACCAATGATGAAGTATTGTGCGGCGCCGAGATCGTCAAAAAAGGCGGAGCAGCTTTAGCGTATGATAACGGAACTCCGGTAGTATTGTTGCGAATCGCCGATGTGAAGAAGTTTGGCGATATTACGGAAGAATTGGCCGCTCGCAACCAGGGGGAGAATCAAATCGTGACTTGGCTGGATTTTCAAAAGGGCGTTGACTCTTATGCCACAGAAAAAGAAAAAGAAAGCCCCCGCTATGTCTCAGTTGCTTCCGTTACTTCCCGCATCAGCGGTGATGCCATATTACGGGGGAATTTTACTGAACAAGCAGCTCGCGAGTTGGCTGCTGTCATTAATGCCGGTCAACTACCGGCGGAATTAAAAGAAGTTTACAGTGGAACTCTAACTGCCGGTTTTGGCGGGTCTGCCTACTTTCAATTATTGTTAGCCTTTATCATAGGCTGGATAGCTTTAGCGCTTTATCTGTTAGTCTGCTATCGGCTTCCGGGTTTAATCGCGGCTTTAGTATTGCCGTTGAGCGTCTTTGTCAGCCTGTTTATTTATGATATGATGGGTGGTATTTTAGCTTTGGCAGCTATTGCCGCTTTAGTGCTGTCTGTTGCTTTAGCTTGTGGCAGCAATATCAGCGCCTTGGAAAAAATTAAAGATGAACTTTACTTAGGTCGCCCGCTACAAAAAGCTTATCGCGATGGCTTTAAAGCTTCCTTCAGCGTACTTCTTGATGCTTTACTTCCAAACTTTTTTGCCGGCATCCTAATGTATATATTTACCGATGGTGCAGTTAAAGATTTTGCCATCATGTTTTTTGCCGCAAGTGTGTCGCTTTTATTCATTCAAAGATTTTTCTTTAATCTTTTATTGGGCTTATTAGTGAAATCCGGCATTTGGGATGAAAAGCCGGAGTTCTTTGGTGTCGCAACTTCCGAAATTCCCAATGTTCATAGCGGCGAAGAGAAAAAGCATGTAGAGCGTTTTGCCGGAAAAGACATTTTAGCTTTATCCAAGAAGGCAGTTCTTATTGCCGGAATCATCGCGGTTTTGGCTCTGGCGATGTCGGTAGTGCAGCTGGCCCTAAACAACGGTTTTGTCAATCTGGGAGCGGATGTGGCCAACAGCACCATCGTCACGATAAAAAGCGACAGTGAATTGTCAGTTTCCGCCATTAAAACCCACTTTGGGGAATTAAACTATAAAACAGCCAGTGTCGTAGCTAAAGGCGAAGACAACAAACTGTTTGAAATTCGCTTAAAGAAAGTCTTAAGCGCTACTCAAATAAATGAACTGAGCACGAAACTGAAAGTCAGCTATGGCGAAGATGTTGTAGTTGCCACGGTAGTACCTTTACTGAACCGTACTTTGTTGCGGGATACCATTATTATGATAGCATCTGCTTGGCTAGCTTTGGTAGTATATCTAAGCTTGCGTTATCATTTCAGTTATGCTTTATCGGCTTTGTTAACCTTGTTAGGGGATATCGTTATCAGTGTAGCCATCTACCTGTTATTGCGTTTTGCGATTACCCAACAACTGCAGATTGTCATCTTGGTCGTTATCACTTTCGCCATCTGCGAGGCGGTCATGATTTTTGATGGGGTAAAAGCCGCTATTAATCAGCGCCGCAAGAAAGCCCTAAGAAAAGAAGAGTACCCGAGCACCGTAAACCAGGTTTTACAAAAAGCCGGGGAAATCACCATCTATCGTATCATCGCCCTGGTCTTGCCTTTAGTAGCTTTGGCGTTATGCGGACCACGGGGACTGTTGGTTTACAGTATCATGACCGCTTTATCTTGTGGTGTGGTGGCTGGTGGTTCGCTATTTATCCAAACTAAGATTTGGTTATGGTTGCTTAGCAACATTAAAGAAAACCCCAAGAGCAAAAAGAAACAAAATCCGAAGAAAGACGGACCGCGGGAGCTAACCTTTATCGGCATTAATGACATTAAATAAACGAACTGCAGAGTTCGTTTTTTCAAAATCTAGTAAATAAAAGCCGAGGACATAAACCTAG
The DNA here is from genome assembly GCA_964622375.1 of uncultured Erysipelotrichaceae bacterium. Classification (GTDB taxonomy): domain Bacteria; phylum Bacillota_I; class Bacilli_A; order Erysipelotrichales; family Erysipelotrichaceae; genus CAZUQA01. The sequence goes on along the minus strand of CAZUQA010000013.1, from coordinate 6,791 downwards.
GCTTCACTTATCTTTTGGTGCCCGAGGCCGGACTCGAACCGGCACAGTATCACTACCGGTGGATTTTGAGTCCACTGCGTCTACCAGTTTCACCACTCGGGCGCTCACAAATTCTATCATAAAAGGCTAAGAGGCGCAATAAAAGAATGAGAAAAAAGCTGTTGTTAGAAGAAGTTGTAACTATCCTGGAAAAACAAAAGTCGAGCCGTCGTGATTTTCAGGTCGCTTTACCTTTATTATGGCTTAGCGTAAAGACGCCAGCGATTATTAAAAAAAATAAAAAGGAATTTTTCGTCAATCCCTATGATTATTTGTCAGCTCTTATCCAACAGTACTATCTGCCAAAAGTCCAAGCCGGTAAAGACTATCATCAAAGTTTACAGTTACTGGAAAAACAAACGAAAAATCACGGCCAATGGATTAAAAAAGCCGTGTTGTATTCCGCCCTGATTCGCGCTTCAGCAGCCTATGACCTGGATGGCTCCGGTAAACTGGAACAGTCTAACGCTTTTGGTTTAAAGGAAACCGGTACTTTTATCAAGATGCTTTTTGTGTTACCGCATCTGGTAAACTTGGGCGTTGATGTTTTATACCTGTTGCCTATTGGCAAGCACGCTGAGTTGCACAAGAAAGGGGACTTAGGCTCGCCTTATGCCATCGTGAATTTTTCGGAACTGGATGAAAATCTCAGCGATCCTCTAGTTAGTGACTATCTGGATATTCAACAACAGTTTTCTGTTTTAGTGGAAGCTTGTCACATTTTAGGCATCAGGGTAATCATCGATATAATTCCGCGGACCAACGGACTGCATTCTGATTTAATCGTGGACCATCCTGACTGGTTTTATTGGCTGGACACTGCGGCAATAAGTGACTATAAAGCCCCTTACGCCCCGGGTTTACCGGTTAACAGCAGTGCTTTACCGGAATATTTACCGCAAATGTTTGCCAGTAAAGAAGTGCAAGAGCATATCTTAAAATTTGCTGATCATCCCGCTAAAATAAATCCGGCACTTTGGGAAAAGACCCGACAACAGCACCACCAAGATTCGCAACAGGTTTTTCTCAGTTTGGTAGAAAACAACTTTGGATTAAGCGTTGCACCGGCTTTTAGTGATTGTATCAATGATTTGCAGCCACCTTGGAGCGATGTAACTTACTTGCGCTTGTACTTTGACCACCCAATAAACTCCCAGCCTTATTTGAATTTTGCCGCTGACATTAAGCCCTATATTTTGTACGATACAGCTAAAGCTTCACTCAATCCCGGCTCTTTGGTTAATGCGGAACTCTGGCACTGTTTGAGTGAGATTATTCCTACCTACCAAAAACGTTATGGTATCGACGGAGCGCGCATCGATATGGGACATGCCTTACCGGAAGACTTGGTCGCTTTGATAATCGATAAAGCGCGGAGCCGTGATGCTAACTTTAGCTTTATCGCTGAAGAGCTCAGTAGCGACAGAGCCGACTATGCCAAAGCTCAACGCTATAATTGCATCGTCGGCAATGGCTTTACTCGCTTGGTTTCCGTGGCTGATCAGCGTTTGCAGGATTTCTTCTATCAGGCTAAAGATGTGGCTTTACCCTTATTTGCCGCGGTGGAAACCCATGATACTCACCGCATTGCCAATAGAGCAGGCAAGAAAAAATTGGCGAAGTTGACGACGCTGTTGAACTATTTTATACCTAATACCATCACCTTTATCAACAGCGGGCAGGAACTTTATGAAATTCAACCGATGAATCTGGGTTTAGACTGTCAAAGTGCCGACCAATTTGTTTTACCGAAAAATGATCCTTACTATGGCAAGTTAGCCTTGTTTGATGCTTATCAGTTTCACTATGACAATGACTACGCTGACTTGCTGGCAGCAATTTATGAAGTAAAAGAGATAAGGAAAACTTATGTAGCAGCAATCTGCGATTCGGAAAAAGCCCTTTATCTGTATAGCGAAAACCTACAAGATTTAATGGTAGCGGTAGCTTACCCTTTAGATTATGACTATCTTCTAGTATTAGCTAATTTGGATTTAAACAAGAAAAAGGCCTATAAGTTAAAACTGGATAATTTGACCGGAGAATTTGCGGCTGATAAGTTGCAACAACTGTTTACTTCAAGTAACAACGCGGAACTTTCCGCTATTATAAAAGGACGACAACTTGAAGTAGCACTGCAAGCCGCTGAGTTGAAAATCGTCAAATTGCCGAGAAATTAAGCCATACTATGACGTACAGATGTAAAGAAATACTAGCCGGCTTTAGCGAACATTTTAGAAATATTTGTATTTTTCACTTAATCTTCAGTTATCTTTCACAGGTCTTACACATTAATAATATAAAATACGGTCGAAAGTGATAATACTAGTTTTTCATTTATTCCTCTAAAAAATATATTATTTTCTTAAAAACAGGATTCAGGCTATCCTGTTTTTTATTATTGAGGATAAGAACTTAAGAATAAAAACCCTGCGCTTTTTATGTCAGTTAAGCAAAAAAAATATATAATGTAGATAATGCTAAGTGCAGTGAAAGAAGGGTTTATGAAAGCCAGTTATCACACTCATACTTACCGTTGCCATCATGCGGATGGCAGTGACCAACAATTCGTTGAAGCAGCCATCGATGCCGGCTTAGAACTTTTAGGTTTCTCCGACCATATGCCACACCCGCATTCTGCCATCACTTATGACCGCATGTCTTTGGAAGAATTTCCAGAATATTTGCAAAGTATCCAGCGCTTAAAAGAACAGTACCGGGCTAGCATAGAAATTCTCAGTGCTTTAGAATGTGAGTGGATTGCCGATAATCCCGACTTTCTTTATAAATTAAAACAACAGTGCGATTACTTAATTTTCGGCAACCACATCCGCCTTTCTACCCAAGTGGAATATGACTACACTTTCTACGCTAACGATCAGGCTCTAGAGCTTTATTGTCAAGAAAGCCGAGCAGCTTTGAGTAGCGGTTTGTTTCTCTATTTTGCCCATCCTGACTACTTCATGTTTGGCCGGCGCAATTTTAATGAGGCTTGTAAGCGGGCCGCTCATGATATTGCCCAAATGGCTGTCGAGTTCAATATTCCTTTGGAAATCAATATCAGTGGGTTTACCCGTAGCCACTATATCGCGGGAAAGTGGCAAGCGCCTTATCCCTATCCCGATTTTTGGCAAATCATCGCCCAATATCCGGTGAAAGTAGTCTATGGACTGGATGCCCATCGACCGATCCACCAGTTTAGGGCGGATATGATTGAAAGCATCAACAGCCATTTGGGAAATCCCCAATTTCTGGTTTTAGATAGAATATGAAAAAGTTACTGAGCTTTTTATTCAGCCGAATTTTCAGCATCGGTGTTATCATCCTATTTCAGCTGTTGTTTATTTTGCTGATACCGCTGTATTTCTCTGCCGAAGTTGAGCTGATAAATATTGCTTTGCGGCTTTTGAGTTTAGTTATGGCGGTTTATGTGCTCAACAAAGCTGATTTGAATCCTTCCTATAAGATGGCTTGGATTATCGTCATTTTGCTTTTTCCATTAATCGGCGGCATGTTGTATCTACTTTTAGGTGATAAAAGAATACCCAAGCATCTGCAACTGCAGCATTTGGTGAACTTTCAAAAAACCAGCCAGATTTTTCGGCAAAATGAAAAAGCCATGCAAGAAGTTGCCGCTGACAATCTCCATATTCACAACCAATTCGATTATCTTTGGCGTAACACAGCTTTTCCCACCTGTGACAACAATAAAGTAACCTACTTTAGCAGCGGAGAAGTGATGTTTGAAGCGATGCTACAAGCTATCAAAAGTGCCGAAAACTTCATTTTCCTGGAATATTTCATCATTGACAGCGGTTATATGTGGGACAGTATCCGGGAATTGCTTTTAGAGAAAGCTGCAGCGGGTGTTGAGATACGTTTGCTCTACGACGATTTTGGTACTTCTTTTAATTTCCCTTTGCACTATGATCGCAAATTACAGCTCCAAGGGATAAATGCTAAAGCCTTTAATCCTCTACGGCCTTTATTAGCGATTCAAATGAACAACCGTGATCATCGCAAGATTTTAATAGTCGACGGGAAAGTGGCTTTTACCGGGGGCATAAATTTAGCCGATGAGTATATCAACAGAATTGCCCCATTGGGATACTGGAAAGACGGAGGTGTTAAAATTGTCGGTAATGGAGTTTTCAATTTTACTCTGATGTTTCTGCAAATGTTTGAAGTCAGTTTAGCCAGCAATGCCGAAAGATACCGCTATAATCATCCGCAACGCTACCAAGATGCCATTATTTGTCCTTTCGGTGATGCCCCGACCGATAATGAAGACGTCGGGAAATCGGTGCATATGAACATCATCAATCATGCCCTGGAATCAATCTATATCACCACCCCCTATCTGATAATCGACGAAGAGATGATGGCAGCTTTGACTTTGGCGGCTAAAAGAGGGGTGGAAGTCAACATCGTGGTCCCCCATATTGCCGACAAATGGTATGCTCATGTGATTTCGCAATCGAACTATTACTATTTGCTAAAAAATGGGGTGAAGATTTACGAGTATACTCCGGGTTTCATTCATACCAAAGTGGTATTGGCAGATGATAATATCGCCTGTGTCGGAACTATCAATCTGGATTTTCGCTCCTATTATCTGCATTATGAGTGTGGAGTGTTGATCTATCGCTCGGCATGTCTTAAAACTATTAAGCAGGACTTGATGCAAACTATTACCGTAAGTCAAGCAATCACCATGAAACAACTACAAGAGGAAAACATCTTCAAACGTATCTTACAAGCTATCTTGAATATGCTGTCACCGATGATGTAGAATAGAGAATATGAAAAAATATGGCTTAGTTTTAGAGGGCGGGGGCATGCGCGCTGCTTATACCGCCGGTTGTTTAAAATGGTTGCTGGAAAATGACATCACTTTTGACAATGCCAGTGCTATTTCAGCTACGGCGGTGTTAAATGCTTATTTTTTAAGTGGTGATATTGCGGCGGTAGAGAAGTTGGGTATTGAACTGATGAGCGATAAACACAATGTTGGCATCTTACCGGTAATTACGGAGTTACAGTTTTTAGGCTACAACTACATGTTTAATAAGCTGATAAAACAGCAGGTGCCGCTGAATATTGAGAAAATGCGGCAGTCGCAAACCTTGATGCAATTTGGGGTTTACTGTAAGGAAGACCACAAGCTCTTGTGGATCGACAATCAGACCTTTGACAATGCGCTGAAGTATCTGAAAGCCAGCGTGATCTTACCGGTTGGCGGTCGCGCAGTTAAAATAGGCGGTAAACACTACATAGATGGTGGCGTCATGACGATGATGCCGATTTTTCACGCATTAGAGTTGGGCAATGATCGTTTTTTCTGCATCACCACCAAACATGAATCCTATGTCCGCAAACCTAACAGTAATTTCCTCAGTCGGGTGATTGATCTTCTATACGCGCGTTATCCGCAAATGCGCCAATCCATCAAAGACCGAGTAGCCATTTACTATCAGGAAATTGATCAGGTGGAAGAATTGAAAGCTAAGAAACAAGCGCTGTTTATGCGCCCCAGCGTTCTGGTCAATGTTTCCCGGCTTTCGGCGACTAAAGAAGATTTAGTCGCACTCTTTAATGTCGGTTATCAGGATTGCGTTAAACGCAAAGCCGAGATTTATGCGTTTTTTGAAAAGACCCTATAATGACTCAAGAACCGAAAAACTGGATTATCAGAAAGTCGGTATTCGATAAAACTTTCCTGGCTAATCTGCAGGAAAAAACCCAAATGTCAACCGCGATGCTGCAATTTTTATGCAATCGCGGTTTTTTGACCAAAGAACTAATCAACGATTTACTGCAACCGGAAGATCGCAGTGATTTTCTCAATTATCAAGAAGGCCAGAAACTACTAGAAATCGTTAAGTCTTATAGAAATAAGAATATTATGCTTTACAGTGATTTTGATTGCGATGGGATTTGTGCTGCCGTCATCGCGGAAAAAGGGCTGAAAAGTTTAGGTTTCAACCCGCAAACCTACTTTAACAGCCGCTTTGCTGCCGGCTACGGTTTTAAAGAAGAGGCTATTTCCTGGGCTCAAAAAAACGATTGCCAGTTAATCATCTGTTTGGATCAAGGTATTAATGATGCAGACAGCATCAAACAGGCGCTTGATCAAGGCTTAGCTGTTGTAATAATTGACCACCACAAACCCGGAAGTGAGTTACCGCCGGCAGCGGCAATCGTTGACCCTTGCTGTGTCGACACAGAAGAAAGCGAGGTGGCATTCTGCGCCGGGGCTTTAGCATTTCAGTTTATCAAAGCCTTAGCAGTAGACTTGGGGCAAGTAGCTGATTTTTCAGAACTCTTGCCGTATGTGGCTTTGTGTTGCCTGAGTGATGTCATGGAGTTGCGAGGCAGTAATCGCTACTATGTCAAAGCCGGATTACAGGCGATCAATCAAAGCTCGTTACCGGCTTTTCAAGTTTTTAAAGACCAACTACAGAAAACGATAACGGCTGATGATTTGCGTTATTCTTTGGCACCACAGATCAACGCTGTCGGGCGAATGACTGATAATGTTGGACCGGCTTTTATGTTTTTGGCAAGTAGCGACTACCACCAAGCTGCCGATTATTATCAGATCATCAGCGCTATCAACAAGGAAAGGCAGTTACTCACTAAAATCCAATTGGCCCAGGCCCAAAAACAGTTAGATGCCAGGTCAATGGTAAATATCGTTGTTGGCAATTTTCATCAGGGTTTATTGGGGATTTTAGCCGGCAGAATCGCCA
>CAZUQA010000012.1:0-3084 GCA_964622375.1 uncultured Erysipelotrichaceae bacterium | reverse complement strand
CGCAAGATTTTCCAAGCCTAAGTCCGCGGTTACTGCTTTACGACCTACTGATAAAAGCACCAAGTCAGTTTCCAACTTAACAGTTTCCTCTTGGCAAACAGCGATTACCGTCTTATCAACAATTTCCTTGACAGTATATCCTAATTTAAAATCCACACCTTTCTTTTGTAGTTCCTTTAATAAAAAAGTCGAAATTTCACTGTCGATAGAACCACCGATACTTTGTAACATTTCAACAACGGTAACACCAACCCCAACGTTATTGAAGTAGGAGGCCATTTCTAAGCCGATTACACCTCCGCCGATAATAACTAAAGATGAGGGTAAAACCGTCAATTGCAGGATTTCCCTGTTAGTTACGACAAAACCGGAAGCTAAGGCTTCTGCCATACCACTGATAGCTGGGGTAATGGATTGTGAGCCACTGGCAATAAGTAAATAATCTGAATAATAACTAATGTTATCAGCTACTACTTCAAAAGCGGATTCTGACTTACCTTTGATAAAAGCAGGGGCGTTGATAACCTCCACTTTATTTTTCTTTAGTTTGGCACTAACTCCGGCAACTAAAAGTTTTACCACTTTATCTTTACGCGCTATAACTTTTTGTTGGTCAAACTCCACTTCCTTGACACTCACTCCATAATCTTCGCTATGTTGAGCTTGGTGGTAGAGCTTTGCCGAATATAACAGTGTCTTAGTGGGGATACAACCTTCATTCAAACAAACACCACCTAAGTTCTGTTTTTCAAAAAGCACGACAGATAATCCACCTTGGCTTGCTCTTTCAGCGGCTTGGTAACCGGCGGGGCCACCACCGATAATCGCTACATCATACTTATTTTCCATACTATTCACCTCTGATATTTTTACGCTAAATCAAAATTCTCGATATACTTTACTAAATCCTGCATAAAACGTGCAGCTTGAGCGCCATCAATTACGCGATGATCATAAGTTAATGAGAGCCCCAGCGCCGGGTAAGTCATTAAATCATCACCAATCTTCTTAATGCGATCTTGAATATTACAAACACCCAAAATAGCAGTCTGTGGAGGATTGATAATCGGGGTAAACATCTCCACCCCAAAGACTCCAAGGTTGGAGACGGTAAAAGTTCCGCCATGTAATAAATCCGGGCTAATCGCCCCGCTACGCGCCGTTTCCGCCAAAGCTTTGGCTTGTTTAGCTATTTCTTCCAAACTGAGTTTCTCAGCTGCAAAAATCGTGGGAACCATTAAACCCCGCGGTGTATCTACCGCAACACCTAAGTTAACACTGCGATATTTACGAATAACACCATCGACAAAATTCGCGTTGAAATATTCGTGACTTGGTAAGACTTTAACAACACTAAACATTATCATGTCGTTAATTGATATTTGATTAAGTTTTTCGTCTTTGGCGCTTTTGTAAGCTTTTCTCAAAAGAAGAAGACTGGTCACATCAGCACTGTGATGATGGGTTAATTGCGCCATTTCCGCAAGTGATTTATGCATTGCCGTAGCGATGGTTTTACGAATTTGGCTGGGTATTTCTTCAATATAATCGTCACCAATTGCCGAGCCATTATCAACAGCTCGTCCGCCAATCAAAGAACCGCCTTGGTTTTTTAAAGAATAGGCAATAATATCTCTTTCAATCATTCTTCCTTCCGGACCACTGGCAGCGACATTACTTACATCAATATTCATTCGTAAAGCCAATTGTTTAGCGCGGGGGGAAACCGAATGTGCATTTTCTGTAACCGGAGTAATAGAAGTGTTGGAATTATCACTGCTGGCAGCGGATTTTTTAACAGTAACAACTTCTGGTTTGATATTCGACACCACAAAAGAGCTGATATCTTCGCCCCTTTCACCAACCACACCGACCGGCTGCAAACAAGGAACTTCAGTACCGGTTTCACAAAGAATAGTCAATAGAATGCCACTATGTGTAGCCTCGCATTCAAAACTGGCTTTATCGGTTTCGAAGTCAAAAAGGATATCTCCGATCTCGATTTGATCGCCCACTTTGAAGCGCCATTTACCGATAATACAACTTTCGACACTGATACCGGCTTTAGGCATAACGATTGCATTTGCCATATTAATTCCTCACTGAATCTATGTTAAATAATGTTAAAACATGTTATATATAACACACAACTTACTGATTGTCAACCAAGCCATCCGGATAGGTGATGACATCATCTATTTGGCAGGGTTCGTCATTTAAGTTAAGATGATAACCTAAAAGGATATAGCATGACATCCTTTCTTTATCGTTTATACCGACACTTTGGAAGAATTTCACTATTTCTTCATCATCTGAGGCGAGCCAAGTTTCGCAAAGATCGTCTTTGTTAAGCCGGTGATAGATACTTGGTTCTTTTAAACTGCACTGTTTTAGCTCGCGGCGGACTGAAGAAAGGCATAGTTTATCAAGTAAAATGTAAGCCTCATCTAAGGTAACAGGAATCTGAGAAGTCAGGGAGTTATCGGTGAACAGGTATACAACTGAATCCTCTTGCCATAAAGGCAGGTAAAGAGTTAATTCGAAAGCTAACAAAGGAACATATATTTGGTTATTAACAAGAAGAGAAGCGACAGGAAAAGGACTATCATATAATTCATTTTGGTAAGTGATATAGAGAATACCATTATTATCTATCTCGCAACCAGCTTTTAAATAGTAGCAAACAGTATCCAGATTAACATAATCTAAAAAATTATCTTCTAAAGAGTAAGCATCTTCTCTTCTGTAAAGGTTGTTAGTAATTAGGCTGTCATTTATGTAAACAGCAACATCAAGATGCTCAAGTTTTATTATTGGCTTATAATCGTTGGTTTTAGTTTGGCAGGCCAGCGAGTTTAATAACAAACCAAGCAGTATTAAGGCACAGATGCTCTTCTTAATCACAATTAGATACCCATAGCTAAAGTAATTTAGTATTACTGTTGTTGAGTAAAACAGTGAAGTCTTTGGGTAGTTTTTCATCAGTGATGATATAGGAAAAAGCGGTAGCAGGTGCAAAAGTAAAAGGCAGCAATTTATTGAGTTTAGATGTGTCAAAAACAGCGACTGTGGTTTTGGCTCTTT
>CAZUQA010000011.1:0-12397 GCA_964622375.1 uncultured Erysipelotrichaceae bacterium | reverse complement strand
CGCTTTAGAACAGCGGTTAAAGAGCCGGTCGACACCGCTTTCATGTTCTGGGCGATTGTTGCCGGAATTATGTCGGGAGCCGGGGTTTATTTAGTTGCCATAGTTGCTTCGGTGGCTTTGGGTTTGCTTTATTTTTTCAGCTATCTCTTGGGCTATAAGACCGGGGGTCAATATCTGTTAGTGGTACGCTACCAAGGCAATATTGAATCGATGTTAGTGCAACAAATAGGTAAGCTTACTAAGTATAAACTGAAAACTAAATCCGTAGTAAATGGACTCAATGAACTTACTTACGAAGTGGAGATTAAAGACAAATCAGCGCGCATCGTTGATGTTCTAAAAGGCATCAACGGGGTAGTAAGTGCCAGCGTAATAAGCTATCAAAACGATTTTGGAGTGTAGTAGTGCTTGTCAAAGAGAAAATTATTAGAATAATCAGTATATTATTTATTACCGGTTGTGTACTTTTTTTTGGTGGTCGCGGGGTTTATTATGTACTCGATAATCGGGGTATTACCTTGTTTAAAAGTAAAAAAGAGTATACTTTGACGGACAAACTGATAAGTACGGCTAAAGGTTCAAGCAACAACGAAGCCGGTTTAGTAATGACCCAAGATGCTGAGTATTACTATATCGGCCCGGTAAAAGACAACTACTTGCTGTATGCCAGTCAACTGTGGCGGATTTTGAGTATTGATGCTGATCTGAACTTAACACTAGCTTTAGAAACTCCCATTACTGCCTTGAACTACAATGGCTTGGCGGAAGTGAATGCGGTGATGCAGTGGCTGAATGACCAAGATGAAGGAGTTTTTATGGCGGTTATCGCTAATGAAGAAGCCTTACTAAAAAACCGCTTTTGTGACGATGATATTCCTCAAAGCAAATTGGAGTCGGGGAAATATGTTTGTTCGCAACGTAATGCCAATTACCGTGTCGGTCTGTTGGATGTAACGCAGTATATCAATGCCGGGGGAAAAGACAGTTTTCTCAACAACGGTTATAACTATTGGCTGGCTAATAGAGCAGATAAAGAAAATTATTGGTTTGTGTCAGCCGAGGGTAGTCTGAATTATGAAAATTCAGCTACCAAGATTTTTGGCGTCAAACCCACTATTGTGATAAAAGGCAACCAAATATTGTTGGAAGGCCTAGGTACAGCGGACAAACCCTATGTAATTGAAAAACTCGAACCTAAAACTCTAAGCGCAGCCAACCCGGGAGATTATATTCTCTTTAGTGACAGTCTATGGCGGATAGTAGAAATCAACGCTACGGGGGTGAAAGTAGTGACAGATGGCTACATGGATACTAAAACCTACAGCTATGCTACCAAAGAGAGCGGTTTTAATCCCAGCGACAAACAGAGCTTAGCCTATTATCTAAATACGGAGTTTTACAAATCTCTAAGTGCTAAGGACTTAGTGGTAGAGGGTTTGTGGTACTTCGGAAGTTATAATACTGATACAGCCTATGATTATCGCAAGATCAAAGAAAATAGCGTAAAAGCTAAGGTCGGCTTGTTGAATATTGGGGATTTGTATATCTTGGATTGGCCTTCGGCTTATACCATGACACCCGAATTTAGTTTGATTAAGCTACACACCATTTACACCATCAGCGATAAGTATGGTTTCTTTGCGGACATCCCCAGCAACCAACATAAAGTCCGGCCGGCTTTGTATCTAAATCCGGATACCAAGATTGAGGAAGGTCAGGGCACGAAAGTTTTCCCTTACTTGATTGGCGGGTCAAACGGAGAGTAATGTGAAAAAAAATAAACGGCTTAAACCAGAGAAAAGAAATAAAAAGAGTAAAGAGCTACAGTCTTCTTACAAGATTCGCTGGACAACTTATCTGTTGTTGGTCATTGATTTTTGTGCGGTGGTCAGCTTTGTCTTAATGTACGGTCCTTTTAGCTTCTTTCGTGATTGGTTTGTCACCTCTTCGATGTGGACCGGGCAACATCGTTATTTTGCCCGCACTTTCTTTACCGAAGAAGGAATAATGTTGGTTTTGAAAAACAATGCCATTAAGTCAGTGGATGAGGATACCGATATCGGGAATATTGAAATTGGTAACTGGCAAAGTGATGGCAACTATTCTTCCATCTACGAACAACAGATTTTAGAAAGGGACTTTGATAATCAGGAATATAAAATTATTGAGATCTCAGAAAACCGCGCCAATGGCTGGTTGATCGTAATCTATGATCCCTCGCGAGTATCTTTAGCTACGGCCAACCGGATTAATAACGGCGGCAATGTTGGTTCCGATATTGCCAAGCAGTATGATGCTACGGTATTCATCAATGCTTCAGCCTACTCCCGTAGTGGGGGTAAACTGATTCCGCACGGGACGACAATTCAAGACGGGAAAGTAGTTTCCATCGGTAAAAATATGAAATATACCGATTTTGCTATCGGCATAATCGGCTTTACTCACGATGACAAATTAGTGCTATGTAAGGATACTCAGGAAAATATCACGAAATATAATTTTCGCGACGCTGTGACTTTCGGGCCAACGCTGATAGTAAACGGCAAAGCCTCAGAAACTTCAGGGAAAGCCGGGGGCATGAATCCTCGGGCCGCCATCGGTCAAAGAAAAGATGGTATTGTTCTGTTTCTGATTATTGATGGCCGTTCCTCGAAAAACGGAGTCGGTGCGAATTTCAACGACTTAACTCAGATTTTTCTGCGTTATGGGGCAGTGAATGCCGCCAATTTAGATGGTGGGGGTTCAACAACCTTGATCGTCGAAGGCCAATTGGTTAATCGCCCCTGTGGTGCCGGTTCCTGTGGTTATGGGGTTATGGAAAGGTATATTCCTAACGGGTGGATTTTTAAGTAAGCGCAGCCAATAACGCAAGTGCGTAGTAATAGAAAAAGGTGAGAGAATGATTTTCAGCAGTTTTATTTTTGTATTTGGCTTTCTACCGCTTTTGGTACTCTGTTATTTTATTAGCCCAAAGAAAATGAAGAACTATGTGCTTTTAATTTTTAGTTTGTTTTTTTATTTTTGGAGTAGCCCGCTTTATGCTTTGTTGTTGCTGGTCACTGTTATCGGCAATTATTGGGCGGCAATAGCTATTGCCAAATACGAAAAGCGCCTTATTTTAATTCTCGCTGTCAGTGGGAATCTGTTGCCCCTTATCTACTTTAAGTACTTTAATTTTCTTATAACGATCATCAATGATGTTTTCCAAGGGCGGATTGCGGTCATCAATGTTTTATTGCCTGTGGGGATTTCTTTCTACACTTTTCAAATACTGAGTTATCTCTTCGATGTTTATCGTAAAGAAGTTGAAGTTGAAAAGGATTTTTTCAAACTTCTGCTTTATGTCTGTCTGTTTCCCCAATTGATGGCAGGACCGATTGTCCGCTATCGCGATTTAAGTTATGAATTAAGCGAACGGGAAACGAGTTTTGCTACGGTGGCTGCCGGCTTGGAACGCTTTATCTACGGCTTAGCGAAGAAAATGATACTGGCTAATCATTTGGGACAGTTAGCTGACATCATCTTTGATCTCAGTAGCCTGACAACCGATATTGCCTGGTTAGGAGCTGTCGCTTACACTTTACAAATTTACTTTGACTTTTCCGCTTACTCGGATATGGCAATCGGTCTGGCTAAAATTTTTGGTTTTAACTATTTAGAAAACTTTAATTATCCTTATATCGCCAAGTCGATTACTGATTTTTGGCGCCGTTGGCATATCTCGCTCTCTATGTGGTTTCGGGATTATGTTTATATTCCGCTGGGTGGTAAACGCCGCCGGCAAATACTAAACTTAACCATCGTCTGGTTTCTCACCGGTTTATGGCATGGTGCGGCTTTTAGTTTCTTACTCTGGGGCTTGTACTTTTTAGTTTTCTTATTGTTGGAAAAATATTTGTTGAAAATTGATAAACTTCCAATCATCAACCACTTGTACACTCTTTTTGTGGTCATAATCAGTTGGGTAATATTCCGCAGTGGCAGCATCAGCGGCTGTATGGCTTATTTAAAAGTGATGTTTGTACCGACCTTTAAGAGCTTTGATTGGGTGATTATCTATCTTCAATCTTATTATCCTTATCTGTTGGGCGGTCTGCTGTTGTCGACACCTTTCTATCCCTGGTTTTTAGAAAAAGTTAAGGATAATTGCTTTTTGCAGATTATGAAATATGTCTGTTTGCTCATTTTATTTGTCGTCACCGTCGCTTTTATGACGCGTTCAACTTACAATGCTTTTATTTATTTCCGTTTTTAAGAGCTAAAATGATGGTTAAAATTATGAAAAACAACAAAGTTACAAATGAAGAGAAGCAAAAAGAAATTATGAAAAAAGTAAAAATAATTTTCGTCATAGTGTTCTTCGCGTTAATCTCCGCCTTCGGCCTTAAGACGCTGACCAACAAGAAAGAAATAAGCTGGTTGGAAGGGCGTACTTTAAGCCAGTTCCCGCAACTTAACAGTGGTAGCTTATTTAAAGCGGAATACCGCGATCAAATTAGTGCAGCTTTTTCTGACCAAATACCATTCCGCAATAGTTTGGTGAAGTTGTATTTTCTTTTTCAGTTTCAGCGGTATAGTGGTGATGTCGTTGAGGGTAAAAACGATCAATTATTTGCCGCGATATTGCAGGTAGCTGATGATTATTACGACATATTAACTCAGAAGGTCAAAGAGATAAACAGCGTTGCTCAGCCGATAAATGATTTGGGGGTAAAGTTTATCCTATTGAGCTTGCCGCGCAAAGATGCGGTCATGAGACAATATCTGCCGAGCTCCTATATTTCCAGCGCTGAGATTTATGCACAACAAATGGCGGTCTTACAAGAAAACTTGGATCCGGCAGTTCGTTTAATTGACGCTCAAGCCGTGCTTAAGGGTGGCGATTACTTCTTTATTACCGACCATCATTTGAATATTCGGGGGGCTGATTTATTGTTTCGGGAGATTGTAAAAATTGTTCAGGAAGATCATCCGGAATTTGTCGTTGCTGAACTGGAAGACTATTACAACATTACTGCGGTTATCGTCAACGGATCTTTCAATCGCCAAATCGGCCAAAAAATAATAGTCGGGCCGGAAGAATTGTTTATCAAACCAAAAAACCTGGATTTTTCCTATATCCGCCAAGATAATGGTAAAGCTTCCGCTTATGCCGTCTGGGGTGATGGTGATTATAACTATGCGGCGGCTTTTATGGGCGGTGATTTTGGCGAAACCATCATCACCACCGGCAGAGACGGTTTACCTAACATCCTTTTTGTCGGCTCATCGTTTCTTAATGTTTTAGAGAGTTTAAGTGTTCCCTGGTTCAACACCATGGTTTCTTTGGATTATCGCCATAACACCAGTGGTCAAAGCATTATGGATTATGTGCTTAAATATGATATTGATTATGTGGTTTTCTGTCCCGCGCAATCAACCAATCCCTATCCCTTGGACAGCATTACCAATCATTTAGGCTTGAACAAATAACAGAATTTAAAGCAACAATTTTATCATACTCACTCTTCATGAATTAGACGATAAACGACGATTTCAGCCGGCGCATTGAAGCGAACATCGATTTGTGTTGTGCCAACGCCATTGGTGATATCCAATATAGCTTGATTGTCAGTAAAATATTTACCACGAAAATATACTAAGGCACCCTGGGGCCGGAAATAAGACTCGATTAAGGGGATAAAGACTTGACCACCATGGGAGTGGCCGGCTAAAACCAGGTCACAGAGACTGGTGTCGATATCATCATAGATATCCGGGCAGTGGGTAATGAGCAAATTAAAAGTGTCAGCGTCGATTCCTTTGAAAGCTCGGGGAATATCCGGGTTACCTAGTAGATAGGAATCCAAAGCTATCAGCTGAATATACTCGTTGGCATTGCCAGAATAAAGCTTTTGGCTACCGTTGATAATGACTTCAAAGTTCGCATAAATTAAACTTTGCGTTATCAGCTGGCTGGCCTTTTCCGACTCGTAGTCATGATTACCCAAAATAGCGAATTTACCGTTTTTCGCTTCAATTTGACTTAAGAGCTCAGCCAGTTCGTTTTGGATTTCCGGACTGATGGTGTTATGGGTAGGGTGATCATAAAGGTCACCAAGAAAAATCACGGTATTAGCACCGACACTGTTGATAGTATCTATAGCTTTTTGCGCCCGGGCTTTCGTCGTGAAATTGTTGTAGTGTAAATCAGAAAAGAAGACGATGGTGTAGTTATCTAAGCTTTTGGGGATTTTGGGGCTACTGATGGTTTCATAACGCAGACGTAAGCTGTTAGGCTGAATAATAAAGGCGTTGAGTAAAAGAAAAGCCACAAGACAGCTTAACAGAAAGAGCAGGATTATTTGGCGTACAAGTTTCTTCATAGTCTCAATGATACCATCGAACTCAGGTCTTTTTCAATGATAATAAATAGAGCTGCGGTGCTTTGGGCTGATTATGGATCATAACTGTTTGCGTGAGAAATTCGCAATGATTATCAATCCAAGCGTTGATAGCTGCTTTTTCTTGGGCTTGTCGCTGATTGCCGCTATAGCAAATTATTGAAATAACCCCACCCGGGCGTAATAGGTTTTTACAGCTAGTCAAAGCTTTGAGGCTGCACTTCGCTGAAGTGGTGATGGTTTTGTCGCTGTGGGGTAACCAGCCTAAGTTGAAGACAAAAAGATCGGCAGCCGCCAGATAATTGGCGAGGTTACAATGGTCATCACAGATCAGCCGGGCTTTAGCCAAAGCCGGTATTTTCTGGGCTTGAGCAATAGCTGCTTCTTGAATATCAAAGCCGTAAACCACGGGAAAATGCTGGGCCAGAAATACCGTGTCATGACCATTGCCGACTGTCATGTCGACGGCTATTTCAATACCCTGAAGTTCAGCCAGCAAAAGATGATTGATAGCTGTGATGTCTAATAGGGAATAATCACGCATAATCACCTTGATAAAAATCGCCGGCTGCCATTTTTTTATCGATCATATTTAAGACCGCCGTTTTATTGAGCGTCCATAGCGGAGCCAGCAGTTGCCCTTTGTGGCCATCGCCGGTCAGCCGGTGGATGACTAGCTCCGGGCGTAAACGGCGTAGCTGTTTTACTACTATGTCGCTGTATTGGTCCAAGCTTAGCAGTTTAAAAGGTTCTTGGCGATATTGTTTTTCCAGCATGCTGCCTTTACTGAGGTACAACATGTGGATTTTAAGCCCATTGATGGGCAAACGATTAATAAATTCGGCAGTTGCTAACATCATTTCCTGACTTTCCTGCGGCAGGCCGTTGATGATATGAACGACAATAGCGCATTTTGTCTGCGCGATTCTGTCAACACAAGCCGTAAATTCCGCCAAGCTGTACTGACAATTCAGCAGCTGGCGGGTTGAATCATGGCAACTTTGTAAACCCAGTTCAATGGTGACATCAATAGCGCCACAGAGGGTATCGAGGTAGGCTAAAGTAGCATCTTCGATACTATCGACCCTGGTGGCAATGGCCAGGGCAACAATATCTTCTTGACTTTTGTAGAGTTCATAGTTTTTTTGGTTGGTAGCTAAATCAGCATAAGTATTCGCATAGTTTTGAAAGTAAAGCTGGTACTTAGCCTGCGGCCATTTTCTTTGGATAATGGTTTTTTGTTTAGCTATTTGTTGGAGTAAATCTTCAGGGGCTAACAAGTCGCTATTACCGGTCAGCTCGCAAAAATAACAACCTTCGTTACTTTTCGTTCCATCCCGGTTTTTGCAGCTATAACCGGCATCGAGACAGATTTTTCCGACTTTCGTTCCATATTTCTGTTTAAAATAGTAGTCGAGGCTGTGATATCTTTTATTACTGTCGCTGTACTTGAACATCGTGTAAACATTATATCACTAAAGCCGACAAAGTGAGAATTCCGCCAACGGGACTGGAGTTTAAAGGCGAAAAAAGTTATAATATTAAACAAGGGAAGAAAATGAATAAAACCGGTTTACTGATAATATTAAGCGGACCCAGCGGTGTCGGAAAAGGCACGGTTTTAAGAAACTTCATCAACCGACCGGAACTGAATTTGGCATACTCGATATCTTTAACTACCCGCCAACCCCGCAGTGGGGAGCTTGACGGTGTCAACTACCATTTCGTCAGTGAAGCTTACTTTCAAGAATGCATCGAAAAAGATGAGCTTTTGGAATATGCGATATTTGTGGGCAATTACTATGGTACGCGAAAAGCCGATGTTCAAGCCCTGCGGCAAATCGGGAAAAATGTAATATTAGAAATTGAAGTACAAGGTGCTTTACAGGTAAAGGCGAAGTTTCCGGAAGCTTTATCGATTTTTATCATACCGCCGGACATGGCAGAGTTAGAGCGGCGAATTCGGAATCGGCGAAGTGAAAGTGAAGAAGTTATCCTTGAGCGTTTAGAGAAAGCAAAAAAGGAAATGGAATTACTGGATAATTATAAATATATTGTCTGCAATGATGACCCACAAATGGCAGCTGACATCATTGCGGTTATCATCAAAAGGAGCATGGAATCATAAGTGACTTATGATGCTTAACAGCTATGTATCAAGTTGAGGTATTGATAGAACATGGGCGTTTAATCAATAGTTTTTCTTATTTAAGTGAAGAAGCTCTGCCTTTATTTGTCAGAGTAAAAGTACCCTTTAATAAGCAGGAAATAGTAGCTTTGGTCGTAGACTGCTGCTTAGCGGAAGCTAGCGAGCGACCGCTTCTTTATATTAAAGAACGCCTTGATGAACAAGCGATACTCAACGATGAGCTAAGTGCTTTAGGCCAGTGGATGGCAGATTACTATCTAACCAGCACTATCAAGGTCATACAAACAATGCTACCTTCAGCTTTTAATGTCAGTAGCGGTAGTCAAAAACCCCAAGAAGTAGTGTTTGTTGAATTTGTCAAGATGGTTGAACTTAGGGGAGCTAAACAACAAGCGGCTCTTGATTTTCTGCAAGGGCAAAAGAAAATGCTGCGGATTGCTTTCAATCGTGAGTTTCCCGGAGTTTTAGCACTTTTAGTGGCTAAAGGTGCTTGTCGCTTGTTTAGTGAAGAAAAAGCGTATCAAACACAAACTGGAGCGGCAGAAAGCGATTTTCCTTTAAGTGAAAAACAACAGGAAGTCTATGAAGTGCTCTGTGGTCAGAAACAACATGTTGTTAACTTGCTCTTTGGGATTACCGGTAGTGGGAAAAGTGAGATTTATCTGCAGTTAAGCAAACAGTGGATCAAAGCCGGAAAGCAGGTTTTGATATTGGTGCCGGAAATAAGTTTGACACCACAAATGATCGCCTTGTTTAGAAGTCGCTTAGGTAGTGACATCGCTATCTACCATTCGCGATTATCGCAACAACAACGCTACGAGCAGTATCAATTGGTCAAAGAGAAAAGAGTTCAAGTAGTAGTCGGTACACGTTCCGCCGTTTTTTTGCCTTTTGACAATTTGGGTGGTATCGTCATCGACGAAGAACACGATGATTCCTATAAGCAAGATAAACTACCAAAATATCATACCCGCGATGTCGCAATTTGGCGGGCCAAGTATCATGACTGCCCGCTGGTTTTAGCTAGTGCTACCCCGGCCTTGGAGAGTTATGCCCGGGCCTTAAAGGGCGTGTATCAGCTGTTGGTTTTAGATCGCCGCATCAACGGTGAGTTACCGGAAATAAAATTGGTTGACATGAACCAAGAATTGCGCAAGAATCAGCAGTTAATTATCTCTCAGACTTTAGCGCAAGCAATAGCGGCAACTTTGCAGAAAAACCAACAAGTGATAATTCTGTTAAATCGTCGCGGCTACACCCCACTGGTCAAGTGCCAAAGCTGTCAATATGTGGTGCTTTGTGACAATTGTGATATTGCCATGGTTTATCATAAAAATGATGGAGTGTTGCGTTGCCACACTTGTGGTTTGACAAAAAGTTTTCCCAAAGTCTGCCCTCAGTGTCAAGGCAACAACTTTCTGGATATCGGTTATGGGACCCAAAAGTTGGTGGAGGAGCTACAAAAGCTCTTTAGTACGGCAAAAATACTGCGAATGGACAAAGACAGCACGCGAAGTAAAGCGGCTTCAGAAAGCATTTTACAGGCTTTTGGTAATCATCAAGCTGATATTCTGGTCGGCACCCAAATGATTGCCAAAGGCTTAGATTTTCCCGGGGTTTCTTTAGTGGGCATATTAAACAGTGATGCATTATTGAATCGTTTGGATTACCGCGCCCAAGAAAGCACTTTTGCCTTATTGACCCAGGCTTCCGGTCGCGCCGGTCGCCAAATAAAACAATCACAGGTTATCATTCAAGCTTGCCAAACGCAACACTATGTCCTGCAACAAGTCCAACAACACAACTATCGCGCTTTTTTCAACCAAGAGATGAAATACCGCAAGCTGACAGCGTACCCGCCTTATCAGTATCTGGTCTTATTGACCCTCAGCGCCTTAGACAGCGAAAAGATTAAGCCGGTGATGCTGGCGCTTAAGCAAGAGCTCTTGGCTGAAGGAATCACGGTTTTAGGACCAGCGGAATTGTTGCGACGCAATAGGTTGCAGGCTTTACGCTTAACCTTAAAAGGAAAGGATTTGACTCTGATGCAAAGTATTCTGCGCCAAGTATTACCGGCTTACCAAAAATACGCGATTGTCACTGATGTTAATCCGAGCCATACTGAAGTATGAAAGTAAGACAAAAAGCCTGGGAGATACTGATTGCCGTCTTCATTCATGGTAAATATGCCAATTTGATAATGCGCTCTGCACTCGATGATTTAAGCGTGAAAGATAAAGCCTTAGTGACACAGATAGTTTATGGTACTATTCGCAACTATCGCTTGTTGTTTTATCAATTTGCCGACCTATATCACAAAGAACCCGATTATCGGATTAAACTGCTTTTAGCCCTTAGCGGCTATCAGCTATTCTTTTTGGAAAAAGTGCCGGAATATGCCATTATCAACGAAGCGGTTGACTTAGCTAAGGGCTACAAGAGCGGGGCTTTTGCTAATTTGGTCAACGCTTTATTACGGGCGATCTTACGCCGCGGTATAAAGCAGCCCCAACAATGGGGCTGGCGTTACTCTTTTCCTGATTTCATCGTGGAACTCATTGAAAAACAATATGATGAAAATCTGTTGTTAAGTTTTCTGCAAGCCAGTAATGAAAACAGTTTTGTCAGTCTGCGGGCTAACAGTTTAAAGATCACAACTGCCGAATTATTAAGGGATGAGCGCTTCATCTTGGTAGAGCGGCAAACTTTGCGTTATCAAGGGGATATTTTTGCCAGTGCTTACTATAAAAAGGGCGAGGTGGTAGTGCAAGATGCCAGTTCGCAAATAGCAGCACAGTGGCTCAATCCGCAAGCCGGGGACCGGGTTTTAGATGTTTGTGCAGCTCCGGGCACCAAGACTTCACAGTTGGCGCAAATGATGAACGATCAAGGAAGAATAACAGCAGTCGATATCCATCCCCACCGTCTGGCTTTACTGGAAAAAGAGATGCGACGACAAGGGATCAGTATTGTTGAAACCTTGGCGCTGGATGCTGTTAAACTGGCTGAAGTTTTTCCGGCGGCAAGCTTTAAGGCAATATTATTGGATGCTCCTTGTAGCGGCTTAGGGGTACTAAAAGGTAAACCGGAGATCAAGCTCCACCTTAAACCGCAAGATTTAGTAACCCTGCAAGAGTTACAAAAATCTCTCCTGAGTGCGGTGGCTACATTGTTGCAGATAAAAGGTAAACTGGTCTACAGTACTTGTAGCTTGAATCTCAAGGAAAACCAACGGCAAATTGCCGAGTTTTTGCGTCAGCATAAAAATTACGAACTGCAAAGAGCGCAGACAATTTGGCCCAACAATGTTCACGATGGTTTCTATATTGCTGAATTGCTTAGAGTTTACTAATTATGATAGAATTATCCAATGGGGCAAGTTGCGATATTTGATTGTAGTAAAGAAGACCTGATTGCTCTACTGGCAAATGCAGGCTTCGGAAGTTATAAAGTCAAGCAACTTTTTTCTTGGCTCTATAAGAAACAGGAGTTTTCTTTAGCGGCGATGAGTGATTTAAGCAAAGCCTTTAAAGACTATCTGCAGGCTAATTTCGATTTTAGCCTGATGCCGCTTGTCGGTAAACAGGTCAGTGCCGATGGCACGATAAAGCTGTTGTTTTCCTGCTTTGACGGTGAATTTGTGGAAACCGTAATCATGCACCATAATTACGGAACTTCACTTTGTGTTTCTTCGCAGATAGGTTGTGCCCTGGCTTGTCGCTTTTGTGCCAGCGGCTTGCTGAAAAAAGTCAGAGATCTCTCTACTGAAGAAATGGTCTTACAAGTCTTACAAGCCCAGTTGATCGCTGGGCAGCGCATTGATAATGTTGTGGTTATGGGTAGCGGTGAACCCTTTGATAACTAC
>CAZUQA010000010.1:0-3329 GCA_964622375.1 uncultured Erysipelotrichaceae bacterium | reverse complement strand
TTTTTAATGCTGCTTATAGTTTCGACATCCAAATCCGGATCTACCGTGACACTAAAGACGATAGTAACTGTCGCTTTAGCCGCAATTTCCGGAATGCTGAAGCCGTCAACTAAGTATTGTATGGTTTTAATGTCTTCTACTATGCCGTTAGTTATTATCAGTTCCCCGGCCAAAGTTGTCGCCTTATTAGCTACAGCTTCTAACACTTCATCCAGTTCATCAATTACATAAACGTTTGTTGCTGCCACAACACCGGTATTGGCGATAGTAATAGTATAAGTCAATACTTCCCCTGGGCTGGCAAAACCGTCACCACTGCCGTCAGCTACCTCTTTTGTAACTTCCAGTTTAAAGTTGCCGGTGGGGATTTCAACTTCATAATCGTCATCGTTAAAGTACACGGTATTGCGGATTACACTGACGGCGCTAACATCCAAGCCGCTACTTAAAGTAACCTGGAAAGTGATAATTACTTCACCCTCCGCTGCCAATTCGGCGATTTCAATACCGTCTTCAATTAAGTCGGCAATGGTTTTTCCGTTAATAGTCACACCATTATTGTCGATGGCTAAGCTGCTGGCTTTAGTTGTTGCTTCACTAGCCACATAAGGCAGGACATCAGCTAAATCATCTTGAATCAAAATGTCATAGGCTGCAGCATCACCGTTGTTCTTTAAGCGAATAGTATAAGTTAATACTTCCCCCGGGCTGCCGTAGCCATCGCCACTAGCGTCGGAAACCGACTTGGAGCCTTGTAGTTTCGGCGAACCGGTCGGTATTTCATTTTCAGTCTCCCCATCGTTGACAACTACCACATTGCGTATCTCGACAACTTCTTCAACATCCAAATCACTGATTAAACGGATGGCAAAGATAATCGTCACGGTCTTATCAGGCGCTATTTCGGCAATAGTAAAGCCGTCAACCAAATCCTGCAGGCTCTTATCCAGGCTTACCGTACCGTCATTATTAACGGAAATTGCTGCTGCCAGTGTCGTGGTTTTGTTGGCGATATAGTCCATAAGCTCGGCTAATTCATCTTGAACAAAAACGTTTTTAGCACTTACATCACCGCTATTTTTAATAGTAATGGTATAAGTCAAGACTTCACCCGGAGCTGCTAAACGGTCTAAATCGGCATCTTCGACGATTTTCTCAACTACCAGTTTGGGATTGCCGGTCGGAATTTCAATTTCCGGCTCCGTATCACCGATAGTTGCTTTATTGAAGATCCGCGGCACCGATGCCAAGTCTAAATCTTCGGATATCGTCACTTCAAAGGTGATGATTACCGTTTTACCAGCTACAATCTTGGCGATATAGAAACCATCAACGGTTTCTTGGACGCTTACGGTATATTCGTCACCGTCATTGTTGATATTAACCAAGTCGGATAAAGTCGCGGTTTCATCAGCCACATGCGGTAATACGCCATCTAACAAGTCTTGAACAAAGATATTCTCGCTATCGACTTTTCCTTTATTGGCAACTGTAATGGTGTAGAACAGTTTCTCCCCCGGCGAAGCATAACCGTCGCCGTTTTCATCGACTACAACTTTCTCGCTTTCCAGTTCGCTGTTACCGGTTTCAATTTCAATTTCAGTATCTTCACCAGCGACCGTCACCTTATTGGCGATTTTTTCAATGGTCTTAACATCTAAATCGTTGTTCAAAGTTACTTTGAAAGTAAGAGTTACGGTCTTCCCGGCAGCAATTTCGTCAATCTGTAGTCCGGCAATTAAAGCCGCTACCGTTGAAGCACTGCTGGCACCATCATTTCTGATTTCGACAGTTGCTGCTTTGGTTGTGGTGGCGTTGACATGGGGTAGAATATTTACCAGATCATCAGTGACCGCCACATCAAGGGCGGCTACATCACCGGTATTGACAATAGTAATAACATAAGTCAACTCTTCCCCCGGGCTGGCTAAACCATCACCGCTGGCATCAGTAACTTCTTTTGTCACAACCAAATTCGGAGCTCCGGTTTCAATTTCTTCTTCATACTCTTCACCATCAATAACTGCGGTATTGCCCAGAGTTTGCACTGTTTCGATGTCCAAATCTGGGTCAATAGTTATATTGAAACTCACTGTTACCGTTACTCCGGCAGCAATTTCATCAATGGTAATACCACTCATCAATTGAATGATGGTGTAAGTTTTGGTTTCACTACCAATGCGCACTGTTACACTTGAAGCTAAAGTTGTTGCCTTATCGGCGGTATGCTCGATAATATTGGCCAAATCATCTTTAATGACCACATTTTCGGCAGCTACTTCACCTTCATTTTTCACGGTGATGGTGTAAGTCAGGATTTCTCCCGGGCTGCCATAGCCGTCACCGCTGGCATCAGCTACGGTTTTATCACCTTTAAGATCGGGTTTACCGGTAGGAATCTCAATAGTGGTATCATCATCATCCACCGTTACGGTATTGGCAATCTTTTCAACTACGGCAACATCAAGATCACTCTTCAAAGTGATTTTGAAACTGAGGATTAATACAGCATCCGGCTCAATTTCACCATAGTTAAAGCCTGATACCAAGTCAGCCAAGCTTAAATCAGCTTCAGGGCTGCCATTGTAGTTAACGGAAACAACAGTATCCAGTACGGTGGTGGGATTATCCACATGCGCTAAAACACCGCTTAATTCATCTTTAATCGCCACATTGTAAGCTGAGGCATCGCCGTTGTTTACAATGGTAATAGTATAGGTCAATACTTCCCCCGGACTGGCAAAGCCATCACCGCTACCGTCACTGACAGTTTTGGTGGTATATAGTCCCGGTTCGCCGGTCGGAATTTCAATTTCCGGCTCTTCATCGCCGATTGTCGCGATGTTATAAAGTGATTCAACTACGGTAACATCCAGTAACGGACTGACTTGAATCGCGAAAGTGATAGTCAATGTTTCATTGGGCAACAGTTCAGCCAGCGTAAAGCCGGCTTCCAAATCACCGATATCATAAGAGCCGACAACCGTTCCGTCAATGCTTACGATAATCGAAGAATCGCGAATCGTTGTCGGATCGGCAACATGGGGCAATACGCCGACTAAAGTATCTTGAACAAAAACATTTTTAGCTGCGACTTTTCCGACATTTCTCATAACTATCGAGTAGCTTAACCATTCGCCCGGTGAAGCTAAACCATCATGGTTACTGTCACTTACCGTCTTTTCACCCTCTAATTTTGGGGCGCCAGTTGGAATTTCTACTTCCGGTGGTTCACTGTCACCGATGGTTGCTTTGTTGGCAATGCTCTTGACAGTCTCTACATCCATTGCGGGATCTAAAGTGATACTGAAGCTGATAGTTACCGTTTC
>CAZUQA010000009.1:0-12074 GCA_964622375.1 uncultured Erysipelotrichaceae bacterium | reverse complement strand
TATTTCGTAATAAGTTGGCTACCAATTCATCTTTCAACTTTTGGGTGGCTTTGTCCAAGCGATACTCGTCAATTGTCATTTTTTGCTCAGCCTTTCAATAGCTTTGTTGTAGGCTTCCGGATCATATTCATCATCATTTATTTTACCACTTTTTACCTCACGCTTGGTAGTTATCCAAGCAGGTGTGTTAACTTTTTTCTCGGCGGCGGTTTTCTTATAACGAGCGGAATTTAAATGCTTTAGCGCAGCTTGATAATCATTTATTTTCAGACGATCAAACTCCGCAGCAATGGTATCGATAATCCCCCAGATTAGTTTCATGTCGTGTTGTTTCAAACAATATTCGACTATCACATTAATAACTTCATTAGCTAAATTGTATTTGCTTTTCAGTTTTTCCAAAGCTTTGGCATTAGCATCAGAAACGGCACCCGAATTTTGAAAACGCCCTAGGAAAGCAACACAAGGCTGCTGATAGCTGATACTGTTTTCTTTACTGAATTTCTTATTGCGTACTCGCCTTTTGTAGTCGGCAATATCAAAAGTGTTGGTATTGCTGTCATAGGCTTTTAGAAACAGCTCTTTAACCAGTTCTAACGGCAACTCATATAATTCAGCGACTTCTAAAATTGCCTCAATATTCGCTTGTGTTCGATGTTCATAGGGAAACCGAAAAGCTGAGATGCCCGCAAACAATTCATTTTGGTCAATGACCGTGTTCTTCCTGAGCAGCCGACTTGAAGAAAAGCGTTCCTCTTGGGCTGGGGTAAAACGGTAGAGTATGCTCTTGTCCATTTTAGCTGAAACATTGATATACTCACTTTTATCGATCTCCGGATTAGCTTTTAAACAGTTTTCATAGTAAGCAACACCCATAGTCAGTAGCAACAAGCGACCAAAGACATCATGATAAAGGAATTTACGGTATTCCAGGGGAGCATTGAGGCATAAAAGATAATGTTGGTCTTTCAGATAAGTAAGCAAAAGGCTTAACTCTTCCAACTTAATCCGCGCTCTTTCCAATTTCGGTAAATCAAAATTCACCATGTCGGCTAACTCTTGAAAACTCCCTTTTTTTAAGCTTAATAGAGAAAAATATAAAACAAAAGCATCCGCCCCCATCAAGGGTTGATAAAGTTTCGTCAACGTTTCCCGCATAGAATCACTCAAATCAAAATCTGCTTCAACTTGATAGCGCATTTCCTTGTTTAACATAAATTCTCCCCTTTAAGGATTTTTGCTAAATATTCCACTTTTGTCTTCAACTCCGCGACACTACCGTCATTATCAATCACAAAGTTAGCTTTAGCCACTAACTGGCTGTTTTTACTCTGATATTTTTGGCGCCAGGCGATATCCTCGTCACTGACTTTCTTGGCCAGTAGCCGCGCTCTTTCCTGCTCTTTTGAACTGCTAACCACAATGGCAGCTTGGAAATAACGATCAAAGCCGGCTTCAAACAATCTTTGTACCTCCACTATGGTATAGGGAGCTTGTTGTTGTTTGATTTCTCGATAAACTAAGGGATAGATAAAGTTCTCATAACGCTTCTTCAATTCATCGTCATTGAAGATCCTTGCTGCAATCATACTTTTGTTGGCTTGATGTTTCCCGGTTAGTCTAAGCGACAATAGCGCCGCAACTTCAGTGATGACGGCTTCATCTTTCAATAGCTGATCAACAATTTTGTCACAATCAATTACTTTAAAGCCCAAATTTGAAAAATACTGCAAAACCAAAGATTTTCCCGCGGCTCTTCTACCGGTGATTGCCACAAAATGATACTGGTATCTTTGGCAATTAGGGCAATAGTAAGTTCCTCGGCCGGCAACACGATCCTTTAAAATCTTGGTTTGACAATTATAACATTTTTCATCTTGGCGTCCGTGAACTTTAAGTGAAAATTGAAAACGCCCACTGACCCCTTGGGCTGAAGAGTAAGACCTAATGGTTGTCCCGCCGGCAGTTATCGCTTTATTTAAAATAGTTATGCCGGCACTAATCATCTTTTTAAAATCAGCTTTGTTTAAAGTGTTGATAGCGGTGCGCGGATGCTTTTTCATCGCCCAACAAATTTCATCGGCATAAATGTTCCCTACTCCCAAGATGCAACTTTGATCCAGCAATAGCCGTTTTAGTTCCCAGTCCTTTTGTCGCGCCAGATTCAACAGATAATCAACGCTCATCTGTTTATCGAAAAACTCATAACCTAAAGTTGATAAGCAACGCATTTCTTGATCAAGCGGATATAACCACATTCTGCCGAATTTTCTGACATCATTGTAATAGAGCTTTTGGCCATCATCCAAAACAAACAGCACATGATCGTGCTTTGTCAGTCTACTGAAATTATCCTTCACAAAGAACTTACCTTCCATGCGCAGATGAACAACTAAGTTGTAGTCATCCAGCACAAAAATCAGATATTTCCCCCGGCGCTTGAAGTCGCGAAAATGCTGTCCTTGGCATTGCTTGATAAAAGCGTTAGCCGTCGGAAATTCGATAATCCGCTGATAAGGAATTTCCACAGCTGTGATACTCCGATTTTCTAAGTGCCTTGCTAAAGTGCGAACAACAGTTTCAACTTCCGGTAACTCAGGCATTACTTAGCTCCATACCAGTTTTCTGCATAATTAATATCAACTTCTAAGTCAACTACCAGTTGCATGGCGCTTTCCATCTGGTAGCGCACCAGTTCTTTTACCTCTGCTAATTCCGCGGCAACGACATCAAACAACAGTTCATCGTGAACACTCATTATCATTTTTGATTGCAGTTGCCGTAAATCCAGTTCCTTTTGGATGTTGAGCATCGCGATTTTTATCAAATCAGCAGCGCTACCCTGAATCGGGGCATTCATCGCTGCTCTTTTCGCAAATTCTCTTCTTTGATAGTCTTTATCGTTAATCTCCGGTATTGCTCGTTGGCGCCCCATGATCGTCTTAACATAACCATTAGCTTGGCAATAAGCAATGGTTTTATCCATATAAGTTCTAATACCCGGAAACTCTGACAGATAGTTAGCGATAAAAGCCCCGGCTTCTTGGCGACTGATGCCTAATTGATTGGCTAATCCAAAATCACTGATGCCGTAGACAATGCCAAAGTTTACGGCTTTGGCGGCCCGCCGCATCGCTGGTGAAAGTTGCTCCGGCGGCAAATCATAGATGGCGGCTGCTGTTGCCGAGTGAATGTCTTGTTTTTCTTTAAAAATATTGATCATCGCTTGCTCATCAGCCAAATGTGCTAAAAAACGCAATTCCACCTGCGAGTAATCCGCACTCAACAAATAATCATATTGCGGAATGAAGGCTTTACGAATTTCCCGCGTTTCCTCATTACGGACGCTAATATTCTGCAGGTTAGGTTCAATAGAGCTCAACCGACCGGTTTGCGTTAGGCACTGCTGATATTTGGTGTGGATTTTTCCGTCAACATTGATATAACGTTGCAGACCTTCGGCGTAAGTAGAATAGAGTTTTTGGTATTTACGATACTCCAGTATCAACTGGACGATGGGATGCAAATGGGCAATTTTCTCCAACTCTTCAACGGCTGTCGAACGTTTCTTGTTTGCTCTTAAACCCAAATCATCAAACAGCACTTCAGCTAACTGCTTCGGTGAATTAATATTGAAGTCACGCAAGGCATATTGTTGAATCTGCAGGGTCAAATCCTGTAGTATATCTTCGGTACTAGCTGCAATATCCTTTAGTATTTGTGTATCAATTTTTACTCCCTGTCGTTCCATTGTAAACAAAACAAAAGACAAAGGTTTTTCCATATCCTGATATAAAGCTAACATGTCAGCTTTACATATTCTGTCATAATAGTTTTGATAGACTTCTGCCATTATCTGAGTGCTTTGACCAGAGTATTGGCTTCGTACAGTTAGATCCGCCAATTGCGGTTTAGAAACTGTGCCATAAAGGCTACTGTGGGCCAAAGCTGGCGGACTGTCATTAGCGACCAGTAACTTATCCCAGCTGTTAATTAAGGAATCAGCTAAAAAACTGACAATCATCAAGTCTTCGGTATTCTCCGGTTTAATTTCCACAGCGGCTAACAAGTGATAATAATCTTTTAGATTATAGACGACTTTGGTGTTGACCCCGGTCCAAAATCGCGACAATTGCCCCTTAACCGCTACATCTTCATTGCTGATATAGTAGCTTTGCCCCCGGCAACAAAAAGCCCAACCATAAAGTCCGCTTTGATAATCTGTTCCCGCCCAATCCAGTGCCACATAAACTGTTTCGTCGAAACATATCTCAGGCAATTCTGTTACAATTTTCGTTGGTTGGTAAGCCTTATCGTTGTTGACTTCCAACTTAGCGATCAAGGAACGCATTTCGTATTTCTGGTAAAAATTATATAAATCTTTGTGGTTCAGTTTATAAGTCCAAGCAGCTTCTTCAAAATCAATAGCGCAATCCAATAATATCGTAGCAAGACGATAGGATAGCTCGGCTTTTTCCTTTTCCGCCACCAATTTGTCCTGTAAGCTGCCACTTATTTTAGCGATATTCGCATAGACACCACTTAAGCTCTGATATTCTTGTAGTAGTTTTAGTGCTGTTTTCTCACCAACTCCTTTTACTCCGGGGATGTTATCCGAAGCATCACCCATCAGGCTCTTCAAATCAATAATCTGTTGTGGGCTTAAGCCCCAGCTTCTTTTCAATTCTTCTTCATCTACGGCTTGCAGCTCCGTTAAGCCGGTTTTCATCAAAAAAACCGTAACATTCTCTTTAATCAGCTGTAACAAATCTTTGTCGCTGGTCAGTATCATTACTTCATCGGTTTTTAGACTGTGGCTAAGTGTCCCGATGATATCATCAGCTTCGACGCCGTCTTTGTGATAACGATAAATACCGGCAGCATCGAGAAACTCATAAGTTATAGGAATCTGCACCAATAAATCCGGATCGATTTCTTTCCGGGTACCTTTATACTCCGGATACCATTGATTGCGTATGCTTTTTACGCCGCTGTCAAAAATCACAGCGATTCTATCCGGTTGTAATACATCAATAGCCTTAAACAGCATCGTCGCAAAAGTGTAAACGGCGTTGGTGTTGACATTAAAACTGGTAACCATCCGCTTACCGTAATTACTGGCATAAAAAGCCCGAAAGAGCACAGAGTTGCCATCAACCAAAAGCGTCTTATTCATACAATTCTGCTATCAACTTCAGACTCTCGAGATTTTCACGCATTAAGTCAAAATAGCTTATACCTTCAGCAATTTGTTCCGCCGTGAGAAAACTCAAATTATATAAAGGGAATTGCTTGGCGTAGCGTTCTTTAACCAAGTCTTCCATCAGTTTAAGAATATCAGCATCTAAACCATTTTCATAAGCAACACAACGTACGGAATGGAAAAACAGCTGCTCTTTAATAACCTTTAGCTGGGCTTCATCCGGCATTACGCCGAATTTCGAAAGAATAATAGGATAGACCTCAATACCAAAAGATTTCTGCCAAATGCCGAAGCTTGGTGTCATGGTTATAACTTTGGGTCGCTTTTTGAGGTTATTGAGTTGTTGGAATTCTGCATCCAAAGCTACCAGTTCCAACTGCAATTGATTGAAATTTTCCTGAAAAAATTCCTTATCTAAAGGAGCATTTTTTACCAAATAGTCCAAGATAGTCTTGGCCATACTGCTATAGGCAATAGGGTCTAACCAGACATAAGGATCGTAACGATACATATCAGTCATCGCAAAAACCTGGGCATCCGGATAATACTCACTTTCGCTAAAACTGCTCACCCCATCAGTGATTGTTTGGGTATAGCGTTTAAAATCATATAAACGCGAATTAATGGTAATATCGTATAAGTCAATGTTTTGTTGAATAAATTCATTGCGATACAAAAACATGAAAGGCTCCAGATCGCTGACATAGAAAATCGCATTAGCGCCCTTTACATCGCTTTTGTAGGTGGCAGAAATCTGCGAACGAATAATCTGACTGTTGTCAGATAAAAGACAGCTGTCAATTCTGGTGCCGCCTAACCTTTCCAGTAAATACTTGACGGGGTAAACTGTAGCGCAGACTTTCAAACGTTTAGCTTTACAGCCGCTAAGGCCACTCAACAATAAGGCGATAACTAAAAAAGAAACCATGAGTTTTTTCATAGTTTCATTATAGCACAGCCCCTAATCTTCAAACTACAGATTTAATAAGCCATTGTCTTTAAAACTGAAATGTCGACTGCTTCCGATGATGATGTGATCCAACAAATCAATTTTTAGTACCCGAGCAGCCTCCAGTAAGCTCTTGGTCACTGCCATATCGGTTGGCGATGGCTCTACATCTCCGGAAGGGTGATTATGAACACAAATTATTTTAGCGCAAGACAGTCTGATGGCTTGTTTAAAGACTTCCCGGGGATGAACACTCGCTGAATCCAAGCCGCCTTTGGATATCACTTCATGGTAACAAACCTTATTCTTCACATTGAGAAAAACAACAATAAATTGTTCCTGATTCTCAAAACCAAATTTTAAGCGTAACCAGTTAACCAACAATTGCGGTGAAGATATCACATCGGATTCTTCCAACTCTTCTGACATCATTCGACTGGCTAGCTCCGTACATGCCAATAATTCCAAAGCCTTGGCTATCTTGATGCCCCGATGTTGACACAACTCGGAAATTTCCAAGTGGAGCAAACGGTTTAAGCTGCCGTGGGTTGATAAAAGATCATCGGCTATATCTAAACTGGAATAATTGGAAAAACCACTACGCAAAAGCAAAGCCAATAACTCGCGATTACTTAAAATCTTAATTCCATACTTGAGGGCTTTCTCTCTCGGCCTTTCGTTTTTCGCTACTTCTTTTACCAGCATATACACAAAAAGGATAGTTTTACTATCCTTTAGCCCCAGCCAATTTTGATGCCGGGTATACTTATCCTACCTCTTTTCGAAGTGAGTATTTTAATAACCGCAACAATCCCAGCAGCAATGGCAATGTAGGTCAGCATTTGCACCCCCCTTTCCTATAATACTTTATAGCTTATCTTATAAAAATTACCTAGATTTATCGTAAAATAGTGCTATTACGACAATTCTCACCTGCTGTTGAAGCTGTAAATAAAATCACAAAACTAAAACCGAAACACGGAAAAAATTCAATCATTGATTGTGTTCATTATTGTCGTAAAATGGCATAACTAAACTAATTCATCGAGGAAAAAACACGGCGTTGCCTGGTACGATAACAGTATGGTCGGGATGAATTATCAAAGTGTAATCATATTCCAATCCGGATAAATCAATATTAGCCGGTATAAAGAAAGTCGGTTCGCTACTGTAAAACAGTAGCCCGGATGAATCAGGATAAGATAAGGTTCGCACTTCAAATGAGATTTTGTTACCAGCATTGTAGTCAGCAGTTTGCACTCTCAAATGAAATGAAACTAAATAATCATTATAATTGGGATAAATAGAATATTCATCCCCTATTACTTCATCGCCATTGCGTATGACTGCCGTAACCCTACTGTAACTGCAGTCTTGGTCTTCTAAAAGAAATTGATTGACCGGAAAAATATAAACTTGAGTGTCATCTTTCGCTTCACTGCGAAAATAAATGAATATACTTGGTTGCTTTGGTAAACCGGCAATTCTCCTAATCTCTGACTCTTTTCCATATATTCTTTTGCCATTGACCGTTTTAAAAGCTACTATCTTATACTCCGCCTCCAAACCAGCTTCAGCACCCACATGAGCATAATAAATACCATTTATTTTTTCGAATGATCTTCCATTTTTCGGGTTTTTTAGAAAAATAACCGCTTCATTTCGCCAAGCGCTCGAAAAATTTGGAATACGACGATAAATCAAATAACCCTCTGCCCCCGGAATCTCTCTCCAAGAAGCAATAGCATTACTAATACTTGAGTACTGAAGATTTAGAGTTGGCTCCAGTAACATTGGCTTAGTTTTTTGTGCCAGTGAATAGACACTATAAACTCGCTTTTTATTTACAACACGAAAAGCTCTAACTTTGTACTGATACTGTCTACCTGATACTAAATTACTATTCACATACTCCATGGTAGCAGCAGGAACTGTTTTTACTATCCTCCACTTCTTAGTGACATTGTCATATCTAGCTATTTCGTAACCCTCAGCTCCTTCTATAACCTCCCAGCTGATTTTGACAGAGTCATGGTCAGTTTCATCGATTTTAATTTTGGGCGTTTCAAACTTTGCTTTATTTGATTTTATACTTGAATAGGGTCCGTAGACAATAAGCTCTTTCCCGTTCATTATGTCATCAACTCTATAGGCCCTAACTTTATAAAAGTAGGTCTTATTGGTTATAGCACCGGTATCAACAAATTTATTCTCACTAACTGTAGCAATATGTTTATATTTGCCGTTTTTTGCAGTTGCACGATATATCATATAACCATCAGCATCAGCTACAGTTGAGAAGTCCAACTCAATACTACAAAAATCAACAACTTTTGTTGCCAGTGTTGCTTTATCCAAAACAAGTGTTTTTCTTGATTTGATTGTCGAAAAGGAACTGTAAATCTTCTTTGAGTCTTCGACTGCTAAAATTCTCACTTTGTAATAATAAGTTTTATTTGAAGTTAATCCCCGGTCTATAAACTGTTTGGCATTTACAGATGCTATCAACTTAAATTTACCATTTTTTGCAGTCGCTCGATAAATCTCATAACCTGAAGCTGCCTCATCTTCACAAAAATTCAATTCCATGGTAGTGTAACCCGCCTCAACAATAGTGAAAGCAGGTTTCTGTAGTGTCGTACTCAAACTCACTGCCTGTTTACTTGTTACTGTTGAAATCTCGGCATAAGATTTATTATCAATGATAAGATTTGCTGCGTTAATTGTAGTAAAACCTGAAATAATAAGTAATCCCCAAAGCAATGTCAACAAGAGCTTTTTTCGTTTATCCATATTACATTCCTTATTTTTATTATAACATTCACACATATTCTATTCAATCTCCCGGCAACTGTCACGAAAAAAAGAGTAGCCAATGCTACTCTACGTTACTTAAATGTTTCCTTAAATCTGTCAAAAACCGATTTGGTGTTTTTGTTTTTATCTTTGATACTCTGATATAGTTCCTTTTCTTCTCTTGTGAGTTTCTTGGGAATCTCAATATTTACCTCGACATATTGATCACCGCTTAATCCGGTTCTGGTATCCTTTATGCCTTTACCTTTTAAACGGAATTTAGTGTTGGGCTGGGTACCCTCAGGTATAGTCAGAGAAACATCGCCATAGACCGTCGGGACATCGATCTTACAACCTAAGACCGCATCGACATTGGAAATCGGTACGGTAATGTGAATGTTACGACCATCACGGACAAAACTTTTGTGTCTTCTAACCGCTACTTCAACAAACAAGTCGCCGTTAGTTCCACCATTACTGCCTCTTTCACCTTTTCCGGCTACCCGTAACTGTTGTCCGGTTTGAATGCCAGCCGGCACCTTAAGTTGGACTTCAATATTCTTTCTTTGATAGCCCTGCCCTTTACACTTGGGACATTGCCGTTTTATTTCTTTTCCGCTACCACGACATACCGGGCAAACACTCTGTTGTTGGAAAACCCCAAAAGCTGTTCGCTGTTGGCTGGTAACCTTACCGCTACCATGACAGTTACTACAACTCTGCAAATCATCTTTACTGTAGGCTCCCGTTCCGCTACAATCCGGACATTCTTCATCAAAACTCAGAGGAATTGACAGTTCCTTACCAAAGACGGCATCCATGAAATCAATGGTAACCTGCAGAAAACGATCTTGGCCTTTACGGGGCCCGCTTCGCCTACTGCTACCACTGAAACCGCCACCAAAGAAGGAACTGAAGATATCACCTAAGTCGTCAAAGCCGCCAAAACCACCACCGAAACCGCCATAGCCTTGACCACCGTTTTCAAAAGCCGCATGGCCGAATTGATCATACTGTGCCCTTTTTTGGCTGTCGCTTAAAACTTCATAGGCTTCCTGCACCTCTTTAAATTTATCGGCAGCATTAGCTTCTTTACTGACATCAGGATGATATTTTTTGGCCAAAGCACGATACGCTTTCTTTATCTCATCCTCTGTTGCGTTTTTCGCAATGCCCAAAACTTCGTAATAATCACGTTTCGCCATGAGGTTTATCCAACTTCTTTAATGAAGCGTTCCTTAGCTCTTTTCACTGAATTCCGCATCGACGATATTATCATCATTAATGTCGTTTTCTTCAGTAGCTGCTGAGTTAGTAGCTTGTTGTTGGTACATCTGTTGACTCATTTGATGAGCGGCTTGTTCCAAAGCATCCAATTTAGTTTTTAAGGTATCCATGTCCCCATCATCTAAAGCTTGTTGCAGTTCATCACGGAGCTTGATAACTTCGGTTTTTTGATCTTCGGGAATATTTTCTGCTCCCTCTTTGAGACTTTGGTCAATTTGATGGATGAATTGTTCAGCTTTATTTTTTAATTCTGCCGTTTCTTTACGTTTTTCATCTTCGGCTTTATGTTCCTCCGCTTCTTTGACCATTCTTTCAATTTCCGCCTCACTCAAACCACTGGAATTTGAAATTGTAATTGATTGTTTTTTATTGGTGCCTTTATCGATAGCGCTAACTTGGACGATCCCGTTAACATCAATATCGAAAGTCACTTCGATTTGCGGGATACCACGAGGCGCCGGCGCAATGCCGTCCAACTTAAAATTACCTAAGGACTTATTGTCAGCCGCCATCGGTCGTTCACCTTGCAAGACATTGACGTCAACTGCCGGCTGATTATCAGCTGCCGTTGAGAAGATTTGCGATCTGGAGGTTGGTATCGTTGTATTTCTTTCGATTAATACCGTCATAACCCCACCCATGGTTTCAATACCCAAAGATAAAGGGGTAACATCCAACAATAGGATATCACTAACATCCCCGGCAATAACCGCGCCTTGAATCGCTGCCCCCATAGCGACAACTTCATCCGGATTAACGCTCTTATTAGGTTCTTTTCCTAACTCGTTCTTAACAGCTTCTACCACCGCCGGAATTCTGGTTGAACCACCAACCAATAGTACTTGATGGATATCATTCTTCGTTAAGCCGGAGTCTTTCAAAGCTTGACGAATCGGGCCCAGAGTCTTATCAACCAGGAACTTGGTCATTTCATCGAATTTTGCCCGCGTCAATTTCTGTTCAAAGTGCAACGGCCCATCGCTGTTAGCTGACAAGAAAGGCAAACTGATTTGGGTTTCTACCACCCCGGAGAGATCTTTCTTCGCCTTTTCAGCAGCTTCTTTCATTCTTTGTAAAGCCATCTTATCTTTTGTTAGGTCGATGCCCTGCTCCTTCTTGAACAGTTCAACCATCCAGTCAACGATGACATTATCAAAATCATCGCCGCCTAAACGATTATTACCGGCAGTTGCTAATACTTCAAAAGTCCCGTCAGCTAATTCCAAAATAGAGACATCGAAGGTACCGCCACCTAGGTCAAATACCAACACTTTTTGTTCTTTATCGGTTTTATCGATACCGTAGGCTAAAGCCGCGGCTGTGGGTTCATTGATGATTCTTTCAACTTCCAAACCGGCGATTTTTCCGGCGTCTTTAGTAGCTTGTCTTTGGGCATCATTAAAATAAGCCGGAACGGTAATAACTGCGCGTTTTACCTTTTCACCTAAATACTCTTCAGCGTAAGACTTAATATAACTGAGAATCATCGCTGAAATCTCTTGGGGGGTATAAGTCTTACCTTCTAGAGTTACTTTATGATCAGTCCCCATCTCTCTTTTAATTGAGATGACACTGTTCTTGTTGGTGATCACCTGACGTTTAGCGGCATCGCCCACAATCTTTTCTCCGCCCTTAAAAGCGACAACCGAAGCTGTTGTTCGGTTACCTTCCGGATTAGTTATCACTTTTACTTCACCATTTTCCATTACCGCGACACAGGAATTCGTTGTTCCTAAGTCGATACCGATTACTTTGTTACTCACTTTTTCACTCATGTTTTTTCTCCTTTACTCACTTACTTTTACTAAACTGTGCCTAAGCACCCGATCTTTTATCATA
>CAZUQA010000008.1:0-33592 GCA_964622375.1 uncultured Erysipelotrichaceae bacterium | reverse complement strand
GTAATAACTGATCGCTGCTTCGGGATCTTTTCTTTTACTTAGTTTTCGAATCGTCTCACCGTCTTTCACACAGATCGGTAAGATGTGGGCAAAGCGCGGTTGCTTAAAACCACAAGCTTCCCAAACTTCCAGATGAAAAGGTACTGAGGAAATGTACCAGTCATCTCGCATGATGGTCGTCACCCCCATCAGATAATCATCCACGACATGCGCAAAACCATAAGGCGGTAAGCCGTCAGATTTCATGATGACGTGGTCGATATCATTTTGATTTAACGCTATTCTCCCTTTTATTAAGTCGTCAAAGACAATTTTCTTGTCAAAGTCACCTTGACTCTTTAAACGAAGAACAAATTTTTCGCCATTGTCCAGCTTTCTTTTAATCTCATCAAGTGACAATTGCCGACACTTGGCATACTTCCCATAGTAGCCGATTCGACTTTTTGTGCTTTCCTGTCGCTTGCGCATCTCATCCAATTCTTCCGGCTGACAAAAACAAGGATAAGCCCGATCGATTGAAACTAGATATTTCGCCACTGCCGCATAGATTTCCCGACGCTCACTTTGAATATAAGGACCATATTTCCCACCAGTCTTTGGGCCTTCATCAATTTTATAGTCATATTCATTTAAATCGGCGAGTATTAAATCGACGCCATTTTCTACTTCTCTTTTACTGTCAGTATCTTCAATGCGCAAGATAAAAACGCCCTTGCTTTGACGGGCGATAACCTCAGGAATAAAAGCGGCAAACAAATTGCCCAAATGGATACGACCGGTCGGACTCGGAGCAAACCTAACTACTTCAGCTGTTGCAGCTAAATTACGTCGTGGGTAAAGTACGTTATAATCAGAAATAGTTTTTGTGACTTCCGGATATAAAAGCTCGGCTAATGCTAAATATTCCACTATTGATAAAATCCTTTCAAAAATGGCTGCCCCACTAGGATTCGAACCTAGGAATGATGGAGTCAGAGTCCACTGCCTTACCGCTTGGCTATGGGGCAACAACTAGTTTATAGTATAACAGAAATCACACCTGAATGTGAGCTCCTGCTGCTAAAGAAATAGCCCAAACCAGAAGTGGATATTGCTCATTTTCGCCGGTAATTACAAGATTTTTTTAATCTTAATCTTGAAGACTATAAAAAGCTCCGTCATGGAAGTATTCCTTCTTACCGTTTTCCCGCATGATGACAAAGTGGTTGTCCATATGCTCCTTTTGGATTATTCTTGTTTCTGCAGTTACCACAACTGAATTATCGGGTACATCTTTATGGACAACAACATTAGCCCCAATACGACAATTGTTGCCAATCTTGACATTGCCGATTATTTTTGCACCGGCTCCTATATAAACATTGTCACCAATTATTGGGTTTCCAAATATTTATGATAATCATAAATTGAAAAGCCTTGATATCAGATTGTCCCAATGACCTTACTCCCTGTCAATTCTGTGTTATTATATAAAAATGAGCAGGATAATGATGACAGCTCCGAAAAAAGAAATAAAAATCAAAAAAGCAAAAAGAGAGCTAACTTTTGGCGAGGAACTAGCTAACTCAGCATCACATGGTTCATTAGCTTTTTTATTAATGATTCTTTCGCCAGCGATTGCAGTTTATAGCTATATTAAAACCAACAATTTGATATTTGTTTTTTCCATGATTGTTTTTACTTTATCTCTTAACTTAATGTTTTTAGCATCTACGATTTATCACATCATGGAGCACAATACTAAACATAAGGAAGTGACGAGAATCTTAGATCACATTTTCATTTATGTGGCAATCGCCGGCAGTTATACCCCTTTAGGGCTCTGCATTATTGGTGGTTACTTTGGTATTACTTTGGTTGTGTTGCAATGGATAATGGTTATCTTTGGCATTTTATACAAATCATTAATTAGAATATCAAGCCCTAAACTGACAATGGCTATTTATATTTTTATGGGTTGGTTAGCAATTCTGATTATTCCGCAATTGTTTAATAAGGCTAACATTATTCTGGTGGCATTAATATTTGTCGGTGGTTTGTTTTATACCATTGGTGCTGTTATCTATGCTTCACAATTCAAATATGCCCATTTAGTTTGGCATCTTTTTGTTATTCTTGGAGCACTGTCTCACTTAATTGCTAATGTTTTCTTTGCTTTTTAGATATCTACCCCCTTTACACTAAGTTAAGCATATTACACCCTGAATAGCCGTTTTGGTTTTTTTGTAAGCGTTTTAGAATGTTTGTAGAAATAGTCATTGAAAATAAAAAAGCCACCAACCACTAATGATTTTATTCATTCAGTTGAGGCTAAATACGCTTTGGTGCCCTGTACGGGATTCGAACCCGTGACCAACCGGTTAACAGCCGGTTGCTTTACTCTTTGGAAAAAGTAAACACTGTAGATACTTGAACAGATACCACTATTCTTTTTGTTTCTTTTTAAGTACTCTTTTAACTCCCAAATATTTTTGAAACGCATGAAAACGAAAAATGCTAAGAATGGTCTTATCAATGATTTCAACTGTTAAACCAACATACAAATATCCTCCTGATGTTTTCCTTTTTCATAACACCATATTTAGTAAGCGTATCGTTTGATAATAGTCTCTTTTCTTTGAGCTATGAAGTATTTAGAGTAATTGTATTATCGCTTTGGAAAAGCATTAAATAAAGCTTACAATAAATAAAGCTTAAAAATTGCGTAAAAATAGGATTTGGTACCTTAGTTGGACCGTTGACATTTATAAACGCCGCTATTACAATGTTAACTGAAAGTGATAATAAGTTAACATCAAAGAAAAGATATGAACTGTTTTGAAATTGGCAAACTAATAAAACAACCAAACAATTTTAGTGCTTTTGTCCCTAATCCTTTTCCGCCAACTAAACCAATAATCCTGTCAAGAGAACAAAATTTAGCTCATACAAGAGCCGTTCACTTGCTTGGAAAACTCGATGGTGTTGCTGATCGATTACCTGATAAGGATTGGTTCTTAAAGATGTTCATCCGCAAAGATGCGTCAAGCTCAAGTCAAATTGAAGGCACAAATGCCACTTTAATGGACGTTATAGAAAAACATAATATTGAGCCCAGTAGCGGCATCCCCTCTGATGTTGATGATATATTGCATTATGTCGATGCTTTGAACTACGGAATAGAAAGGGCTGAAACCTTCCCCTTCTCTCTAAGATTTATTTGTGAGTTGCATGAGAAACTTATGGTCGGAGCCAGATCTACACAATTTTCCTACCCTGGTGAGTTTAGAACATCACAAAACTGGATAGGTGGAACAAACCCCGGTAATGCTTTCTTTGTCCCTCCGCCAGTTCCGGAAATGCGCAGATCATTAAATGATTTAGAGAAATTCGTGCACGCTAATGATAATTTGCCAATTCTAGTTAAAGCTGCACTTATCCACTCACAATTTGAGACTATCCATCCCTTCACTGACGGAAATGGTAGAACCGGCAGAATGCTAATTACTATGTTTCTATGGAGAGAAAAGCTTCTTGGTATGCCAATACTATATCTTTCCTCATACTTCAAAAAGAATCAAAAACTCTATTATGATAAACTTAATGCCTACCATCAAGGCTACCTTTATGAATGGCTTGATTTCTTCATTGATGGAATAATTGAAACTGCAGAATCAGCTATCGCAACCTGCACTAATATAGTTGATCTACGTGATGTTGATATGCAAAAGATATATTCACTGGGAAAAACTGCTGCAAAAAGCACGATAAATATTTTGAATAATCTTTATGAAATGCCCATTGTTGGAATAGCAGATATCGTTCAATGGACAGGATTTTCACGTAATGGTGGTTATAAAGCAATCAATAGGCTTGTTGATATGGGAATTTTAAAACCACTAAAAACTAGGGATTCTTTGTATGGACAAAAATGGTTTTATGCTAATTATTTTGATTTATTTGCTGATTAGTCTTCAATGGATAAAAAGGAAATATACTTAAGACAGGATGAAGCAGATTGTTTTTACTGCAATCATTATTTATTTAGCTCTTTGCTCAAATTAGAATATTTAATTGAAATAAAAAAGCCACCAACCATCAATGATTTTACTCACTCAGTTGAGGCTAAATACGCTTTGGTGACCTGTACGGGATTCGAACCCGTGAATGCCGCCGTGAAAGGGCGGTGTGTTAAGCCGCCTCCCCAACAGGCCATCTAAATGGCGCCTGAAACAGGATTCGAACCTGTGACCAACCGGTTAACAGCCGGTTGCTCTACCGCTGAGCTATTCAGGCAAGCGCTCATAAATACTAGCATAAAAGCTCTTATTTGACAATAGTTTTACCGGTTTTACAGCGCACAGCCAACAGCTATAAATCAGTTTTTGGTAAGCAACTTATCAATAAACCGGTTAAACATTCACTGGGGAACACTTTATAAAACATGGCTAGTACACTACTATCAAGACTATCAATTTCCTCAGCTAAACTAAAAATCAAATTCTTGGCTTCAAACTCTTTAATGGTAATTGCCGGATTTTTCATAAAACGTTTAAGCCATTTTTTAACATCCATCTTTTCCACCGACTTGATGCTGTCGGCAATATCTCTTCCAACTTTTTTAATATTGTATAATTCTTCCGGACTGTAGTCCATTAGTTCCATTATTCTCTCGATTAAACGCAAAAGACAATCTTCATCACTATATTTACGCTCATTGAAAGTCAGTAACTTGTAATCGGCATCATTTAACTCAAAAGCAATTTTTCCTAATAACCTATTGGTCGATTGTTCATTTATCGTCGCAATTTTTTCTTCAAAAACCGTTAACAATTTCTTTAGATATCTGGCATTAGCCTTGAAAGTATAGGCAAACCCCCGATAGTCACCAAAGAGTTTTTTAGCATCATAGTAACCTAAAATGATATTGCGTTTAGCCACCTCACTATCAAAATTTAAAAGACCGCCCAGACTCCAATAAGGCTCAATTATTTTTATCACTTTGTTATTGGGTCGTGGTTTTCTTGTCAATCCCGGCGATTTTAAGTTGACCGCAATGATCTCATCTGCTTTTTGCTCAATAGCTGTGTTGATCGGCAAATTGTCAAAATAGCCCCCATCGACATATTTCTTATCTTCAATATGTTTAATCGGAAAAGCCGGGAAACAGGAGGCTGATGCCATCAAAAAATCCACCATTTTTTCAGCACTTAAATCTTTAACATTAATTTGGTAAGGTACGAAATTCGGAACTTCTACCGTCATCACATAGAAATCCTTTTTGCTTTTTTTAATCTTTTTATAATCAACGGTTTTCTTAATCAATTCATGTAATGGTGCAGTGTCCATCCCCTTCTTTTTGGCAGCTGTCTGCAACATTGGGACAAACTTGTCCTTTTGACCCATCATCACCTCAAAATTAAATTTTAGATTAACACCATTATTTAAAACCATATCAACATTGATGTTTTCCCAAAGATCCAAACACTCTTGATATTTGTTTTGTACGACCATCGCTCCGTTAAGGGCGCCGATGGAAGTGCCTACAACCAAATCAAAATTTTGATGCTTCTCCCGCAAACAACGCCATACGCCGCATTGGTAAGCGCCTTTTGCGCCACCGCCACCTAATACCAGTGCCCTTTTCATTTTTCTTGCACCTCCAGTTCGTCATAGCCGGTTGTCGCGTCAGCTTCCCGGCTAAGTTGATACTCCTTCTCTAAATTTAATATCACTATTTCCATTGTGGTATTGACCATTGTCCCTTCTTTTAAATGACCACCAAAACTGCGCAACTCATTGTCACAAACTTGAATATGGACATGCATGCCGTCTTGACTGATGGTCCCTGACAAAGAAGTAACTTCGAAATCATTTTGCTCTTGGTAAATCGTTACTCCATCAGCCGTTCTAATTACCAAATGTTTAAGGCAACCTACAGCACTGACAATACTTCCTGCCTTTATTTGATGTTTCTGACACTGTTGCCAGATACCTTCATATAAGTCACTATCCGGCAACAGACGAAATACTAAATAGTTATTTTTCATTTCTTATTACCACCACCGTTAAAGGATTAACCGTAATAATTCTTTGACAAAATTCATTTTTCAAGTAGCCGGCTTCATTCGCCAATAACCATACTTCAGCATCATACTCATAGTTTAGCATTTCACAGGTCGGGTTGATAAAACAATCGATTGTTTCTTTTCCATCGCTTATACGATATAACAGGATGCCAAAAGCTAAATTCTCAAAACTGACTTGTTTTTCGATGACGCTTTTATCACACAAACTAAACTGGTGATAGTCTTTTCTTAATTGAATAATG
Organism: uncultured Erysipelotrichaceae bacterium; assembly: GCA_964622375.1. Lineage (GTDB taxonomy): Bacteria > Bacillota_I > Bacilli_A > Erysipelotrichales > Erysipelotrichaceae > CAZUQA01. The sequence continues at coordinate 27,282 of CAZUQA010000008.1, read as the reverse complement.
TCTTTGGTATAGTTTACTACGGCACGGTAGTCAATCATCCTTTGATAATCCACCTTGTTGATTTCATCGTCTAAGTTGTAAGTGTTAGCTTCAAAGTTTTTTGTGCGACAAAACTCCTGCCCACAGTGCAGAAAAGGAACGCCCTGAGCTAACAGCACACAGGCAGTTATCAGTTTCTGCCGCGCCAAAAGTTGTTCTTTACTTTCTTTCTCACAACAAATTTGTAGCTTATCCCATAGGGTTTGATTATCATGGCATTCGACATAGTTGAGCATTTGATTGGGATTAGAAACATAAGGGTAAAGGCCATACGCGACAATACCGGCGGTCAGAACATTTTTCATCATTTCGATCTTACTGACATCACCACTGCCATAACCACAAAGTGCCTCCTGACCTTTGATGGTGCTGCCTTTTACTACATCACGAAAGCGGTCGCTAAAGAAAGCAATTTCCGGAGTTTTCAGGTTATTGGCAATTGTCGTCTTCATCGCATCAGCCATCAATGTCGGCATATCCCATCCTTCGCCATAAATCATGAAGCCCGCTTTAATTTTTCTGGCTTCTTCAACAATCAAATTCATCGTCTCATTGTCAATCAGCCCCATCAAATCAAAGCGGAAAGCATCGATGTCATATTCTTTAATCCAGTGTAAACAACAATTCAGTAAGTATTTTCTGCCCATGATGCTTTGTGAATCAAATTCGTTACCACAATAAGAGCCATTTGACAGTTCAGCTTCATCACTCATTCTAAAGAAATAATTAGGCACGACCTTAAAGAGATTATCCCCTTCAATAAAATGAACATGATTATAAACCAAATCCAAACTCACAGCGATATTGCGTTGATGTAAGGCTTTGATTAAAGCTTTAAACTCTAAAATTCTACTGTAGCCATCATCAGGATTAGTAGCATACCCGCCTTCTAAAGCCAAATAGTGGGTGGGGTCGTAACCCCAATTATAGAACTCATCAAGTTTGAGCTCGTTGACTGAACCAAAGTCATGGACCGGCAATAACTGCAGCATCGTAATACCTAAATCAGTAATGTAATCTAAAGCCGTCGGATAGCCTTGATATTCACTGCCGCTTTCCGCCAAACCTAAGTATTTCCTGGGAAATTTCACATTGGCATTAGGGTCGCTGCTGATATCGCGTACTGAAACTTCATAGATAATCTGCTTAACATATTCTTCAACTTGGATTCTCCCCCCTAAGTCAACATCAGTTTTTGCCGGGTTAATAACTACCCCATATTCACTGTTGGCACTCAAGCTTGAAGCATAAGGATCAACTAAATCCACCCACTGACCTTGGCTGGCCAGCAAATATTGATACTTACAGCCATCCCAGTTGCCTTTGATGGTTTTACGAAAAATGCCGCGTTCTTCTTTAGGTAAACGGAAATAATGAATTCTTTTTCCTTTTACCAGTCTCAGTATTACCGCTTTAGAAGTAGGTGACCATAAGACAAAGCTACTTTCGTCATTGTTATAAGTGACTCCCTGATCAGCGCCATAATACCCGTTTTCCTCATCGAAGCGTGGTTTCTTAGTGATGGTGCCATAAAACAAAGGATAATGATTATTATGGCTATCAATTATCTCATAGCTCTCCCCAATAACTATTTCATTTTCAACTTGTAAACTGTACTTCCGATATTCTTCACCACTGTCGTTACAGCTAAGCACCCGACAGTTTTCATTAGGGTTTGAAGTATGGCTTAAGATAAAAAAATCACTATTGCCCGCATAGTAATTCTTGTGCAGATAGACTGTGATTAACTGATAATCATCGATATAGGCTTCAAAATCTCTGGTTTTTCTCATCGCTTACCTTTTAATTATAACGCATTGCCGGTCATATCATAACGGTATTACAGTTTGATTTCTTCAATTTTCCAAATATCTTCAGCATATTGTCTGACCGTACGATCGGAAGAAAAGAAACCGGACTTTGCGATGTTGACCAAAGCCATACTCGCCCAAGTGGTCTTATCTTGATATAAGCTGACAATTTTTTCTTGAGCCTTGGCATAAGCGTGAAAATCTTTCAGAACCAGATATTCGTCATTGTTGTACAACAAATCATCATAGATTACCTGGAAATCATTGCTGTTGCCCCAGCTGCCATCTATTAAACTATCCACCACAGCTTTTAAATCAGGGTCGCTATTGTATTGTTGCCAAGCAGAATAATCGGTGGCTAAAACTGCCCGTACTTCCTCTTCGCTCAAACCAAAAATGACATCGTTGTCTCGACCTACCAACTCATCAATTTCAACATTAGCCCCATCTAAAGTCCCCAAAGTAATAGCGCCGTTCATCATGAACTTCATATTGCCGGTGCCACTGGCTTCCTTACCGGCCGTTGATATCTGTTGAGAAATATCGGCGGCATTCAGCAATATCTCAGCTAAGCTGACCTGGTAGTTAGGCAAAAAGATAACTTGGAGGTATTTACTGATTCTTGCATCATTATTGATTACGCGACTGACTTCATTGATCAACTTGATGACGGCTTTAGCAAAATGATAGGAAGGCGCAGCTTTAGCAGCAAACAGGAAAGTATGAGCCGGCCAAGTGAAGTTTTCATCCTTGATGAATTTTTGATAGAGATAAATAATATAGAAGACATTCATCAGTTGCCTTTTATAGGCATGTAATCTCTTAGCTTGCACATCGAAAATAGCATCAAGGTTGAGTTCCAGTCCTAATTCCTTTTTTACATAAGCTGCCAAAATCATCTTTCTTTGTCTTTTTACTTCCCAAAAAGCTTGCTGCACTTTTTCGTCATGCACATAAGCCATGAGCTTCTCTAAAGCCTGAGGGTTTTTGTGGTACTCCCTGCCGATAGTTTGATCCAATAGTTGCCGCAATTGGGGGTTGGAATAAAGCAACCAGCGGCGGTGGCTGATACCATTGGTTTTGTTGTTGAACTTCTCCGGCATGGCTTTATAGTAATTCACAAAAACTTGCGTCTTGAGTATTGCGGTATGTAAAGCCGCAACTCCATTGACACTGATTGAAGTGATGATAGCCAAGTTAGCCATATGTACCTGATAATCGCGGATGACCAACATATCCTCAATTTCTTCCTCGCTTAAATGCTCAGCCTTCAGTTGTTTCTTATAGCGGTAGTTAATCTCCTCAATGATCATATAAATCCGCGGCAACAAGCGCTGAATCATTTGTATCGGCCATTTTTCCAAAGCTTCCCGCATAATGGTGTGATTGGTGTAGGCAAAGCATTTACTGACAATAGCCCAAGCGTGTTGCCAATCATAATTATGTTCATCCATCAAGCAACGCATTAATTCGGGAATAGCTAATACCGGATGCGTATCGTTAAGCTGAATAATGTTTTTTTCGGCAAAATTATCCAAAGTTTTATAAGTCCGCAGATGAGCTTTTATCATCGCTTGAATACTGGATGAAGCTAAAAAGTATTCCTGCTTAACCCGTAACAATTTACCTTCATCAGTAGAATCATCAGGGTAGACATTTTGACAAATGGCATTTATCTCACTTAAGTAAACTCGGAAATCCTTGTTCTTCGGTAATGTCTCACTTGCTACCGGCTGCCAAAGTCGCAGGCTGTTGGTAACCCGAGTGTCAGCGCCGACAATCGGCATATCATAGGGTATCGCTTTCACATGTTCACAATCCACATGACGACAGATGACATTCCCATTTTCATCTTTACTCATGTCGATGCGCCCCCAGAATTTTACTTCAACCGCATGTTTGGGTTTACGCACTTCCCAGATATTCCCCAAAGCCAGCCATTGATCCGGCACTTCAACTTGATAACCGTTTTGAATTAACTGTTTGAACAAACCATATTCATAGCGGATGGTGTTGCCATGGCCCGGTAGTTTGAGAGCAGCCAAAGAATCTAGAAAACAAGCCGCCAAACGTCCCAAACCACCGTTGCCCAAACCGGCATCACTTTCCATTTCTTCGAGTCTGTTGATATCAATATCCAGCTCAGCTAGCGCTTCCTTGACCAAATCATAGATGCCTAAATTCATCAGATTGTTAGTCAATAACCGGCCAATAAGGAATTCCATGGAAAAATAGAACATCATCTTTTGTTGTTTAGCAGCAATCTTTCTTTTACTGTCTTTCCAATTTATCGAAGCGTAATCTCTGACCATTTCACCTAAAACCATATATTTTTCCGTGATATGAGCTTCTTCAATTGTTCGTCCGTATTTTTCTACAATCCGAGTTTTGAAAGTAGCGATGAATTCCTTTTTGTTTTTGAACATGCAACCTCCGCGCTTTTGCGCCTTAATAATTCTAACCCAGCGCACATAAATAGTAAATATCCATTAAGCTTAAGCGATAATAAAACCACCGCTTTTCAACGATGGTTTTGTTAGCTTATCTTGTATTAATTAGTTTTCTTGCCTTTTCGCCGCGTTACCACGATCAAGCCTGTTGCCATCAGCATTATTCCGCTACTGATTAGCATCCGGCTGTAACTGTCACCGGTCACCGGTGGTTCATCATCTTCCCGGAGTATGTTATTGAAAGTAATAACTTCATCATCTTCCAATAATTCACCACCAAGGAATACTTCAACATCAACCACCCAAATAGCTCTATTACTGCCATCAACTTCACCGGTATCGCGGACCCAAACATAAACATCATAGATGCTATTATCATAGAGCCAATCAGGATCGCCACCGTTTATCTCGCTGACAGTATAACGGTAGAAGCCTAAATGATCAAAGTCCAGCTCCGGAAAGTTAAACTCAGCTTCATTGACGGTCACCGTTCCCTTTAGTTTAGCCAGACTGGCTCCGCTACTGACAGTGTAAACTTCACTCGGATTATCAACACTGGACAGCCGGAAATCAAATTCACCGGCAACTATCACCCGGGATAAGCCATGGTTGTTTTCGGCATACTTAACTCCGGATAATGCCAAAGGTTCAACTGTATGACCGGTGGGCGCATTAAAGTAATTAGTGAATATAACATCGGTCGGATTAATCGCAAGTTCCGAACCGACTTGCACTCTGTAGAAATACGGTGTAGCCGTTAAGGAAGCTATTTCTAAATCGAGATTACTGTTTTCTATAACTACGATTTCAACATCAACTTCTACCCGATATAAACTACCACATTTACTCCAACGGCTTGGTACCGCATCTTCCTCAATATAATATTCAAAAGTTTGAGTATAGGTACCCGGGGTAGTAATGGTGGTTAAATCAAACAAATCCTCAAAGAAGTAGACTGTCGGACTGAAATCAACTAACGACCCGCTAACTGTTGTAACATTACTGCCAACCGCTACCAAGGGACCGTTAGCCGCTCCGCCCCGCACCGTAAAACCGAATTGCCCAACTGTCATTGACACCGGGGCATGAGTGCTGGCATCCAGCGCTTCTTTATAAGCCAGAAAATCGATACTGTCATACTGTTCTGTGTGATCGTTATATTGATTAGTATAGGTGACTTCATAAGTTCCATCATTCGCGATAATATTTGCCTGGCGCGCGCTGAAATTGACAGTAATAGCACCAACCTGAGTCTCGGTATCAATAGCAATATCGATTAAACGATAATTAGGTATATGTCCTTCAAAAACCGTATACTCGCCATTGAAAACCACAATTTCCGTATTAGCCGGTACTTGTCTAGTAACTGTACCGAAAGCCGTCGTTCCAATAAGAGTAAAATACAATGGCGTAATGCCCGGACCACCCAACCACTCTTTGTTAATCGTGATGAATGATGTCTGTTCCAAACCTCCGCTGCCAAAACCCCTAAAAGTAAAGTTGATAGAACCTGAGTTCTTGGTAAAAGTCCCGGTTTTAGTCATGGTCCCATCAGAAACCACCATTTTGGTTTTATCGGAAATATGGCCGATAGCTTCCGGTAACATAATTTTGGTTAACCCATCACTCTTGCGGGTTATTATTACATAAAGCAAAGTATCCCCGATGCCGATAGCTCCCGGTGGATATATGTCCGGATCATAGTCCGTTGTCGATTTTTGGCTGTTGCTTAGGCAATCGATGGTTATGTAACGCTCTTGCCCGGCTGTTGTTAGAAACTTAAAAACAAAAACATAACCTAAGCCATCTTTGACGGTTAAGTTTGTTGCTGCCTTAACTTTCTTGGTGCCAAAAAGCAGACTTGTACACAGGACCGTCATACATAAGACCAGTACAACAAATCGGCGTTTACTCTTCCACAATTTGTTAATCATAGAAAAACCCCCATTTTTAAATTATTTTCCTTGATAATGAACTAAATATCGAATATTGGGTACTAACAATCTGTTGAGTATATTAAACTACTTTATTTATGATAAAGCAAGCCTTTTATTTAAAAAGATATTAAAAGCAAAATAATACAATTATATATAAAAATAAATAATTATACTTTTTGTGATGAACTGTTGTTTTTTATGGCTAATTATCGCTGATTTTTAAGAAAATCATTGCAGAAAAAGGAGCTATTCTTATCTTGATGGCTTGTTGTTGATGATGGATATTCTTTTTGTAGGATTTTAAGGGTTGATAATTGCCCATGTTGCAACCCCCGTAAATATCTTTCTCCGAGTTAATCAATTCCAGGTACTTACCACTATAAGGTACCCCAATTTCATATTCCTCATAGCTGTTATCTAACATGTTTAATACAACAACCATGGCCTCATTTTCGTACTGCCGCCGGTAGATGTAGATTGACTGCCTGCTGTTATCAGCTTCTAACCATTGAAAGCCATACTCGTTATAATCGTTTTTATAAAGTGCCGGATGATGGAGATAGATATGGTTTAAATCACGAGTAAAACGTTGCAGCATTTGATGAACCGGATACTTTAATAAGAACCAATCCATTTCTTTATTCTCATCCCATTCCCTAAAATGTCCGATTTCATTACCCATAAAGTTAAGTTTCTTGCCGGGATGCGTGTATTGGTAGAGATAGAGATTCTTTACTTGCGCTAGCTTCTGATCATAATTGCCATACATTTTATCAATTATTGCCTTTTTTCCGTGTACCACCTCATCATGAGAAAAAGGCAATAAGTATCTTTCGCTAAAGAAATACGCCATTGAGAAACTTAACATATTATGCATGGCTTTGCGATACAGTGGATCCGCTTTATAGTACTTGAGAGTGTCATTCATCCAACCCATATCCCACTTGTAGTCAAAGCCTAGACCGCCCTCCGCTACCTTTGCCGTTACTGCGGGAAAGTCGCTGGAATCTTCCGCAATCAACATTACCCCGGGAAACTTTTCTTGAACCAAACTGTTTAAGCGTCTAATAAAATCCAAAGCTCCTTGATTAACCCCTCTTTGTTTGTTCCCGCTGTAATAGATCAAATTAGATACTGCATCAAAACGTAAACCATCAAAGTGATATTTGTCCAACCAGAAGTTGACAGCGGAAATCATGAAGCTGCGAACTTCTTCTTTACCCAGATCAAAATTCAGCGTCCCCCACTCGCTGTTAGCATCTTTAGCTTGGGGATATTCATAAAGTGGACTCCCGTCGAAACGTCCTAAGCCAAAGCTGTCTTTTACAAAGTGAACCGCCACAAAATCGCCGATTACTCCGATAGCATTTTGATGGCATTTATCGATAAAAGCCATCAACTCCTGTGGTGTTCCGTAACGTGAAGTAGCGCTGAAATAGCCACTGGCTTGATAACCCCAAGAGCCGTCAAAAGGATACTCGGTTAAAGGCATCAATTCTATATGGGTGTAACCTTGTTCTTTGACATAAGGCAACAAGTGTTCAACCAATTCATTATAACTGTACCAATTACCATTAGCGTGTTTCTTCCAGGATCCCGGATTGACTTCGTAAATGTTTAGCGGTTTATCAAAATTTTTTTCTCGCTGAGCCAGCCAACTTTCATCTTGCCACTGATAACTAGAAAGATCATAGACGATACTGGCGTTTTTTGGTCGAATTTCCGTATAAAAGCCATAAGGATCGGTTTTCTCGCGCCAAACTCTGTCCGCTCCTTCAACATGATATTTGTACTTGCTCCCTGCCCCACAATCAGCAGCAAAGAAAGAAAAGACTCCGTTATCATCCTTAGTCATCCACTGTGGTTGCCAATCGCTAAAATCACCACTTACCTGAACGTTTTTCGCAGCCGGAGCAAACACCCGGAAATTGACACCCCCGCTTTCTAAGTGGGCACCAAAATAATCGTAAGCCGTGCTACAACAACCCTGAAAAAAGTAATACAACAGCGTCTTATAATCCATAAAATATCCTCATGTGTTTATTATATCATGGCTTTTTTTACTAATACCGTTTCATAGAATAATAGGAAAAACATAAAAATTGAATTTCTCTCTCTTTTTCCAAATTAGCGATATCGGTTTACATACAATAAGTTATCATTACAGTTATTCTTGGTTCAGTAAACTCTCATAAGGAAGGCAATGAGGTAATCCCGGATAAAGTTGTCTTGTATCAATTGATAGCCATCATACTTGGGTACGCTTTGGTGTTTTCATTTTTTTCATCTTTTATTCCTTTATATATTCTATTGGGATCATACATCACGGCTCTGAAGCGGCGCCGTGATTGGCTCTATTTTAGCGACGCGGTGGCTCCGTTTCGGCGCCGTATTCATCCCGATATCTTCATAACTAAAGTGAGTCTCTGACCTGTTAGCTTCCCCACTTACTTTAGGCAGTTTGATTACCGTGGGTCGTACTTTATCGTCATACTCAATAACCAAGTCACCATTAACTGTATTATTAGCCACAGTTTCCGGATCCTTAATACTGCACAGTAAATCTTCATTATTATAGCCGTACTGTTGTTTTTGACTTCTTAGTACCGGTAAACTTTCAGTGGCTGAATTTGTTATTTTGGTTTCTACTTCGATTAACTGATTTTCACTATTGTACTTATAGTTATATTTCTGACCATTCGGTAAAGTTAAGGTTTTAAGTAAATCACTTTGATTTGATAAGCCTTGATACTGTTGGTAGTCAAACAAGAAAGCTTGATTGGCGATATTACTTACTCTGACTATGTTTCCTCTTTCATCATATTCAAGGCTTATCTCATCTCCGGTTTTATCGGTAAAGCCCACTATGACCAGTTATTGGAGAAACTCTCTGACATTGTCCTTTTGCGAAGTTTTTATTCGCAATAAATGAACTCGGGATGACGTTGCATGATTAAATTCATTTGCAGCAAAATCTTGATATAATTACAGCAGACTAGTGACAATAGGGAAGCATAGGGAATAACTCCTTAATCTGTATATATTCTTCAATTGATGGAAACCTTAACGCTCTTTTTTCTCTATCTTTAGCATCTTCGATTATTAATATGTCAAAACAATCTCTACAGTCATGTGCCAGAAAATAGTCTAGTATTTCATCAACAGTCATGTTGTTTTCAATCACTTTTGGAATACTATCTTCGGAAACCTTAATTCGTTTGTCCTTTACTATCCCGATTCTTATCTCCTCGTCTTCATACCATGCCAATAGCAATTTGCCGTGTCCACATGTCAGATGCTTTTTACCTTCTTCAATATCAAATGTCAAATAAACAACCATGCCACTATCCGCAGTCATTGTCTTTATTGCATAGCATGTATTTTTTGGTATTTCATCAATATATACTTCTATTTTGTCAATCCAAAACCTGAGTTTCTTAGCTTCACTTGAATACACTGTCTCTGGATACAAAGCAGTAAGTAAATAGAATTCTACTAGTATAGTCTCTTCTTTCACTTCAAGTATTTTCAACTTTAGCATATCGAAGTCTTCATATCTCCATACAACTGTCTCTTCTCCAACCTTGATGAGCATATCATCTATGGCTGGTTCTTCTACGAAGTTTACCCAGCCAAAGTTATCAATAATTACCCTCACTGGTGATAATTCGTTTTCTTTCTTTTTTGTTAATGAGAATGTTAATACTAAAACAATCACTATTAAAAATGTAATCATCAGTATCATCTTTTTCTTCATTTTAATTTTCTTCCTTTCACATTGCGAATTACTTTAGGTTGTACTCATTATATAGAGGTTCTTCCCAAGTGTTGGGTTTATACGCTGGCAGTATTTCCCCATTATCCAATAGTAAATACCAATCAACTCCCATGTTGTTCGAAGCAGTTTTATCTGCTTTAGAATAATCTTTTTCGTAACTATACCCTGCATGCGTGTGAATCACACATTTAACATAATATCCTTTTGGTAGCTCCATTTGTTGTTGTGGACAAAAAGTCCCACCAGTGCCTTTTCCCACTCTGACTAGATTATAGCTGTACACTCTAATCCCTTTAGAGTTTATATATGAATAAATAGTAACTCCATATTCTTTTTTTGCCTTATATGATTCTTTCCCATATGTATCCGCAAAGTGTTTTCTAGCATCAGCAGCAGTTACAAACTCTTCAGGAATCACATCAAATTCTTCTCCTCCACTTGGACACACAAGTCAGGTGCCAGTCTCAGAATATTGAGCTAATCATTAGTCCCCAGTAAGCGAAAATAAATAGTTTCAATAGTGTTATCTGGTATTTTATAAATCTCAATCAGATGTAATATCCCTTTCACCTTGGCATTTTCCACATCATGATATACAACAATCTCTAGCGTATCTTTGTCTAAATACCTAAGCTCTATATTGCTCAACACCTTTTTTTGCGTAACTCTTTGAACAGTACGTAAATCCTGCTTGTTTCCTTGATTCACATACAATATATACTCCTTGTTTCTATCGTCATATATTATCGTATAGTTATCATCTTCTTCAATCAAAACAGACCCAGTTAACAGCATATACTGCATTTCATTTACTTCATAAAATTTAAGACTGCCAATCTCTTCTTTCCTTACTCCATCTTTATTGTTATTACTTACAAAATAGATTTCTTTTTTATTCTTGTATACTGTATAGTATCTTGAAAAAGCTTCAATGTCATAAGCATTATGATCAATGAAGAAACTTTCTTTGTTCTCTTTTATCTGCCGAGTATCAGTCACAACCTCAAAAACTATTCTTTCTGCAGTTGATTGGACTCTGCAGATAAGATACTCATTGTTATCTTTAAGATCAACATATTTGAGTGGATACTCCTTTCCGTTTTTTTTAGTAAACGTAGCGTTAGTTGACACCAAAATTATGAATAATACTACAATAATCAAAACAAGTATAAGTGATGCAATTGTTGTTCTCTCTTTCATTTTACCTCAGTGTATCATGTAATAATAATTGAAATACTCACTTTAAGAATTTCAAAATTCCTAATAACTTTCTCAATCATTTTACTTTTTGGGAAGTTTCGAAATTGAAATATGAAAAACGGCTTTGTTTAGTGAATAATTAATTTTTTCTGGTAAACTGTCGACGCAACTTAAGCAAAGCATATGGTAGAGTATATGATAAACCATGCTCTTTTACACACCTATAGCCGCCCCGCAGTTTAGCAAACGCCCAACTCCCTGTCTTGCTTCCGCGTCTTATTAGTTTTGTCAGAAGTTTTTTCTCTTGCACTCTAAAATCTTGTTGCGCTAAGATTTCTTGGTAGAAAACTGAACTTTTTGCGTATTTCCAAAAATTCTGAGCAAGCGGCAAATCCGGGTGATCCCATGGTTTTTTCCGTGAGGTATAATGGATAATTTTGTATTGTTCGCCTACCTCTTCAATAACTGCTTTATACAGTTGCCTAAGTTCTTCAGATCCCAGAGCAAAATGCCAGAGGTAATTCCAAGAATAGTCCAAAAAGTACACCCGGCCCTTCCCCACCATACAGAGTATATCCTGGTCCGGACAAACCAATTTTTCTTTCTCTACTACTTTTAGGAAAGCAAAACACTTTTCTTCGATGTTTTCTTCCAGCCATTTTCTAATGTTAATGACTAAAACTCCACTGTTAAAATAATCATCTGTTGTCAAAGCAAAATCGCGCTTAATGCTTTCTGCCCTAACTTCTGATAAAGGGTTTCTCACCGCAGCCATGAGCTTATTATCCAGGGCGGGTGGAATTATCTCGGCAATATCGGCTTCCACAATAATATCAGCATCTAAATAGATGACAAAATCAAAATCCGAAAAAAGACGAGCACTGTAAAAACGAAATAGCGCTTCCTTGGAAAAATAACCTTTATCAAATAGTAAAGCCTCATTTTCTTGAATCATTCCGGAAATATTCCGGCATTTTACTTCGCAGTTCGAAGTTGTAATTTTTTCTAACATGGTAATATGAGGCACGCTTATATCGGTATGCATGATATAGAGACGATAGTAGTTTTGGGGTGAGCAATTTTTTATTATTGAAGTAATTGCTACTCCGGCATAGCTAACATAGTTGTCATTAAGAGCCATAACTATGGGGATGAGTTTATTGAAACCCGTAGGAGTAATCGTGTCACTTGCTTTCACTAAACCATAGTGTTTTCGTAAGCCATATGGAACCAAATTAATGTCGCAGGCTTGATGATCGAAAGTATTAGCGCCCTGACTTTTTTCTATGATATCTGGTAAGCGGTTGAGTAAATTGTATTGCAAAAAAAACATGACTTTATTACAACCCCAACTATCCACCAATATATCAAAAGCTTCTGCCCCTTCACTATCAGCAATATCATTAAGCCAGCTTAAGACACAATTTTTTAATAGTCTTCTATCGATACTTTTCCAAATGTTGCGATATTTTTTTTCTTTTTTGTGGCGAACCAGGAAATCCCGACAGGCCCTTGCGACTTCACTTTGTAGACAAAACTTTCGGAAGTCCGCTAAAGTTTTCTGACCTTTTGCAGTGCTTATTCCTGTACCAAAGTTATAGTTATAGTATTTGTTCTCCCTACCTAAATATGACTTGCCATACCAGGATAAAATGAAATAGGTATACAAATCATCAGCCATTGAACAATATTCCAAACGTGTTTCAGCGAAAGCCAATTTGCATAATCTTGTTTTAATAATTTTGTTGACTAGAGAAAATCCATATTTTCCTGATTTAAAGCAGTCTTCAAACACCGCTTTTCCCCAAATGTAACCGGGATAGGGCTCAACATGTTTTCTGATAAAAGTCTGGCTTGTTTCTGTGGTTTCCGGATTAATGATCAAATTCACACCAAACTGTAAAATATCGACATCAACCTCATCCATAACAGCGGCTAATTTTTCACAAGCAAGAGGTTGCAAAGTATCATCAGCATCAAGGAACATGATATATTCCCCTCTCGCCAATTCTACCCCGCTTTTTCGGCTTTGAAGAATCGAGCGGTTTGTTGGGTTCTGTTGTACTTTAATTCTTTGGTCATTTTTTGCGTACTGTAACATAATAGCTAAACTGTTGTCCGTTGAACCATCGTCAACTACAAGAATTTCGATATTGGCTAAGGTTTGATTTATCGCACTTTCAAGACAGGCACTTAACGAAGCAGCAGCGTTATATGCCGCTACAATGATTGAGATTTTCACACCATCTTTCATTTTTTGTTTACCTAAGTTTTTTAAACTCACTTGGTTCTGGCAAGTTTATCCAATTGCCCATTTGCCGGGAATAATGGGCGGCTGTCAGCGATCTAATTCCGCTACCACTGGTGAATGTCATTTCACCGAAATATATTTTGTCAGCTAAAACATAGAAGTCCACTCGCACAGTGGGGAACCCTTGGCACAGAATTGTTGCCAAGCTGATAATTTCCTCAAGTAACGCCGGCTTCTTGGGAATTTTACCGGAAGCTGGTGCCAAAAGAAAATCCGCTAAGTAATTCCAAGCTAAATCAAAAACATGGACTTGGCTCTTGCCTTCCTGGTAAGAATAAACTTGGATAAAACGCGGCTCACCATCACAACAGAAAAATTTGAATTCCTGCCAGGAGTTACTATCACCCAAGTATTGCTCGGCTATTATTTTTGGTGGGATGTTGTAGTAATGCAATTGGAAGCCGTAACGAAAAGCATAATTGCTCGCTAACCAAATATCAAATTTCTTTTTAGCCTCAGCTTTATCAAAAGTTGCTTTGTCGCTAACATAAATATTCCATTTACAGCCATGATTAGCTTTAAGGTAAAACTCGTTGGGTAACAGCGAAAAATCTATCGCTTCAAAGCTATCCCATACCCCAAATAAGGGGATGAGATGTTGTTCTCCGATTTTTTCAGCCACCCATTGGCGCACCAGATACTTATCAGCAAGTCGAGTTTTTAGTTCGGTACTGTCATATAGTTTTAACCACTGCATTTTCTCATGGTAGGTTTGCGGCTTGTCAAGATTTAAGTGTTCTTTTGTCTGACTGTGATACCAAAGCAACAACTCGGCAGGATAGGCTGCTATTTCCTGTTTCTCATAGTAAGCGGCATTTTTCTTGTTCATCGTAACTTTTTCTGCTTCTTGTATGCTATGGCATAGTTGTTGTTCTTCAACTAACTTCGCTTCAAGTTCCGGAAAATAATCTAAGACTTTCAAAAATAGCGCTCGCTGTTTCGTAAAATCGAACTTAGCAGCATCGTCACTCCGTTTTAAGCGATCAATGCATATTGGCACAACAGTATTTTCCACCAATTTTATTTTGACATTATTCTTTAGTGCCATTAGCCAAAACCATAAATCGGCGTTGTCCAGCTCCAATTCATCATTTACTTCACCAGTAAAAACAGCGGAAGGTAAAGACTTTGGCGGGTAAAGGCAACCGCTTTTATTGCTCGGTTGCATTAGATAGCTTGGTTGACTATAGGCAAAAAGATTGTCCCTAAGAAAATACCACTGACTGTTACAGTAAAATATTTTAGTAATTTCGTGACAATGAATAAACAAAGCACTTTCTTTTTTATATGATTGATATAAAAGCTCCAACCAGTTCTTGGGATATTTATAACCACTCTTTGCTGTAACTATGATATCTTCTTGGTACTCACTTAACTCCGGTAACAGTTCGTTGTAACCCTTATATTGCTCGATGTATTTGATGACAAGCTTATTGCCTTCCAGTTCCTGTAGTTTAGGTGGCAGGCTCGCTTTTTTGTTGGGGTAGTGATCTAACGGCAGCCCCAGTATTATCAAGTCCGCTTTTAAGCTTTGCTCCAAGAGACTTTGAAGCGTTGCATATAGCTCATCCCCAGCTGCAGCACAAGCCAACAGCGAAATGATTATGCGCTCTTCTTTTGTTTTAGGCAACTTTGCCGGCTTTTGTTTTTTGCCGAACTCCTGTATTTTACGCCAGGGATAAGTAAGCCATCTTGCCAGTTTCCAAGTGTTTGAGCTTTCAATATCACTGAGCCTTTGTTCTTTTACTTGGTATTTTTTTAGTAAATCAGTATACGCCTTTCGCCACTCTTCCTTTTCTGTTGCTTCTTTCTTTAATTGTTGGAAATAGATCAATCCTTTATCAAGATGATATTCTTCTGGTGTTAAGGTCCTTCTTTTAGTGGTTTTATCAGCCCTTGGCAAAAGCTTTATAAATTCTCCATACCAAGGATAGCTCATTATTTCTTCCGTACTAAACACCGTCAGATCCAAGTCAGAAAAAAAGTCGGCTATTTGCTCGCTTAGCAACTCATTATCAGCCGTTGCTTCCAAACTATGGTAAGAAGCTAAAGCTTCAGTAATGAGCTTGTTCAGAATTACTTTTTTGGCTGCTTGATTAAGAAAATTTGTTATTTTGCTGATTTTCCTAAAAGCCGTGATGTTATCATTTAGGGCTTCTATCTTGTTGTTAAAAGCCGGTTTTTCTTTGTTACGACAACCACAAGCAATGAAGCACTCCTTTATAAAATAAATTCTTTCGGCTTGTAGTAAAGCTTGGTAATGAAAGGAGAGTTTGCTGCTAAAGCGCAACTCATCAAACATAACACTATGCTCCAGCAAAAACTCTTTATTAAATAACAGATAGTTCAGTATGTTTTCATTAGTGACAAAATACTCAGGGTATTCTTCTAAACCCGCTGGAAAAAAATAAGAAGCCGCCAGACTTGAGACTCCACTGGCTTCTTCTGCCAGACTGGCACAGACCTCAACCCCATGTTCTTTGGCAAACGCATACCAGAGTTCATAGCAATCCCCTAGTAAACGGCAATCCGTTGTTAAAAAATGAAGGTACTCACCTTGAGACTGAGCTATGCTTTGATTTAAGGTCTTCCCTAAATCATTAGCCAGCGTTTTAATAACTTGGATATTTAAGCCTTTGTTGCGAAACTCCGCACTTACTGCCAAACTATTTTCCGCCCTGGCATCAATGAGACATATTACCTCGATAGCTGGCATTTTTTGGTTGGCAACAGAAGCTAGGCAATTTCTCAAGTTGGCGTCGTCACTACTGGCGTGAACGACTATACTAATTTTACAGTTTTCTATTTCTTCCATCGGGACCTCAGGTGTTTTATCACTTCCGTAAGTGTAGCGCCGATTAGTCGGCCCGGCGGCTTTCTTTTCTCCTTAAGATTGACTTTGGTAAACAACGGATAATCAGCTAGTTTATCATCTCTAATACCAATTCCTAATAGGTAGATAGCACCATTAAAACTATCATTGTACTCTGTAACAACTAAAGTGAAACCATTGTCTTCGAACATTCTTTCCAAGCTGTATGGCGTAAAGCGCCAATAGTCATAATAAGTTGCTGCGACATGTTGTTGTTGACTGAAAGGAACAACGACAATGACCGCTTCCTTAGCCAAACGGCAAAGGTTGCTGAAAGCTTTTTCTACATGGAATATATGTTCCAAGGTGGTATGATTGAACACAACATCAAAACCGGCAATAAGTTCTTCTCTGAGCTCTTCTTCCAAATCGAGTTTTATCTCGTTTTGCCTTATCTGGGCTTCACTTTCATAGACATCATGGTTTGTTATTTGATAAGAACGGGCATTGGTGAAATACTCACGATAATTCATATCAACTCTGTCAAAATCCAGCTTCGCTGAAACGTTGACAACGGAACCAGAAAAGTAGGGTGCATATTTCTTTAGTACCTGGTTTGACCATCTTCGAGCTATACTGAATTTTCTATCTACCATTTTTCTCCAATTACTCATCTTTGATTTATTTGAGTTTATAACAGAAACTAAAAACATCAGGTTGTAGGCTTCTTGAGCTTTTTAACTATTTAAATAGCATTGATAACTACTTTTTTACTTTATAGTGTAATACTTCTGGGGAACCTCTTCGTCAATGGTTTTTTGGGAACCTAAACCAAATATATAAGTATCTTGATATACAACGCGATAGTTTTGAATCACCGTTCCATCAACATAGATAAAAAATGCCGCTTTCCAAGTATCCGCTGCCGAATATTCGGAGAAACAAGCGATTAAATCTTCTTGGTTTTTATAATCAGCTTCTCCGTCGATAGTACGTTTAGCCAATTCTGCTAAAGCAACGACTGCCGTATAATTTACAGAATAAGCCCAAGTGCCCATTCTTCCGCCGCCACCGTATGCGACTACAGCTTCTTCAACTCTCTGTAAAATAGCCGGCCAATTTCCCGCCACATCCTTTAACTCGACACCAAAGGCTCCGGGATAGCCGTTAAGGGGTCCCGGCAGATCAGCCTCAATGAAAAATGCTCCTAAATCGGCGACTTGACGTAATAACGGTTCGGTTTGACACTCCAAGGTTGTATAAAAGACTGTTTCCTTTCCGTATCTTTCCACCCAAATCGGCATTTGTTCGATAATGAACTGTTGAGCTGAGGGTACGCCATCAAGCCGCGGATCCGGTGAAATTTCTAGACTAAAGGTGATACCTAACTCCTCACCTACCTGTTTCATAACCGCCATACGTCGGGAAATGCTTTCTATGCCCAAGCTATAAGGCGGAGATATTTGGACGAAATTCTTGGCTCCTAATTTTTTAGCGACTTGCATCATTAGATAGCCTCGGGCTACATTATTCATACCAAGCTGTAAATCTACACTTTGAGTTGACACCCGCCAATCTTCGTGCGAGAAAGCGGAAAATAGTAATATTTCCGGCCTAGTTTTCTTAATTTCCGCGAAAGCAGCGGCGGTCCCCGGAACAGCCGGGACGACGATAATCGCTTTGCACTGCGGATCATCGGCAAAACTCTTAATTGTACTAATCGTCGTTTCAATTTCTTGGGAATAGTTATCGGGGTAAGTAGAATGCTTTACTATGCCACCTTCTTCATATTTTCCATAGCGGTCCATAAAAAACTCGGCAGCTCGCAGTTCATCTTCACTGCTACTGACTGTCCCGGTAACGATGCCGATAAAATATGGGCCCTGCTTTTCTTTATTTTTGCAGCCGATCATGCTACAAAATATGATAAGAACATTAAGAGAAATGATAATTTGTTTTTTCATTTTACTACCTTTTCTTTTACCCCATTAGCCCTGCTGTTGTTGTTTTATTCCCTTTAACTGTGCTTTAGTTTTTGCACACCTAGTATAAGGTAGCATATAAAAACACGTTAGTAAATATTGTATGAAAATTAAGCTAGCACGCAACCAAGATTTTGCTGCTACTAAAACCTGGGTTTTTCTCTATTTTTCTCAGGAAATCTGGTTATTTTTCTTAATAGTTATTATTTACTTCGTTACGATAAGAAATACATTATTATCTAATGTTATTAATGTTTATCAATATGGGCTAAATTCCGTTCTCTTTTCTTCAAGACTAGACCTCTAACTTAACTCGACTTATAAACTAGCAGCAGCGCGCAAATAACTACAGCGATCTCGTGCTTTAGTTTCAGTCGGTATTTTCCGTAAAGCAATCGTAAATTCCTAATAGTCATTTTTTTACTAAACGATAATTTTTACCATTATTTCAATTAAATTGCCATTATTGTATAATGCTATTATGAAACTCGGTTCAAAGGAACTGAACAAAAGACTGTTCAAAATCATTGTTAGTTTACTATTATCTACGGCTACCATCGTTTCCATACTATTGGTTATTTCAATTAGTTTTTTCCCGACTCTCTACGTTATTATAGCTACGCTTTTTTTCTTGATTGTCCTAATTATTTCTCTGTACCTTATTTGGTTGGCAAAAAAAAGCATTGTAGCTCCTTTTTTAAGAAACCTTTTCATCAGTGTTACCTCTTTGAGTCTAGTTGTCATTCCTTTGGGTATTAGAGAGATCGATATCACTATTTTCCGGATGTTTAGCAATACCCCAAAAACCGGCACCAGCAATATTGTGATTTTAGCTTTAGAAGATGATCCCTTGACTTCACCAGCGGAGATTTTCACCGCCCAAATAGCTTTTCAAAATAGCGATGATCTGGACAATCAAGATTATGCGATAAAATTCATCGAAAACGAATTTCAAAAGACTTTGCAGTTAGTCGAATATGAGGACATCGCTTTTGCGACTGATGCTTTATTGAACAAAAAATGTCGCTTTCTTTTAATCAACGCCGGTTATATCGAAGTTCTACAAAATGATGCAAAGTATGAAGAATTACCTTATAAGACCAAAAAAGTGTATGAAGTCGTAATTGAGTATGATCTAACTGACATGACAAGTGATACCCGGGTGACCGAAGAAGCATTCAATATCTATATATCCGGTACCGATAGCTACGGTAAACTGAATAGTACCTATCGTTCTGATGTCAATTTGATTTTAACAATAAACCCAAAAACCAAACAGCTTTTAATCACCTCTTTACCGCGCGACACTTATTTAAAAGTGCCCTGCTGGAATAATGTCTATGATAAACTTACACACACCTCAGCTGCCGGTTGGCGCAAGCCGAGTGGGGTAAGTTGTTCAATGAAATCTTTGGAACAACACCTTGATATACAAATCGATTTCTATATCAAAATCAATTTTACTTCCTTAATCACTATCGTTGACACCCTCGGCGGTATTACCGTCGATAATCCTTATACTTTCACCTTTTCCTTTCCCCCGAAAAACACTTACCAGGAAGGACTGATTACGCTCAACGGCCAACAAGCTCTACAATTCGTCAGAGAAAGAAAGAGTTTGAAAAATGGTGATATGGACAGAAACCTTCACCAATTGCTTGTCATCAAGGCTTTGTTAAAGAAAGCACTGCAACCCAGTACTCTGGCGAAGTCCAAAGCTTTAATTGAGTCGCTTTCTTCCGTCTACGAAACCAATATTACGCCGGAACAAATCTCAGCTTTGATTAAAATGCAGCTTTCGGATTTTGCATCTTGGGATGTCCATTCACAAGCTATTCAAGGCCAATTAGTTAAAAAGATCAGTGCATTACTGTCGAAATACAGTGTTTATACTATGAACATCAACTTTCCTAATCAACTGGAAGCTGCTAAACTCAATATCGCCGATATCATGGCCGGTAAAAAGCCGGAAGTAATTACCCTGCCGGAAGGAATTAAGCAAAACGTCAAATCCGACAAGCCGAAGACCAAGCCCGGTGGTGATAGCAGTAGCGATCCGGACGATGAACCCGATTAATCAAATCCTTCCGTACTTGACTTGGTAAATATTGCTTTTATCGTTAAAAGGATGATTTTTAAATCCATAATGAAAGAATAGTTTTCAATATACAATAGATCCAGCTTAAGTTTGTCTTCCGGGCTGGTGTTATATTTCCCGATAACTTGAGCATAGCCCGTTAAACCGGCTTGGACTTTTAGGCGAAAATCATATTCCGGTATTGTTTTTTTATAGTGGGCGATCAGCTCCGGTCTTTCAGGTCGCGGACCGACAAGTGACATATCACCCCGTAGGATATTAAATAATTGTGGCAGTTCATCAATATGAAACCTTCTGAGCACAGCTCCGACTTTGGTAACCCGTTCATCATTTTTCCGGGATAGCAGGGCTACTCCGGTTTCTGAATTTTTAATCATGCTTCTAAATTTGTATAGTGTGAATTCTTTGCCATGCTGCCCCACTCTTTTTTGTGAATAGATAATTTGCCCTTGATCTTCAAGAAAAATAGCCAGCATCGCGATAAACAAAATAGGTAAACTTACTAGCAACAGGCTGACAGCAATTACTATATCCAAAGACCGTTTCACTATTTGGCGATAAATATAGCGATTATGAAAATAGAAAACCGGCATATCTCCAACTACAATAATCTCCGAAGCTCGTGTCAAGATGTCACTTGCCTCAGGATAGATATAAAGAAAAATATTATGGTAAAAACAGTAATTTACTATCTCGCGTTTTGCACTCTCCTTGACTCCTTGTAATATGATGCCATCATAAGAGGGCAATAGTGTTTTAATCTGCGCTAAATCCGTGTTCGCACTTATCACTTCGGCAATTGTATATTTTTGCGGAATACCATCAAATTTGTTTTTCAAGCGGTTTTCTTGTTGCCCTTGGTCAGTGACCAACAGCAGCTTCCTACTTCCACTCAAAATAAAATAGATTTTGTTAGCGGAATAAGCCCATAATAGAATCACTAACATCTGTCCTAAACTTAAAAGTGTATATACCCCCATCCCTAACATGCGGCGAGCGATTAAAGAAGAAATGATGAATACTAAAAAATTAGTAATCAACAGTGCTAAAAAATTCGCGAATACTACCTCATTCAATTGGCGATGCCCGATATCGTAGCCACCGTACATCTCACAGAATGCGGAAAACACTAGCAGATAAAGCAAAAGAAACAATACATTACCTTTCCAATAAATCGGTGAAATTATATTGCGGCTATAGACTTCCGTCCAAATATATAGAAACAGTCCGGCAATTAGGATTGTTCCTAAATAGCGATTGATAGCTAATAGTGACGACCTTTTTTTCATCTTATTTTCCGTTACTATAGTAGCATTAATTATGCCGAAATTTTCAAATAAGATTACATTTCATTCTTTAGCCATCATGAAGTATCCGGCGCATTCTTATAAAGTGAATATTTCTTTATCAATTTTATACTTGCGATATTTTGGTCGATACATTCTATTAACCGGAATTTCCTGCAATTCTAAGCCGGTTTCATCATCAAGATAATCGTAACCGATATCCTGATAGATGTGCTGTGGATCTAGTTTATTATACAAATCTTTCCTTTGTTTTCTGAGTTTCGGGTTTATCTGTTTCAAATGATAGAGATTAATATCGGTAACAACAAGTTTAAAATCTTCATTTAAGGGTTGCCGACGCGGATGTAGTTTGTTATCAGAATAAATATTATCCGGCAGTAAAGGAAAAGCAATAATGCGTTTTTTCTGATTCCATAAACCATCAACCCGATAGTGCTTTTTGGTATAAAGTTCTCTTAAGTTAACCTGAATCAGAGCTTTTTTGCCTTTGAGGTTATTAACTAATTCTTTTAGCCTTTTTGGCGCATCTTGCTCCAGCCTCTCATCAGGATCCATTACTATGACCCAATCAGCGCCTTTGCTGCTAGCCAGATCAATCAGTTTTTTTCGTTGTCTGCCTTCATCCAGGAAAAATACCCCCTGCTCGTCATACTCAATAATGTAATCATCAACTAAACCAACTAAGTTTTTCTTATAGTCGTTGAGGTAATCCTTGTCAAAGCGGTACGAAGTTACTGCGACAATTTTCATATTATTCCCGTTATATTCCAATGGGCTTAGCTAGTTACGCCAATGAATACCCTTTTCCCTGACAAAATTCTGAGCTTCTAAAGCTGGTAAAGCGTTTAAGCTTAATTAATTGCCGTATCTTTCCCGACATTTTTTGTTGGTAAAGTAATTAAGTCGCCCATTATTCTAGCGTACTTCTTGGTAATTTTTTTTCTAATGCCGCTATTTTGCGTGAAAGTCATCTCGCCGAAATAAATCTTCTCCTCAACATAATATAAATCTACTCTAACATGGGCAAATTCGGCGCAGAGAACCGTAACAATATCTAGCATTTCTTGAAGTTTTTTTGGCTTTTCCGGTAAAGAAGCCGGCGCTTTAAAATCAACGAAATCCGGTAGATAATTCCATTGCAGGTCGAAAACACTGACATGGTAGTTAGAGTTGCGCTCCCCATCCAACCAAATGTACTTGGGCTGCCCAGCAAAACAATAAAACCGATACTCAATGAGGCTGTTTTCAATGTAGCTTTCAGCCAGTACCAGTGGTTTGATGTTCTTATAATGGAGCTCCAAGCCATTGACAAAGGCAAAATTCCTTTTAAGCCAGCCCTCTATTTTTTCTTGCGCCACCACTAAATCAAGTTGTGATTTATCTGTGACTATTATATTCCAAGTGCTCCCATGATTTGTCTTTAGTACAAATTTATCCGGCAAATCAGCAAAATTTATGGCGGAAAAACTCGACCAAACCCCCAGCAGGGGAACTAAATACTGAGCCCCAACTTTTTCCGCAACCCAGTCTCTTACCCGATACTTGTCCGCTAACTGGGTTTTCAGCTCGGTACTATCATAAAGCTTAAGCCACTGGGTTTTTTCATGGAGGCTTTGCGGTTGGTCGAGGTCGAGAAATTCATTGGTCTGCCGCTGATACCAAAGTAATAATTCCGGTAAATAGCTTGAGCTAGCTAAATGGCTATAGTAGCTCTCATCCTTGTTCTGGTCGGCTACTTGACGGGCTTCGGCAATTTGTTCCATAAGCTTACTTTCTTTCAGCAGTAGAGTAGCCAGATTATCGGGTAAATTTGTTTGTCGACTTTTATCGCTAAACCCGAGTTTCTCGGAAAATTCCAGGGATCCCAGCGTTTCAAAGAGCTCTTTCTTTTCTCTGTCATATAACTCAGCAGCCCAATATTCCTTGATGGCGAGAATTTTGCTTGGTTTGGCTAGTGCCAGCAACCAAAGTGCTATGTTTGCAGAACCGCCATCCCCGGTTTTTAGCTCCGCTGCCTCTTTTTGCAGAAAAATTGTAAAGTTTTGCGGAAAAACTACCCCGCTACAGCAAAAAGGAACATTGAGATAACTTGGATAGTAGTAAGCCCCGGGTTCTATTTCAAATTCCTTAGCTGTGATTTTTTTTAGCCCAAATCCCGTATAGCAACAGACAAAATTACCATTTTCTCTGTTGTAAGTTGTAATCAAGTTGGCGAGCCAACTCTGCGAGTAATACATGTTTTTTGCTGCTACAACAATGATACTATGCGGATAAGCGCTAAATAATGTAGCCAGAGAATTACTAACTTCGAAACTTTCACACCAGATTAGCGACAATCCATGGTCGATTAATTGCCTTAGTTTCTTTGGTAGAGCGGACTGTCCTTGCGGAAAATCATTTTTCATTAACCAGAGAATAATCTTGTCCGCTTTTAGTGCCTGATTTTGTAGGGATTTTATTGTGATGTTTATTCTCTTTATGCTGGCATAATCACCAGCCAATGCCACAATAATATCGGGCTTAGCCGTTTCTTCCTTAGCTCCGACAGTAAAATCACAACGGCAGTCAGCCCATTGTACTCCAGCTTTTTTATCACCAATATCCCAGCGCTGCCTTAGTTTTTCTAACAAGAGTTTCCCGGTATAAATCAATCCGTGATCGCTGATGCACTTTAAGCCATATTCCAGCTTATGTAGCGGAATTGTCATGAAGCTGTTTCCTAAAGAAAAGAAGGGAAGAAATTTGTAATCTCCATCCTTCAATTGATTGCTTACTCCCTTTTCTTCACGCAAAATCATGTCCCATCTATCCCAAAATAATTCATTACAAATATTGTAACACGCCCTTAGCAACAAGAAAGTGCTTCTGTTTTCTTAATTCACTTTTATCTGAAAGTTTTTATAACAATCTTGTTATGCTTTATCAAATTGTACTGGAAACTCTTAGAACAAAGTGCCTAAGAACAAATCACTTTCTTCCGGTCGCCAATCACCAGACCCGGATGCTGAAGTAAAAGTCAATTCACCAAACTTTATTTTATTGTTGTTAGTGATATAAAAATCCACCCGCACCTGGGCAAAGTCCACACTCAGTTTTTCGGCAAGTGCTATCATTTCCTTTAGGCATTTAGGTTTTGGTACCGGTTTTCTATATAATGGATAGGAATAAACAAATTTCTGTCTTTTCCAGGCTGTATCAAAAAACGCCATTTTTAAACCGCGCTGGCGATTTGCTAAAAACATAATATAACGGGCTTTCCCCTTAAAACAGAATACTTTGTAATCAAACAGCTCACTACCTTTATTGCATAAATATTCTTCAGCAATTATCAGGGGTGCAATATCCCGATATTGTAGTTCGAAACCATTTGTAAAGGCAAAATTTGTTTTTAACCATTCAGCAAAATTGGCTCTTGTTTCCGCAATGTTAAACTTTTCCTTGTCTGTAACAATTATATTCCAACCACAGCCATGATTAGCCTTTAGGACAAATTGTGGTGGTAATACAGAAAAGTCAATAGCATCAAAGGACTTCCATACCCCTAACAATGGTACAAGGTATTCCGCTCCGATTCTCTTTTCCACCCAACTTCGCACTTGATATTTGTCGGAAAGCAGCGTCATTATTGGCTTATTGCCACAAAGCTTTACGCCTTGAATTTTCTCATTAAAGGTTCGTAAATTGTCGAGGTTAAGATATTTCCCGGTAGTTTGATAATACCAAAGCATTATTGCTGCCGGATAGAAACTGGAATCTAAATTCCGGTAGTACTCCTGGGTTTTGTCTTGTTCCGCTACTTTTTCAAGTTGCTCAATTTGGCGCATTAAGCAATATTCCTTTTCCAGTTTATCGGCAACCTTGGGATAATATGCCAGCAGATTTTCAAAATCCTGCCAAAATAGCCCAGCCTCGCAATCATTAATGTCCGTCAAAGCCGGGCTTTCCCGGCTTTCTTTTATTGCTTTTGGTGCCGGCAGATTGTTCTCAACTATTTTAATTTTGTAATTGTTTCTTATTGCCATAAACCAAAACCAGAGATCATCATTGGTCAAAGCCAGCTTGGTAAACAAAGCATCATCTATCACATCATCGTGCAAACAGTGGGGTGGGTATAATACCCCACCCAGTCCGACTAATTTATGCAAGTAAGTCGGTTGGGAATAAAAAGAAAGGCCGCCCCAGATGGTATGCCATTCCCCATCAACATAAAACAGTTTTGTAATGCGGTGGCAATGGATAAATTGGGCTTTTTCTTTGCTATATGAATTGTAAAGGCCTTCTAACCAATTCTTACTATAATAAGCATCATCATCGGCGGTAACAATAATATCATCCGGATATTCCTTTAAGGTCGGTATTAGCTTCTTATAAGATTTCCAATCTTGACACCAGCGAATGGTCAATCCCCGTTTTTTCAATTGCAGCAGTTGGCTTGGCAATTGCTTTTCTCGCTTTGGAAATTGTTCATCAGCTAACCAGAGTATTACCATATCCGGCTTTAGCGTTTGTTGCAATATGGTTTCAATGGCTTTGTGCACAAATTGTATTCTGGCAGGAAAGGAAGTAAGAGAAACAATAATGCGGATAGCCCGGGCGCTTTTTGTTAACCCCCAAGAATTATCATGCTCTAAAATTGCCGGGTTTATCAACATTTTAGCGTATTTAGTAGCTTTGGCTACGGCATAAGTCGCCGTATAGCGCCAGCCGTGTTGGCTTAGACATCTTATAGCCCCCTTTAGTTTTCTCAGCGGAAAGCTGACAAAACGCTTGATCCGGTTTATGGACTCAGGGCGTCGACTTTGTGACTGCTTTGTTTTACCCTTTCGCTCATTAAGCGCTTCGACTTGCTTGGTCTTTAGCACCGCTGCACTATCCTTTGTTGCGGTAAGAGCGAGAAACTCCCCATACCACTTTTGATTTTCTAGATCAGCGCCAAAAAGTGATAAGTCCAGGGTCTTGAGATATTTACTCAGTTGCTCTTTTACTTGTTGCTCAAATTCACCGCCTTGAGCATGTTGATAGAAGTGAAAAAAATCAATGATAAAAGCGTTCAATACCGCTTTTTTAATCTCACTATTTTCTTTACTATACATTTCCCAGGTTTTTTCAAAGGAAGAAAAATGACAATGATAATTCTGCAAGCGCGTAGTGCCAATTACTGAAGTTGCGTTTTTTAGGCGGTAAGTTATCCAGTGATCCTGAACAATGACAATTTTCTTGGCAAAAAGTAGATTTTTAAAATAGAAGAAACGATCATTAGCACACAATAGGTCATCAAAGTAGATAGCATTTTCCAACAAGTATGTACGCCGATATATTTTATTCCAAGCAACCACCGCATTGTATAAGAAATATTCCGGGTTTTCACTTAAGTTGCTTTCGCTGATATACGGCATGTGAGGATTCTTGGCCTTGCTTGCCAATTCTCCACTTTCATTGTCGTAATAGTAATTAAGACACCAACAAATATCAGCTTCTCTTTCTTTAGCGCAGGCATACCACTTTTTATAAGCGCCCTCTTCTACCCAATCATCTGCATCCAAAAAATGGACATAAA
>CAZUQA010000007.1:0-52298 GCA_964622375.1 uncultured Erysipelotrichaceae bacterium | reverse complement strand
CCGTAATCCATAAAAGTATACATCTCTTTATTTACCAGATCCGAGCTGTCATTCTCCCGTTTATACACTTCAGTATGTTCAAATACCGGAGTTCGATGCTCGGTGTAATCATAAAGCGCCGTAAAATCACGTATCAGGGCTTCTAAGTAATGCCATTTTTCAATTTCATTGCCAAATACATCTTGGGTGCCCTTGGGCATCTGATAGTTCGCCATAATCCTCCCCCTTAGTAAAAAAAGCCTCCCGCAGGACGCTTTTGCGTGGTACCACCTTGGTTTATACTCGGTCTTGTTAACGCCAAGTTACGTTTATCCCTACTGCATTTCAAGATAACGCCGATTGAAGGTCTACCATTTAGTCACTTCCGGAAACTCGCACCTTGTGTTTCCTCGCTGTAGGGTCAACTAAATTCTTTTTCAATCATCGGTTTACTAGATTTTAGCACTAAAATTCTCAACTCGCAAGCCTGGCTACTTCGGTGACACTGTTGACTTTACGTAAGTTAGCCAGCACATTGCGCAAGTGTTCGCTATTTTCTACGGTCACCGTCATTGTAGTAATCGCCGTTAAGCTGTCGTCATTGACCTTGGAGTTTACTTCAACCAAACCGGCTTGACATTGAGAAACCACATTGACTAAATCACTCAATAAATAACTGCGGTCACTACTGTAGACGATAATTCTGGTTTCATAGCGTTGTTTCTCGTCCGCTAAATCATCCCAATATACCGCAATCAAACGTTGTTTTTCTTTGATGATATTAGGGCAATCGTTACGGTGGACTTTAACCCCGGCACCTTTGGTAATGTAACCGACGATCTCATCGCCATAGACCGGGTTACAACAATTGGCTAACATCGATTTCATGGAAGCAATCCCGGCAACTTTTATCGCTGATTTACTGTTTTTTGTTTTGACCTTTTTCGCCGGATTGAAAATTCGCGAAATAGCGAAAATATTTTTTTTATTGTAGAGCTTTTCGACTACCGCTTGGGCACTTAATGACTTGGTAGCTAAGGCGTACATCAAATCCTGATAATTTGTCAAAGAGAAATTACTGTAGATTTTCTCCAATTTTTCTTTGTCGAAATACGTAGCTTCATCCAGCTTATGCTTAGCCAGCTCTTCCTTAAGTAACTGTTCACCCTTAGGTACATACTCCGATTTTCTTTCCATTTCTTTCTTTTGGAAGAAACTGCGGATTTTATTACGGGCATGACTGCTCTTTACTATTTTTAGCCAATCTTCGCTGGGGCCGACACTGTTGTTGTTGGTTTTTATTTGAACGATGTCTCCGGTTTTTAAGGCGGTATTTAATGGCACCATGGTTCCGTTGACGATAGCACCGGAAGTCTTATGCCCAACATCGGTGTGAATGCGGTAAGCAAAATCAATTGGTGTCGCCCCGTTTGGCAAATCGATAACCCGGCCTTTGGGCGTCATCACATAGATATTAGCTTCAAAGAGATCGCGCTTCAAAACCCCCATAAACTCTTTAGCATCATCATCAATGTCTTCGGTCATCAAACTCATGTCTTTAAACCACGACAAGCGCTCTTCGATTTCTTTTTGTTCCTTAGCGGCATTGTAACGCCGTCCCTCTTTGTAGCGCCAATGAGCAGCTACCCCTTGTTCCGCAATGGCATCCATCTCTTCGGTTCTGATTTGAATTTCATAAACTTCGCCATCTTCCCCGATGATCGTAGTATGTAAAGATTGATACATGTTGACTTTGGGCATGGCAATATAATCTTTCAAACGACCCGGAATTACCGTGTATTTGGCATGAATGTAACCCAAAATTTCGTAACAACTCAACTCGGTTTTTGTCAGTATCCGAATTGCCTGCAGATCCAATATTTCTTCAAAGCGCTTGCCTTTTTGTGTCATCTTGCGATAGATGCTATAAAAGTGCTTAGAGCGTCCAAAGATTTTGAATTGAATCTTCTGCTCTTGCAACAATTCGCTGATTTCTGAAATCATGCGATTATTGCTTTCTTGGCGCTCTGATTTTTTCTTTTCGACCAAATGCTTTATTTCATCATACTTATCTCTTTCTAGGTAGAAGAAACTTAAATCTTCCAGCTCGTTTTTGATTTCACTGATACCTAAACGATGAGCAATCGGGGCGTAAACTTCCAAAGTTTCCGTCGCGGTTTTTATTCTTTTCTCCGGTTCCTGGTACTCTAAAGTCCGCATATTGTGCAAACGGTCGACTAACTTGATAAGAATCACTCTGATATCTTTAGCCATGGCAATAAAGATCTTGCGGTGATTGCTGGCTAAATATTCTTTTTCATCATCAAATTTTAAATTTTTTATTTTCGAAACCGCTTCTACTAAAGTTGCGATTTCTTGATCAAAATCGTTTTCTAAATCATTGATAGTTATTCCGCAGTCTTCAATACAATCGTGCAGTAAACCGGCACAAAGCGTTTTTGGGCCGACTCTTAAAGTAGCTAAAGTATAAGCCACGTTTAAAGGATGAATAAAGTAAGGTTCACCGCTATTTCTTTTTTGATGATTGTGTTTTTCTTCAGAGTACTGATACGCTCGCTCGATTAATTCTAAACTCTCGCTTTTAGCGAGATATAAGCGTATTTCACTGTCAAACATCGCTTTAGTGATTTGATTCTCGCTCGCCATTTTTCATCCTTTGTTTATATAGTATTATAGCGCATTTTTCCCCAAGGAAAAACCCGAGCCAAAATTCACTTGTTGGTGGTCACAAAGTTCCTAGATAAGTCCTTAACTATTTCTCGATAAAGAGCTGTATGTACAGTGTTTCGCTACCACCGGCAATACGATAGCTGACGCTCAATTCATTCAGGTAATCATCGTAGTAATAGTAATCAAAGAAATCAAGGGAGTGGTCGTCAGACTGCCGGTCACATTCGTTGACGATATATGCTCTTAACTCTTCCGCCGTCGTTGTTTTAGCTTTGACACTGTTGATGATTGTTGCCAATAAGTCAACATCAATATTGACCAGCGTCTCCTCATAGCTGTTTATAATACTGGTTTGTTGAAGAATGAAGTCAAAACTGTCCTGGAAATAGTCAATGCTATAAGACAGGTAACTGTGGTCTGCAGTTTGTTGACGATATTCAACAAAATACCTGATGCCCGCCAGTTTATAGGCTTTTTTATCGCTAAGTTTTGTCATCTCTTCAAACATCGCAAGATCAGCACTAGATTTTTTTGTTTTTATTCTCAGTAGAAGAAAATCGTCCATCTTTTCATTTTCGAAGATAATCAGCTTAAAAGATTTACCGGAAACGGAAAAATCATCTTTAGTTTTGTAGTCCAAAACTTTTCCGTAGTATTCCGACAACTCCCGAATCCGACTGCGCTTAGCGCTATACTGTTTATTATTGTCACTAAAAAACTCGGCGATTTCCTCTTTTTTTAGCGTTTTTTCAGCAACCACATTTATTACTTCACAAATGAAATCCCAATCAAAATCCGGATTAGCCAGGCCCTGACTAAAATCACCATAGCACTCGATATAGCATTCCTGAGAAACTCCGGCAGAAAGGTAAATATCGATTCTGCTTTTCTTCGTTATTTCTAAAGAAAACCCTAAAGTCCGTTTAATTATTTGGGGATTTTGTTGCCCGGTCTTTCTTAATATCCGTTCTATTTTAGCGTTTGTTTCTTCGACCTCAGCTTGCGTTGCCAGAAAGTCAAAACAATACAACTCGTTGTAATCTGTTTCTTCATAACCGTAATCATCGAAATAATAAGGTAAAAAGTCATAAATACAGCCACTAAGCAATAGACAAGCCAGGGCAACCATTAGTGTTTTTTTCATAATCATCCTTCTTTAAGTGTCAAAGCTAGGTAAGAGCAATATTACTACTTTAACAATGCAATTATGGCAGCAGCAGCCTTCTTCCCGGCACCCATTGCCGATATTACTGTCGCTGCTCCACTGACAGCATCACCACCGGCATAAACTCGTGGTAGCGAGGTTTGCATATTTTCATCAACCACAAAAGCCCCCCATTTGTTAACCTCGAGTTTTTCATTAGTCTTTTTCAATAAAGGGTTGGGTGTAGTACCGACAGCCACAATCAAACAATCGCAACTTATTTCCGTGGTTTTCCCCGTCGGCAAAGGCCGTCTTCTACCACTTTCATCCGCTGCGCCTAACTCCATAATTTCAACTATCAAACCCCGGATTTGGTAGTTTTCATCGGCTAATATTTCTTTCGGATTCTGTAATAAGGCAAAGACTATTTCTTCCTCCAGCGCATGTTCAACTTCTTCTTGACGCGCCGGTAGTTCAGCCATCGTACGTCGATAGACCACCGTAACTTCACTACCTAAACGCTTAGCTACCCGAGCAGCATCCATGGCGACATTCCCGCCGCCGACTACAACGGTTTTTCGCGGGCGATAAATCGGAGTATCAAATTCTTCGCTACCGGCTTGTAAAAGATTTACTCTGGTTAAAAACTCATTGGCGCTATAGATGCCGGTTAGGTTTTCACCGGGAATATTTAAGAAATTTGGCAAGCCAGCTCCGCTACCCAAAAAAACGGCACCGTAACCCTGATCCAGCAGTTCCTTCAGACTTAAAGTATTACCAATTAAACTGTTAAGACAAAACTTAACACCGCGATCTTTAAGATAAGCTATTTCTTCATCGACAATACTCTGAGGTAGGCGAAATTCCGGTATACCGTAACTTAAGACACCCCCTGCTTGGTGTAATGCTTCAAAAACGGTTACTTGATGACCGGCTAAAGCTAAGTCATAGGCACAACTTAAGCCGGCTGGTCCGCTACCGACTACCGCCACCGCAGTCTTGCTTAAGGCAAATGGCGCTTTGGCTTTTCTCTTTTGGGCTACACAATCACCGACAAAACGCTCTAAACGGCCGATTGCCACACTTTCCCCTTTAAGAGCTAATACACATTTTTCTTCACATTGGCTTTCTTGGGGGCAAACCCGGCCACAAACGCGAGGAAAAGCATTAGTTGTTTTTATCAGCGCTTCCGCTGCCAGAAAATCCCGGTTTTTTATTGCTTGAATAAACTCCGGAATGGCGACATCCACCGGACAACCGGCTTTGCAGAAAGGTTTTTTACACTGCAAACAGCGTTGCGCTTCCCTGATGGCTTCCTCTTGACTGTAACCTAAAGCAACCTCACTAAAGTTAGCTAGACGGAGTTTGGGATCTTGTGTCGGCATTACCGTTCTCATCTTACAAGGGCTCCTTATTCAACAAGTTGCAGTAATGCTCCAAAGCTGCTCTTTCTTGTTTTCGATAGAAATTATTACGAATAATCAACTCGGTAAAATCGACTTGATCGGCTTCAAAATCCGGACCATCGACACAAGCGAACTTCATCGCACCGGCAATATTTACCCGACAACAACCACACATCCCCGTACCATCCATCATCAAGGGATTTAGTGAAGCCAGAGTTCTTATTTTTTTCAATTTAGTTATTTCACTGACGGCTTTCATCATCACTAAGGGCCCAATAGTAACAACCAGGTCATAGTTTTTTTCTTCCAACAAAGCGCCCAGTTGACTACTGACAAAACCGTGGTACCCATAACTACCATCATCAGTACAGAGATAAAGTTGATCACAGACTTCCGCCATTTCCTGCTTCAGTATTATCGCTGTTTTATCGCGAAAGCCGGCTATTATATCAACTTTTGATCCCTGTGAATAAGCTTGTTTGGCGCTGTAATAACCGATTGCACAACCCAAGCCCCCAACGACAATAGCTAGCTTATCTGCCTTTAGGTCACTGGGGCGCCCTAAAGGGCCAAGCACATCTAAAATCTCATCTTGCGGCTTTAGTAATGAAAGTTGCTTGGTTGTCTTTCCAATTGTTTGGAAAATGATCCGGATATTCTCCCCAACACAGTCATTTATCGTCAAAGGTATACGTTCGCCAAACTCCGTAATTCGTAAAATAATAAACTGTCCGGCTTGCGCTTTAGCGGCAATTAAAGGGCTATGGATATCCAAAGCTATGGTGTCATCATTTAATTGAGCTTTCGCTATTATTATTGCCATATTTTCATTCTAGCATTAATCATGATAAAAAAACCGACTAATCAATACTCAATTCGCCGGTTTTAATTCTGTTGATATACTCTTTTATCGTGTTAATTTGTTGCTCGCTGAGATTGCGATCTGGTATTAAAATGACACTAACACCATTATTCAGTATAGTGAATTTAATGGCATTTTTGGCTCCCCCATGGAAAGTCGCATCTAATAGCGTATTAAATACCGTACTAACGGCAACATCATAGTCCCCAGCATAAGAAGTCAACACTAAAGATTGGGTTTCATCAATCAGGCCTTTGCTGTAATAACTTGGATTTAGACCAAGCAAGTAGTGTTTGTGTCCGGCTTCATAACGTTTTAAAGCCAAGTCATACAGCAAATCGTTGGTTTCTACAATCGGATTAAAGATAACCAAAGGTTCATAGCCGAACAATTCCTCAGTGAAAACAGTCGCCACTTTATCTTTCTGCAAGCTTTTCAGCTCAACTGTGACAATATTGGCGGTGGGCATGATCTCCTTAACTCCGGAAGTAAAACCCTTTATGTAGTCAGAATACTTGTCGGAACCGGCTAAATTGACGATTGCGATAGTTGACTTGCCGGACTCTTGGGCTTTTAGACCACTGGCTAGACCTAAAAGATACGACCCTTCCTTTTTCGAAAACTCTACACTGGCAATATTAGGGGCATCAACTAAAAAAC
Organism: uncultured Erysipelotrichaceae bacterium; assembly: GCA_964622375.1. Taxonomy (GTDB): domain Bacteria; phylum Bacillota_I; class Bacilli_A; order Erysipelotrichales; family Erysipelotrichaceae; genus CAZUQA01. Next base: position 45,556 of record CAZUQA010000007.1, on the reverse strand, counting down.
CGATCGTCATAAATTTTTGACTGGTATTTTTTTTAGCCGCTTTTACAATACTGTCACGAAAACTTTCACTGGAAAAAACCAATAAATCACTGCCATCATATATCACCGCCGAAATGACAGTATCATACTGTTTAGTTTCACTTACCTGGACATATTTTGCGCAATCAAGGTTCATTCCATGATCTATCAGATATTTGGCGATAGCTTGCCAGGTAGCGGTTGCCGGAAAATTATCATCAAAGCCTTGTTCGTCAATCAGCATCGTAATTTTGATGGGACAAGCTTTCAAGTTATTTACTACTTCGCCTTTGCGACAAGCCAAAGTTGTGCTAAACAACATTAGCGCTAGTAACAGTTTGCTGATTCTTTTAGTCATCATCTTCTTCACTCTGCCAATTGATTTCTCGCGGTTTAGAGCCTTGTTGGGGCATAACTATCCCGTTTTCCTCCAACATATCCATGATCCGGGCTGCGCGATTGTAGCCTAGCCCAAATCGGCGTTGAATTGCCGAAACACTGGCACGACCGGTTGAAAGGATATAACTCTTTACTTCACCATAAAGCGGATCGCGCTCAGCAGACAAGCCACCATTACTTTTTTCTTCCCCACTACCCAGTTCATTAAAACGCTCATCAACATCGTGGTGGTCACTGTAGTTATCTCGCCAGAACTCACAAACGCGGTTGATTTCATCATCGCTCAAGTAACTGCCCTGTAGACGTTTGGGACCACTTTGACCGCTGGGGTAATACAGCATATCCCCCCGACCTAATAGCCTTTCTGCCCCCACGGTATCCAGAATAGTGCGAGAATCAATGCCGGAGCTGACCGCAAAGGCAATGCGCGAGGGAATATTAGCTTTAATGATACCGGTGATGACATCGGTACTCGGTCGCTGGGTGGCAATTATCAAGTAGATACCGGCAGCCCGCGCTTTTTGCGTCAGTCGTTGAATAAGTACCTCAACTTCTTTGCCGGCAATCATCATCAAATCAGCTAGTTCATCAATAATGACAATCCAAAAAGGTAAATTCTCCAAAGCATTCCTATCGCTACTGTTATTGTACATTTCATGATAACCGGTGATATTGCGCACTCGGCTTTCACTGAAAATCGCATAGCGTTTTTCCATCTCCTCAACAACTACTTTTAGCGCTCCGGCTGCCTTTTTAAGATCGGTAATTATCTCCGTCTGCAAGTGGGGTAATTTTTGATAATTCATAAATTCCACCCGTTTGGGGTCGATAAGAATCAAACGAACTTCATCCGGTTTTGCCCGCATCAATAAAGAAACAATAAAACTGTTGATACAAACGCTCTTGCCGCTACCGGTAGCACCAGCCACCAATAAATGCGGCATTTTATCTAAATCTAAGAACACAGCCTGACCTTGCAGGTCTTTGCCTAAAACCAAAGTCAACTCGGTTGCCTGATTTGGTAATTGTTCATAAATTTCCCTAAAAGAAACATTGGTCATTTTTTCGTTTGGAATTTCGATACCGATAGTATTATGCCCGGGAATCGGTGCTTCAATCCGGATAAAATGGGCAGCTAAGGCCATTTTCAAATCATCGGCTAAAGAGGATATGCGATTGACCTTAATCCCGACTTCCGGTACTATTTCAAATTTGGTCACACTGGGTCCGATATGGGTAGCGGCCAAAGTCGCTGCCACATCGAATTGTTTTAAAGTAGCTAGAAGAATTTGGCCTTTCTTCTGAGCTACTATTAAGTTTTCATTACTTCTGTCAATTTTTGGACGATCCAATAAATCAATGGAAGGTAATTTATAATTAGCTATCCTGGTGTTTCTTTGCTTGCGATTTTCTCTGGCATCTTCAATTGTTTCCGGGGTTTCATCAACGCCGGTAATATCGATAAAGTTAGTAGGTCGTTTTTTCGTTTTTGGCTTTGCGCTGTATATCATGTCTTCGTTGTAGAAAACCGGTTCTCTTTCCGTTTCATCATTTCTTCGCCGTTTTTCTTTTTTAGGTTTTTCCGTTTTCACTTTAACCGGTCTTTGATAGGCACTCTCTTCTTCTTCACTAGCCGTGAACAAACCTTTAAACCAGGCAAAGAAACGACTGTAACCTTGATTTTTGACAAGCAGAAGCAGAGCCAACAAAGTCATAATACCGGCTATCAGATAGGTTCCTAAAACATCGAATAATAAGGAAGACAAGACGAAAAGCGTGGTACCTAATAAACCAGAACGATAACCCTGATTTTCTGCCAACATTTTTGGCGTATTCATGATAAAATCTTCCAACAATAGCTTTGTTTCAAAACCGGCGTTGAGACTGATCGCGAAGTACAACTGCAGAGCAGTAAAAAACAGGATGATTGCCAGTACGGTGCGTTTTGGTGCCGTTAGTCGCTGCAAACTCAAGGCATAAAAGCCACTGACTATCATAAGAAAAACGATAAAAACCTCCGCTTTTTCCCCTAGAAGATAATAAAGCAAAATACTTAGATATTTTCCAATCATACCTTGTTGGCTATATGCTAAAAATAACAGTAACAGGCTAATCAAAGCCATAACACTGATAAACAATTGATTGGGTCGAGTTTTACTACCTTTTTTTCTTTTTGCCATCAATTCCTTATTTCAATTATTGTCGGCAACAACATTGGTCTTTTCCCGGTTTCTCGGGTTACATACTTACCGATTTTCTCTTTTAGTTCCAAGCGACAAGCGGCATTGTTGTAGTTGTCTTCCGCCACTTTAGCGGCAATTGTCTCGTTGACTATTTCCACTATCTCTTTGATCATGTAATCAGAATCCTTCAGGTAGATTAAGCCGCGAATTTGAATGTCAGGGCCGGCAATAATTTTTTTAGTGTTGTAGTCAACAGCTACCCCAATAATTATTACCCCATCTTTAGCGATAATCTCACGATCCTTTAACACCATGCCTGAGGAATCAAAATTATCGATACCATCGACCATGACTTCCTCCGCTTTGACCCAAGTTGCCATATCTTTTAATTGCCCATTGACAAAGGTCGCAACTTGACCGTTATCCAAAACCAGAATATGATCAGCACGAAAGCCCATGGATAAAGCAATATTGGCATTTTGTACCAACTTGCTGTATTCGCCGATTATCGGCATATAATACTTCGGTTTAAACAAGTAATTAAACATTTTAAGGTCTTCAATTGAAGGATGCATGGAAACAACTTCTTTACGGTTAAGCGTTCTAACAATAACACCGGCTTTATAGAGTTCATTCTCCATTTTTGCGGCTTCAATATCTGTTCCCGGTACTATTGGCGAAGCGATAATAACGGTGTCGGTTTCCTTCAGTTCTACCAAACTGTCTTCGTTGATAGCGATCTTGTTCATTTGGAAGAAGACCTCCGGTCCACTACCACTAACGATGATGACCACATCCTCTTTTTCGTTATTGAATGTTTCTTTAGATGATTCCAAATTTAAGGGAATGGTGTAATAGCCAAGAGCGCCCATCAGTTTCACCATTTTATGCATCTCATCGTTCATGAAAACCACCTGACGATTAAATTTCTGTGCTAAATCCAAAATTTCAATTAAGCGGAACATGTTTTGCTCATAGAGTGTGACAATAATTCGACCTTTAGCATCTTGAAAGTAAGGCTCGACCTTCTCGCTGATGCGATGATTGGGTGCGGTATAGCCCGGACGATCAGCATAGCTTGACTCGCTCATCAGACACAGGACACCCTTTTTTCCCATTTGGGCAAAGGATGTGATGTCGCTGCTGAAAGCTTCTAACTTAACATCAAAATCCACAACATATTCACCGGCATACACGATATATCCATGCTTAGTCTCAAAAGCTAAACCAAAAGCATCAGGAATTGAATGATTTAAACTAAAAGTCTTGAAATTAATACCGCCCAGTTGAAAATCTCCATTACGTTTCACCAGCTTAATCTGTATTCTTTTCTTGATGACCTTACTGATGTACTCTTGGATAATTTTCCCGGTCATCGGTGTAGTGAAGACCGGAACATCGAGATCTTTCAAAAGGTAAGGTAGAGCTCCTAAAACATCATCATGACCATGGGTAATAAATACTCCTTTGACCCGGTCGCGATTTTCATAGATGTATTCAAAATCCGGAATTATTGATTCGATACCTAACTGATCGATTTCCGGATACTTAAAACCGGCTTCAATAATAAACATTGCCTCATCTATTTCTATCACATAACAGTTCTTGCCGTTCTCGTCAAGACCGCCTAAAGCACAAATACGTACTTGTTCCATTACTCTATAACCTCTCTTTTACTGCTTTCGTGTTTAGCTATATTATTATACTATATATCGCACAAAATAAGAAAAAACTTGCATCATTTCTCTGAGCACTGCTGACCTTCTAAAGTAAAGGTTTTGGCTTTGTCAATTAACACTGACACCAACTGTCCACCCTTCAAATCGGTGGCAGCAGTAAAATTCACTAATTTATTAGTTGGTGTATAGCCGGAGTAGACGGTATTGTTTCTTTTCGAAAAACCGTCGACTAAAACTTCCACTTTTTGGTTGATATAAGCTTTGGCCTTCTCTAAAGCTAAAGGCTTAAAAGTATTATTCAAGCGTTTTAATCGCTCTTTCTTGACCGCCAGTTCTACATCATCAACCATTAGACTAGCTGGAGTGTTCTCCCGTGGTGAATAGATAAAAGAATAGATGTTATCAAACTTACAGTATTCCACGGCTTTGATGGTGTTAAGAAACTGGGTTTCGTTCTCCCCGGGAAACCCGACAATGATGTCAGTGCTGCAAGCTAAATGCGGTAAAGCCACTTTTAATCGATCATATAAAGCTAAGTAGCTTTCAATAGTGTATCTTCTGGCCATCTTACGTAAAATCTCATTGTCTCCAGACTGTAGTGGTAAATGAAGATACGGCATGATGTTTTCATACTTAACCATCGTTTGTAGCATATCATCATTAAAATCCCAGGGATGTGAAGTCACAAAGCGGACTCTGCGGATACCGCTTTTGGCTACCTCAGCTAAGAGATGCGCAAAACCCCCGGCATAGTTAATATCTTTGCCGTAGGCATTGACATTCTGCCCCAATAAAGTAATCTCCTGATAATCGTTAGCCAAACAGTCATGAATCTCTTTTAGTATTTCATTTGCTTGGCGCGATCTTTGGGAGCCTCGGGTATAGGGTACGATGCAATAGGTACAGAATTTATCACAACCATAGGTGATGTTAATCCAAGCTTTATGACTGCTTGCTCGTTTCATCGGTAATCCCTCAACTACTTCCGCTACATCAGAGTAAACCTCAACCACGCGCTTTTTGTTTTGGTAACAATCCGCTATTAGTTTGGGTAGACTATCGATATTTCCCGTACCAAAGATAATATCAACTTGGGGATGTTTCGTTAATACTAAATCCACCATCGCTTCTTCCTGGGCCATACAGCCGGCTAAGGCAATTACCAACTCCGGTTTCTCGCGCTTTAATTTCTTTAATGCTCCGATTTCCCCAACTATCTTATCTTCTGCACTTTTTCGTACTGCACAACTGTTGAGTACTATTAAATCCGCTGTTTCTATTGCCGTAGCCAAGCTAAAACCCAGTTGCGACAAAATACCGGCTATTTGTTCGCTATCTCTTTCATTTGCCTGACAACCGTAAGTCCGGATATAGTATTTCCTGTTTTCCCCCAAATTGCGATACTCCGCCGCTAAGTGGTAGTCACGATAAACCACCGGCAGAATGGGTTTTCTGGCAGCTTGTAGCGAAGGTAATTTCCAATTATTGTCTTTTTTAATCATAAGAATTAAAAACCAAGCTTAGCTTGGTTAGTGTGTAATAGCTTCAGTCGGACAACTGGCAATGCATACATCGCAATCGATACAAGCTGCTTCGTTGCATGTTACTTTGCCGTCCTCATCAAGTTCCAGTGCTGCTGTCGGACAAACACCGATACAGGCACCACAATCTATACACAAGTCTCTATTAATTTTAACCGGCATAAATTCCTCCTAATTCTTAACACAGATGATTATAACATAAAAATCAGTTAGTAGTGCAGTCACTTTCCTGCAATGATTTCCGGGAATTAAGGTCGCAATTGAATTCTTTCAATGGCTACTGCTCGCGTTGTCACTTCGTCAATGCTGATTACTACAGCACATAGTACCGCCGGACCCTCAGCCACTTTAAAATGCGTTTTTTCCTGATGTACTAAGCGTAATTTGGTTTCATCAATATCGCGACCCAATATGCTATTGTAAACACCACACATGCCAACATCGCTGATAAATGCGGTGTTGCCAATCAAACGTTCATCAGCGGTTTGGACATGAGTGTGCGTCCCGATAACCGCTTGAATCCGGTCTTGATAGTTAAAAGCATAAAGAATCTTTTCACTGGTAGCTTCGCCATGAAAATCACAGAGATAAATATCAGCTTTAACTTGTTTTAAAAAGGCATCAGTGGCTTCAAAAGCTGATTGTTCAGTTATCATGAAAACCGTGCCCAGAACATTAAATACACATAAACTTTTGCCCTTAATTTCCACTAACTTATAATAGTTACCGACATTCACCGGCTCAAGGTTAAGCGGGCGCACCATTCTATCGGCAGCCCCAATAAATTCAAAGATAGCTGATTTCGCAAAGGTATGGTTACCCATGGTAATGAGATCAATACCACCGTTTACCAATTGTTTATAGATTTTCTCGGTAATTCCTTTACCGTGAGCGGCATTCTCCCCATTGGCGATAACTAAATCGATGGCGTATTCTTCGCGCAAAAAAGAAATGTTATTAAAGACGACATTTCTCCCTGCTTGAGCTACGATATCCCCGATAAACAAAATCTTGATCATTATTATTTAGCTACTTCTTGCACCCTAGTCTCCCGGATAACCGTGACTTTGATTTGACCGGGGTAAGTGAGTTCCGCTTCAATCTTTTCTCTGATTTCGCGGGCAATCTTTTGACATTGTGCGTCATTTAGTTTTTCCGGAATTACCATGACACGGATTTCTCTACCCGATTGAATCGCATAGGATTTCTCAATACCTTCAAAACCGTCAGCCAAAGCCTCGAGTTGTTCCAGACGATTAATATAGTTTTCCATAGCTTCATAACGGGCTCCTGGTCGAGCGGCGCTTAAGGCGTCAGCAGCAGCAATGAGATTTGAAATGAGGGAATTGGTTTCCACTTCGCCATGATGGGATTCAATGGCATTGAGCACCACTGAACTTTCGCCATATTTCTTCGCCACTTTGACACCCAACTCCACATGAGAACCGTCAACTTCAAAGTCCAAAGCTTTACCGATATCATGTAGTAGACCGGCTCTTTTGGCTACTGATTGGTTCAAACCCAATTCCGCTGCCATGATTCCGGCAAAAGTTGCTACTTCAATACTATGTTGTAAGGCATTTTGCCCGTAGGAGTAACGATATTTTAAGCGGCCAATCAAACGGATCAGCTCTTTATCAATCTTGCCAATACCCAATTCAAAAACTGCAGACTCCCCGGCTTTATACATTATGTCATCGACTTCTTTTCGTGTGCGACTGACAACTTCTTCGATACGACCCGGTTGAATCCGGCCATCTTTTAGTAAAGCCTCAAGTGCCAGTCTGGCAACTTCACGGCGAATCGGATTAAAACAGGAAATAGTGATAGCTTCCGGTGTATCGTCGATAATCAAATCAACGCCGGTTGCCTGTTCGATCGCTCGGATATTCCTTCCTTCACGCCCGATAATCCGCCCTTTCATGTCCTCGTTGGGCAAACCAACAACCGAAACTGTCCGATCTTGGCTCTCTTCTTGCGAGTAGCGTTGAATAGCTAAAGCAATTATTTCCCGGGCGTTTTCGGCAGCTTTGACTTTTGCTTCATCTTCCTGTTCTTTAATGTAAGTAGCGATTTCATTTTGCATTCTTTGTTCTATCGCACTAAAAAGCTCATCACGAGCATCTTTTTGTGATAAACGGCTGATTCTTTCTAATTCACTAACTTGAATATCAAGTTTCTTATTTAATTCTTCTTCTGTCTTCTCTAAGGAAGTAAGTTTCTCATTAGTAATTCGAGTCTTTTCTTCTAATTGTTTTTCTTTATTGGTTAGATTTTCATCACGGAAATTTAAGGTGTCTTCACGACGCGACAACTTCAATTCAACATCATTGAGTTCTTGTTTACGTTCTTTAACTTCTTTCTCAGCAGCTATGCGTAACTCATGAGCCTGTGTCTTCCCTTCTAACACAGCTTGACGAACTAAGTTTTCCGCTTTATCAGTGGCTTCCTTAATAATCGAATCAGCTTTGATTTGATTCTTATTTAAGCCCATTTTTGAAAGCATCAGCATCGTGCCGATACCTAAAACAAAACCAACCCCAGATAAGACAGACAATAGTAAGATATTATCCATATACTATTACCTCTCTTTAACGATAAAAAATCAATTTTACCTACCGATATTCTACTATACTAAAGCCGTCAATGACAAGTAAAAATCAAAAATTGACAATTTTCTCAGACAAAAGCAAGATAATCTGAGCTTTAGTTATATTTTCTTAACTAATCACCAAAAAACCGACAGCTTTCACTGTCAGTCCGTAAACTCTACTTCTTTTTCCACACTGTCGTTTGTTGGCAACAGCGGCTCAGCATTTTGCGGATTGAATAACTTTTGTTTTATCAAAGTCGTGATTTCCTGATAAATCTCCGGGTTTTTACTCAAGAAAGATTTAACCGCATCACGACCTTGGCCGATTTTTTCTTCTTTATAAGAAAACCAAGCCCCGGATTTATCGATTATTTCCAGGCTGACACCCAAATCAATGATTTCATTTAAGCGGCTGATGCCTTCACCATAGAGCATATCAACAACCGCCGCTTTAAAAGGCGGGGCTACTTTATTTTTTACTACTTTAATTGTAACTTTGTTGCCAATCATTTCCGTACCATTCTTAATTGCTTCCCCTTTTCGTACATCGAGACGGACTGAAGCATAGAACTTTAAAGCCCGACCGCCCGGTGTTGTTTCCGGCGAACCAAACATTACCCCAATTTTTTCTCGTAATTGGTTAATGAAGATAGCACTACATTCCTTTTGATTCATGATTCCCGACAGTTTTCTCATGGCTTTTGACATCATGCGGGCTTGTAAACCCATCTGTTGATCGGATATCTCGCCATCTAACTCCTGTTGCGGTACTAAGGCAGCTACCGAGTCGATAACAACTAAAGCAATTGCTCCGGATTTTATCAACATTTCAGTTATCTCAAGGGCTTGTTCTCCACTGTCAGGCTGCGATAGTATCAACTCTTCGATATCAACACCTAATTTTTTTGCATACATCGGGTCGATGGCATTTTCTGCATCAATAAAGGCACAGCGACCGCCGTTTTTCTGTACTTCAGCTATGGCATGTAAGGCAATGGTTGTTTTCCCACTGGATTCCGGTCCATAGATCTCGATAATGCGGCCTTTAGGATAACCACCAATTCCCAAACAGGCATCAAGGGTCAAAGAACCGGTTGGTAATACTCCGATATCGGTGGCCGGTCGGTCCCCCAACTTCATAACCGCACCTTTACCATATTGTTTTTCAATCTGTCTTAAGGTTTCTTCCAGTAAGTTATCGTTATTGTCTTTCATTTACGCTCTTCCTTCATCTCTACTTTATTATAGCAATTAGACTTTGTTTTTTCCTAAAACCCAGTCACATTTCAACACCAACTCAGCCCCTTGTTTTCGGTAGCACCCTAGCTTTTCTATTTACTCTCCAAAATGATATCTTTGGCTTGATAAACATAAGCGATCCCGGAGAAAATTGATACAAAGGTGGCAAACCATAACATAATGCTGGAAAGCGGAATATTGAGTAATTCAAATGGTAAGTTGTTGATGGTAATCAAAATTATTGTAATCATCTGCGAACCGGTTTTGATTTTGCCTAAAATCCCGGCTGCTATAACTTTTCCTTTTTCCGCACTAATCATCCTAACACCGTCAACTACCACATCACGCCAAACCATCAAAACCACCGGTACCAGCGGTATTACACCTTGCCAGCTATAAGTGACAAATAGGGTGGTTGTCAATAATTTATCGGCTATCGGGTCGATAAACTTGCCGAAAGAAGTTACCATTTTTAGCCGTCGCGCCAGAAAGCCATCCAGCCAATCTGTCAAAGAAGCAAACAAAAATAAGAAAAACACAATTACATTTACTACTGATACTTCGACAAAGCCAAAAGAAAAAACGGGTACTATTACCCCAAACTGTTCATAAGGAAACAACATGAACAGCAAGATAATCGGCACCACCACGATACGCGCCAGTGATAGTCGATTGGGTAAATTCATATTTCCGCTTTTTCTTCTTGTACTTCTTTTTAGTTTTTCTGACATAAAGTTATGACATCCTGTAAGCCATGTTCTGTCCTGTTGCCAGGGACAATCATTTATCTACCTTGCGGTTTTTCCTTTATTTCGTTTCATATCGGAAAATTCCCCTACCAAATTTGGGTTTCTCGCTTGTGGGGTTTACCTCGTTCCACTCTTTGGTTTCCCAAAGACTTCGTCACTGTGGCACTTTTACAGACAAATTCCTTAGTATTTCTACCTTAGGTTTTGTTCAGCCGTTAGTTACCTACCTAGATTTATTTTTTCATCTAGCACAAACACTACTATCATCACAGATAGTGCGAGCATGGACTTTCCTCTAGTTTCCCAGCGATTGTCCGGATGTCATACTAGTCTTTGCCAAACACTTTTTGTTCAATACGGGCAATCCGTTTTAAAACTTCAAGTTGGTTAATCGACTGCGGTGTGATTTGCTCTGATAATTTCTCTTCCAATTCCGAGATACGATCTTTTAAAGCTGCGTTTTCGGAAGTTACTGCCTGTAACTTGTCGGCATTAGAACTTAAAGCTTCTTCGTTTTGTCTCAGCACTTCAGCCACACGATTTTCGGCAGCTATTTTTTGGTCAGTTATTTTACGAACCTGACGTACCAGACTCTCGTTTTGCTCTAACAGTTCATCATTATTCAGTTTCAGTTCAGTAATTTTCTCTTGGTTTTTACCGGCATCTAAGTTTAAGCTTTCGAAATACTGATAATCTTCGATTACGGCATCCAAAACACGATCAACTTCGTCAGGATCATAGCCTTGAGCTACAGTTGGGAATTCTTTATTGTAGATTTCCACTGAAGTTAAATTAACTTTGTTTTTCATTATATCACCTGTAGATATATTAAGGTAAAAAGCTAAAAAAAGCAAACTTCTAACTCTGATTGTAATCAGGTTTTTGCATAATGAACGCATTTTAAGTATAATGAATGGGTGAGTAATTTAATAAATTATCCAAATTTAAAAAAACCTCGCAAAACTGATAAAGAAATTAACTTTGCTAACCGCGGAATGAGCCTGGAAAATGACCTGAATCTTACCAACGAGTACTATCGTTCTATCGGAAAAGCTATCATCCATAAGAAACCTCTACCCCTGCAAATAGTCGCTGTCGACTATCGTAAGCGTTCGGCGGCAAGGATTACGGAAGCTTACTTCAAGACTCCATCAACCACCGATTACAATGGGGTCTATCGTGGTTTTTACTTGGATTATGATGCGAAAGAAACCAATTCTCTGACAGCTTTCCCTTTGAGCCAAGTACATCAACATCAGTTAAAACACCTACAAGCGGTTATTCAACAAAAAGGGATTGCCTTTCTTATTATTCGTTTTACAAAGTGCAATCAAGACTACCTGCTGTTAGCCAAAGACTTATTAGCTTTTATTGCTAAAAACGCAAGAAAATCTTTAGCTAAATCTTGGATTGAAGAAAATGCCTATTTGATTAAGCAAGCTCTCAATCCCCGACTCTCTTATTTAGAGATAATTGATCAAATCATTGAGGAGGTAAAGTATGTTTAGTCCAATTAAAAAAGAAAAGAAAGAAGCTGATGCTTTGTTTAGCCCTACAGAAGAAGAAAATAAATTATTGAAAGAAAAAAAAGTAAATAGATCGGTTAGTGCTGATAAACGCTCAGAAAGTGTGGAGCTTAGTGTTACGCCTGTCAGCGATACTGAAGACGGCTATAATCCCCTCAAGGATGCTTTGGCCCAAGAAGAATATGAACTGCGACAAGCTAAAAAAAGAAGAGAACAAGAAAAGGACTATAACCCTTTAAAGCTCGCTTTAGAAGAAGAAACGACAGGCAAACCCAAAAATAAGTTAAGTGCCTTGTTTACTAAGAAAAAGAAAGCAGCGCGTCCGGCTACCCTTAATAATAAAAAGCCCAAAAGAACCAAACGACGTCGTATCAATTGGCTCAATGTAGCTATTGTCCTGTTTTTAGTTTGTGGTTTAGTTGGGGGCGTCGGATCTTATTATTTCATTGCCCAAGCACTCAGTACCGCTGAAACTTTTGACCCAACGCGCGTTGTTACTAAAAACTCCACCCAATTATTTGATCGCAACGGCGAATGTTTTGCTAATAATCTGGGAAAAGAAACGCGCCAGAATATCAGTTATGAAGACTTACCGCAATGTGTCATTGATGCCTTTATTGCTGTGGAAGATTCCCGTTTCTTTATCCACAACGGTTTTGACTTGCCCCGTTTCGTCAAAGCTGCTGTTGAGAATCTCAAGACTCTCAGTTTCGGGCAAGGTGGCTCAACCTTTACCATGCAGATGGTTAAAAACAGTTACTTTATGATTGAAGGGACCGGTGGAGCCGCTAAAAGCATCGAGAGAAAAATCCAGGAAATCGCTATGGCTATGGATGCCGATGAGTCCTTAAGTAAAGAGGATATATTTACTTACTACATAAATCGCATCAATTTTGGTGCAAACGGTCGCGGCATTCAAGTTTCCAGTCAATACTTTTTTAATAAGGATGTTACCGAACTGGGGCTATCTGAAGCCGCCATGCTAGCCGGCATTGTCAACGCTCCTTATGGTTGGAATCCCTTCTGGAATTTGGATAAAGCAACCACAAGGCGTAATGAGGTTTTGAACCTGATGGAACGTCATGGTTACATTACGACCTTTGAGTGCCAGGCCGCCAAGAAAATTAAGGTCGAAGACCTCTTGGTTCATGATCAATTACTCCTGAAGTACGATGCCATACCAAATCAGGCATTTATTGATACCGTAATTGAGGAAGTAATCGCTTTGACCGGCGACAATCCTTATGAAGTACCTATGCGCATTTACACAACTCTCGATCCTGCTTTACAACGGATTGTTGAGGATATTCAGAATGGCCAGTATCCAGCAGCGAAAGTAAACGCCCACAAATATATGGACACTGCTGTCGTTGTTATTGACAAGAATGGTGAAATTCTAGCTATTGGTGGCGGTAAGAATTATAACGTTCAAAGAGGCTTTAACTTCGTAACCGACATGAGAAAGCAACCGGGTTCGGCAACCAAACCTTTCCTTTCTTACGCTTTAGCTTATGAACATTTAGGTTTAACTACCGAGTCTTATGTTTTTGACGGGCCGATGAATTTCCCCGGTTCCAACACCAGGGTTGTGGACTACAACAATAAATATCGTGGTATTATCAATGTCCAAACCGCTTTGTCAGATTCCCGAAATGTTCCGGCAGTTGATTTGTTGTATCAATCTATGAAAGCTATCGGCAGTGAAAATATTGTAAAGTATTTGAATACTATTGGTTTCAAACAAGTCAGCATTGATAACTTTTCTGTTATGCATGCTATCGGTGGTGGTGATTTTCTAACCAATCCGTTAGAAATAAGCGGCGCCTATAATATGCTGATGAATCGGGGTGAGTATATTCAACCCCACTGTGTCTACCGCATTGAATATGATGATGGTAGTCGCCCGGTTGACACCGATTATCCCCGAGTCCGAGCATTAAGTGAAGAAGCTGCCTGGTTGGTAACTGATGTCTTACGCAAAAATGTCGGAACCGGACCTCCGGCAGCCGGTCAATACGGCATTATCCGGAAACAATATCCGGTATTTGCCAAGAGCGGAACCACCGACTGGGGTGGTGCGGCTTCGAAGAGATTAAAATTGCCTGTTCCTAACGGATCAAAAGATAAACAGTTAATCTGTGCGACAACAGAATATGTAATTGCTGTTTGGGTCGGTTTTGATAAAGGGGTGCCCGGAGAAAACACGTACTACAGTGTTGCTTTGAGTACTGCCCAAATCCCAGCCAACATTATTAAAATAGTCCAAGATCACATGGATAAAAATTATCCGCGCCCGGGATCGATACCACGACCGAAAGGTATTGGTTCCGTTACTTTCATTAGTGGCTATCTCGAACATTTTGCCCCTTATCCCGGTATGGATAGTAATTTTCTAGTGACCGGTTTAAACAAAGCCGGCACCACGGAACTGCAAACCTTTATACCGCCGGTAATTGGTGAAATCTACATTGTTGATGCCGGTATTGCCGATACCAATGCCGGTACTACTACCTTTAGGGTAACTGTGCCCACTTTCTATTTACCGGAATACCTTGAGGTGGCTCCTTTGCTTAAGGAATTCCCTTTGGGTTCAAAAACATATCCCGGTGGTCGCGGTAATCATGTAACCTGGTGGATGGGGCCGGTTCGCTACTACGCTTATGTAGAATCCTTAGCTAATATCCCCATATCATCGACCATTTTAAGTGAGGGCAACACCATCTATGTGGATGTCGATAATTCTAAAATAAGTGGCGGTCAAGTTCGCGTCTGCTCTTACTATGCTTTCAGCAACTTGACTGACATACGAAGTAACACAGCTTGCCAAATTATTACAATTCCTTAGTACGAAAAAGAGCTTCAAATCTGAAGTTCTTTTTTTTGACACTCCTTGATGAAGGGACAATGGTCGCACTTTGGCTTAATAGCTTTACAGAAATAGCGTCCAAAATGAATAAATAGTTGATGCCCTTGTATCCATTGACTCTTAGGTAACACTAAAGCCAGCTGTCTTTCAACTTCTAACACACTGGCAGTAAGCGGCACCAAGCCAAGGCGTTTACTTACTCTTTCTACATGGGTATCTACCGGAATCGCCGGGATTTTAAAAGCTTCCAATAAGACGACATTAGCCGTCTTTCGCCCCACCCCTGGCAGTTGTATTAATTCAACCAAGCTGGCTGGAACCTGTCCTTGATGTTTCTCTACCAATTGTTTGCTCAATTCAATAATGTTTTTGCTTTTGTTGTTAGCCAAACCTAACGTTCGGATAATCGCAGCAACCGAACTGCTGTCAGCTGATGCTAAGCTTTGAGCATCAGGATACTTAGCAAACAGACTTAAGGTCACAGCATTGACTTTCTGATCCGTAGTCTGAGCCGATAGAACCACAGCAATCAACAATTCAAAATCATTGTGATAGTTTAGTTCACAACGGGCGTTAGGAAACATTTTCTTAAGTTCTGTGATTATTTTACGACTGTTTGGCATTAGTCTGTTTTGTCGGCTTTACTGAGAATTTTCGCAACATAATTAATACTGCGCACATCGTTGTTTAAGGTTTTTCTCAAGGCAGTTTCGATTTGTTCTTGCGAATAATTTGCCTGTAACGCAGCTAACATTTGGATTTCATTTCGCGTAAGCACCCGGCCGAACTCCTGTTCAAAAAGAGTAAACAGATTATCATCTAAACTCATAATGTTCTCTTCAGCTTCTAAAAACAAGCCATCCAAATTGAAATCAATTCTATTCTTTTGGCTTTTGATAATTAAGTAGGCTTTATTGGTCAATACTGCTAATATCTCGTTTACCTTTTCAGTTGCCAGTTTTGTCTGGTTACAAATCGCCGTTACACTGATGATTTCATTATTGCGCTGTAGCCACAGAATAGCTAAAACTACTATGAATTGTTCATGAGTTAGAGATAGATGAGGAAAGCGACTGACTGCCAACTCAATTTGATTGATATAGGTTGCGTTAAACCATTTTTTTTCTTTCATAATGCCCTCATTAAGTTGTTACATTATAACACATAATTCCATATTAATTGTCGCATTGTTACGGTAGAATGAAGTTATGCCAAACTCTTTATTCCTTTACCATTTCAGCTATCAAGATATTGAAGAAGCTCTAGCCAAAATAGTGTTTACTCAGCTCTTTGGTAAGCAAGCCTTCTCATCATTTGTTGTCAGCTCAAAAGACTATGACTTAGAAAATTGGAGTTTTCTTCATTTTAAAATCGAAGTTTTCTGTTTCAACAAAGATTATACTACCTTTAAAAAGGAGCTCAATCAGCTTGATTTTCATGATTGGCACCTTGACACCTGGCATTACAATAAAAACCTCGATTACCACCAAAGAATAGACATCACTAAAGATATCGCCGACAGTTTATCCAACATTGGGAAAATAACTGACTATTCGCTTGAGCTACTTTGGGCTCTTCTTGATGGTATTTGGTATTTAGGTATTGTGTGTTATAACCGCTACTTTTACAAACTGCGCATTCATAAACCCTATCAATACTCCAGTGCCTTACCTGTTCGTCTCTGCCACCAACTGATAAATCTCCTGCATCTTATGCTGCCCCACGCCAGTTTTATTGACCCGGCTGCCGGTAGTGGTACTTTAGTCATTGAAGCATTGTTGGCTGGTTTGAATATCCGAGCTTATGAAATAAACAAAATCCTTTGTCAGCAAGCTAATGCCAATCTCCAGCACTTTGGATTACCGGCAATAATTGAAAATTGTGATATGCTGCAAACCACCGACACTTTCACTGTTTGTATTCTTGATTTACCTTATGGTCTGTTCACTGCTGTGGCAAAAACGCAACAAATATCTTTACTGCAACATAGCTTAAACATTGCCGATTATTTATTGCTTATTAGTACAGATGACTATGGTAATTATCTTGAAAACTGGGCTTGTCAAGTTATCTGGCAATGTCAAGCCAATAAGGCAAAATTCACCAGATTGCTCAGTTGGATTAAAAAATGACTTCAGCTTCCAAATCGTAAAGCGCAACAGCCGTAATCCGCGCCCGATAAAATTCACCAAGTGTCAGCTCTCTGTCACTTCTTAACCAAATAAAGCCATCAGTTCCTTCTGGTGCCTGATATAAACTGCGGGCTTGATAAAGCTGACCTTTTTTTGCTTCTACTAAAACTTCCAGCTCTTGATTTAATAACTCACGATTTTTCTGTTCGGCAATTACTTGTTGCCTTTGCATAAGCAGATGAAACCTAGCATTCGCTGTTTTTTCTTCAACTTTATTATCATAATTGAAAGCTGGAGTATCTTCTTCCGGCGAATAGATAAAAGCACCTAACTTATGGAATTTGATTTGCTCAACCAAAGCTATTAAAGCAGAGAAATCATCATCATTTTCCCCGGGAAAGCCTACCATCATCGTCGTCCGTAACACATAGGGTAGCTTAAGAGCAACAATATAAGCGACATTTTCCTTAAAAGATGCCATGCTACCTTGGCGATTCATCAAGTGTAAAATACGGTCACTACCATGCTGTAAAGGCAAATCAAAATACAATAAAACCTTAGGTAAGGCCACCATGGCATCAATCAGTTCTTTGGTAAGCCGACTGGGATACATGTAAAGTATCCGCAACCAATGCAATTTGTCTATTTTACTTAAAGCTTCAAGCAAAGTAATAAGCCGGGGCTCGCCATAGAGATCCTGGCCATATAGCGTTGTATCTTGAGCTATTAAAACCAACTCTTTTACTCCTTGCTCAGCTAATATCTCAGCTTCTTCAACCAACTTTTCTAAAGGTTCAGAGCGATACTCTTTCCTAATCAGCGGGATAGCACAATAGGAACAACGATTGTCGCAGCCATCAGCTATCCTGAGATAAGCTGAGCCAGGAAGACCGCTTAACTGTCGTTTGCCACCAAATTCTTCTTTTAGATTTAACTGCAAAAAATCGTTAATTATTACTTTCAAGCGTGAATAATCCCTAATCGGCACTAGTAAATCAATTTCCGGCATTTCCTGCGCCAGCTCAGCTTTATATCTTTCCACCAAACAACCTAACACAATAAGCTTTTTACAGTGCCCATGTTTTTTATACTCAGCTATTTCTAAAATAGTGTCAATCGCTTCTCTTTTTGCTTCTTCAACAAAACCGCAGGTGTTGATAAAAATAACCTCTGCGTCTTGATACTCCGAAGTCATTTGACACGCTGGCAACAGCATCCCTAAAACGCGCTGGGAATCTACCAAATTTTTACTACAACCTAAAGAGATGAAAGCTATTTTCATTAATAATCTTTCCGGTAGCCAACTAGTCAGTATTAATTTTTGAAAACTGAGAATCATAGCCTGCTCGCATTTTCTGGTAAACAAAGCACAATGCCAGGGGTATTACCGCCAATGCCACGACAATTGTCAGCGAAACATTGATACCTAATTTCTCACTGAGATAGCCAATGACTATCGGCGATAACAAGGCTGCTCCGGAACTGTATACCGATAAGGCAAATTGTTGGCCACTGGATTTCATATTATCAGGTATCTCAAGATGAACCAAAGCTTTGCTGGTCATGTTAATTAAAGGAAAGGTCAACAATTGCAAACTGGAAGCCAGTAGAATATGTAACGGCTCTGTCGCTAAGATATTGATTACTCCTCTTAACATACAAGCGCAAATAGCAATAATCAACAGTTTGATATTGCCGAAACGTTTCATCAAATAAGCGCCTAAAAAGAAAGAAGGTAATTCAAACAAAGCTTGAAAACTTGAGCGATAGCTTACCCATTTACTGTAGTCATCTTGATTAGCTGCTAGTTCCCCGATTTTCCATATCGTTAAACTACCGTCTGAGCGAAAGATAAAAAATATTGCAAAAAAAGTTAAGATAAGAATAACGTAACGTGAATTAGTTAGCAACATTCTAATATCCCGGAGCTGTAACTTTTCGGTACTATTTTCCGTTTGTAGCTTTTCGGCATCCGGTGTCAAGTAAGCGATAATCCAAGCTAAAACAATAAAAGCCAAGTAAGCCAAGCCCAGATAAGAAAAGCCATAGTTCTTCTGAACCCAGTGAACAATCGGACCACCGATTATCCAACCAATTGCTCCAAAAGCACGAATAGCGCCATAGTTATCTTTGCAGTAGTCATTAACTTCTAAGGCCCAACTATCCAACACACCATTTGTGATGGTAAACAAAGCTTGTATTAAACTACCGACTACTAGGACTAATAGCAGTAGCGATTTGTTTAAAGAATAAAAAGTCCAACAAACAAGACCTAAAGCAAAAGTTATGGCATAATTAGTTTTTCTTAAGGTGCGAAAGCGATCACAAAGGAAACCAACTGTCATTTGTCCTAAGATACTGACCAGTGAGCCGCCAGCCATAAACCACCCCTGTTGTGATTTTGTCAATTCGAGATACTGCAAATAAGGCATTATTACGACAAAGGACATCGATAAGGCGATATATGTGCTGGCGAAGACCGCCATCATTTTATACATCGTTGTTTTATTCTGTTGCATGTTGTTTCTCCTTTAGATGTCTGAGAGCGGCAACTGCCAAATCGTGATCATCCCAAGCTCCACTATAACCGCTGACTGCTAAAGCGCCAATACAGCCACAAGCCTTAATCATTATAGGTACTGCCCCACCGGACACTGTATAATCACTCAAAGATAAGCCATACTTTATTGTCAACTCATCATGGTTGCCTACAGTTTTATAATAAAACCATTGTGAGGAGTGCCCAAAATTTAATACGGTGTTGGTTTTTCTGCGTACCCAGTTATCTTTGTCTTGAGCACAGTTGTTGCTTGAATAGTGAAACAAAATATGATGATCTTTTAAAGTAACTCTAACCGTCAATGGTATCCTATCGCGATCCATGACATCCATTAAGTAATCAGCAAGTATTCTGACACTTTGGCTGTCGAAATAATCCAGAGTAAGCTCTGCTTCCTGCTGCAAAATTTTCTGCATGTTTTCCAAATTGCTAGCTTCCATAATTTTCTCTCCTTTTTCTGTTTTCTTATTTTACTTTTTCTTCCAACAACATCGTGATTCCGCTTTCTAAGCGATTGAGGCCTTCTTCGAGAATCGCTTTACTGGTTGAGAAACAAATTCTGATGAAACCTTCCGATTCGCTACCGAAAAAATACGCCCCGCCGGGAACTAAAGCTAATTTGACTCGCTCTTTCATAAAATCACAAAACTCTTCTGAACTGATAGCGAATTTTCGGATATCAGCATAAATCAGAAAAGTCGCTTCCGGAGTGCGACAGTTGATATTTGGCATTTTATTTATTCTGGCACAAGCATAGTCCCGCATTGTTGACAAATGTTCCATAAAACTCTCGAGCCAAGGACCGGCTTTTGTTAAACAAGCCGTTGCGGCAACTTGGGACAGTGAGCTTACACCCCCAGCCGTAGACATGACACAAGATACCTCGACCATTTTATCAAAGAGTTCTTGATTGTCACAATAAACACAACCTACCCTAAGTCCGGCAATACTAAAAGCTTTTGAAAAACCATAAACTGATAATACTCTGTCATTTTTGTCAGGATCAACAGCTAGGATACTGATAAATTCTTTCTCGGGAAATATGATATCGGACCATATCTCATCATTCATGATATAAAGATTATGTTTCTCGGCAAGATTCAGAAGTAATTGCAGGTTTTCTTTGCTATACAGCAAACCCAGGGGGTTATGCGGGTTACACAAACCAATCATTTTTGTTTTTGGAGTGATGTAAGATTCCAAATCACTTAAGTCCATTGACTCATCAAGCAGTTTTACCGGATACTCAATCAGTTTTGCTCCGG
Organism: uncultured Erysipelotrichaceae bacterium; assembly: GCA_964622375.1. Classification (GTDB taxonomy): domain Bacteria; phylum Bacillota_I; class Bacilli_A; order Erysipelotrichales; family Erysipelotrichaceae; genus CAZUQA01. The sequence goes on along the minus strand of CAZUQA010000007.1, from coordinate 24,806 downwards.
CTCTTTTCATACTATGACGAAACAGGAAATCAACCGGATTAAAAACTATGGCTTCATCACCGGGTTTTAGTACACTCTCTGCTATGATAAATAATCCACGCGCTGCACTATCAATCGGCAGGATGTTGTTTTCACTTACTTTTTCATTCTTCTTAACAGCTAGATGTTGTTGTATGGCTACTCTTAGTTCCTTGCTTCCTAACTTTGGTGTATAGGACAAGTAGCCATCCTTAATGTAGTCAATTAAGGTATCCTGGATTTCTTGAGCTACCGGAAAATCCGAATCAGCTGCTGTCAATGGTATGACCCCATCTTCCAACTCGGCCCAACGATAGTTGAAAGCCCGATTTTTTAGAACCGACAAATCTACCTGATCATCTGAAAATCTACTCATTTCTTCCCCTTACCCGTTGCCAAGAAATCAACTCTGTTGTCACTTTATCTTCATTATACAATGTCAACATATCCCTTATCAAACAACTTTCATAATTTCATAATTTGCATTATTATATTATATTGTTTTGTTTTTCTAAGTCGTAAACTTAAAAAGTAAGGCTCTAATTCAATATTTTCCTAAGCATTACTGCCACCTTAATCAATCTTCATCTATGTCCTTTTCTAAATTGTATTTATGCCTTCCTGCTTTTAATTTATCATAAGCAATACCGCGATAGAGTCTTTCCTTTTCAATCATTTACTTTTCGCTGAGACCTACCAGAATGTCATTGGTAAGGTATTCATTTAACACACCCACATTAATCGCTAATTCGGAAATCAAGTGTATTGTTCTATCGGAAAAGCTTTCTTCAACTTCGTTAATCGAAGCTTCGATTAGTGAATTAAGCAATTTGAGCATTTTAGAATTCCTGCCGCTTTCTAGTTCGTCGTTTTCAATGTAGTATCTTGCTAGATAGTCAAACATGTTTTGATACGTAACTTTTTCAATCCCTTCATGTTTCATCTTTAGCACAATCTGATCATACTTGTCTTCGTCTACTCGAATTCTAATATCTTTTTTGAAATTCAGTTTTTGTTGCTTTGCCATGTCCTTCTCCTAAATAGCAAAGGTGGAACTGCTTCCACCTTTGCGCTGTATTCCAATATTTTTCTCTAAATACCTACCGCTTGATTCTGATCTATAACTAGACTAGGATAGAAATACTTCACTATTTCGTAATATGTTACTTGAGCAGCTTCGCAAGCTGTCATTAGATATTTATTAACACCATTTATTTGATATTTTCTTAGACCTTCATAATAGTAATTTCTTAAATCACTATCTATTATGAATGGCATGATATCGTTCACAAGACACTCTCTAAACATTATTAGTCGGCCAACTCTTCCATTGCCATCCTGAAATGGATGAATTGTTTCAAAGGTCTTGTGAAAATCAATTATGTCTCTTAAAGTTTTTTCATCAATTTTGTTATAGGTTGAAAGCAAATCATTCATATGATCCCTAACAAGATGTGGCTCTGATGTTTCTATATCAGCCACCTTATTTGCACTCTGTTTGTAATCTCCAACATTAAACCATGGCTTGCTAGCATCTAAAGTATCGCTCACAATAATGCTATGAAATTCTTTAATAATCCTTTCGGACAATTCCTCTTCAATCGTTTCTAGCATAAAGTCAAAGCATTTGAAATGATTTCGAGCAACAATAATATCATCAATGTTGGTAAAATCACTATCTTCGTGTGGAAGTGTATTGTTTTCGAAGATAAATCTTGTTTGATTCTCAGTCAATCTACTACCCTCGATTCGATTTGAATTGTATGCAAATTTGACTTGTGTTGTGTAATAAAGACCACCTTCAAATTTCGTATCACGTTCTTCCTTTAGCACTTCAATCAGATTAATATTCATTTAGCACTCTCCTCTTGTCTTTCCTTATCAGTTAACATGGTATCTCCGAGTTATTCACTCCCGTTGCCTTGTTTTGTACCTTCTTTTCGTATAGACGGACTCTAAATCGTACTTTTTCATGATTCCTCGGATTTTTCGCAGGCTTACTAGTAAGCCTCAGACTGTTGACTTTGTCAACAGTCTGAGGTGGAACTGATTCCACCTTTAGCGATAATTTTTTATTTTCTTTAGATTTTCATTTCAACATTAAATGAGAATCTAGCTATCGATGCTTCAATCTGATCTTTAATAAATACCGAGAATTCTTCTGATATTGGTTCTTCTAAATCCATGCCAGTTTCATCACTATCATAAAAGCTCTTTAGCAATTCATTATACCTTTCTGTATTGTCTTCATTAATTGAAAAGACTCCACATCCATTTGATATGAGAATTGCATTTGCTACAATTATCGCTACTCGCTTATTTCCATCCCAGAATAATTGTCTTTTTGTTGAAGAAATGAAATAAGTAACTGCTCGTTCTAAAGGATTGTCAATTTCATTAATGTTTTTTAAGTATTCGATGACTTCGCCTTCTTCCGGAATTGGCGGCTCATATGTTGTACCACTCACGCCAACTCTTCCGGTCCGCAGGCTTCCCCAAGCGATCGCTTCATTACGCGAAACATTACTGTGAACTTCACAGATATAATCGAGATCTATTACTGGACCTCCTGCTTCTTCAATTTGTCCAAGAACAAATCTGTAGGCATCTCTTAAATTAATAACTGTCTGTATATCATTGACACTTACATTGCTAACCTTCATTCCTTCGAGAATGGTTTCGGCCTGCGGAAAAGTAACGTTGCAGCCTTCAACATAAGCATGATTATATATCAATTCTGACAATAATTTTTTAGCGATAAATAAATTTTGAGCTAGATTCATGTTCCCTCCATTTCATATATCGTCATTATTATATCCGATAAGCCACAATCCTATCAATGATAGAATTGTGCAGGATAAAGGAATACCGCATTTTATGCCGCATTCCGTACAAAACGTCCGGCAGTGCCGACCGTAAAACCGCATATCTAAAGGCTTTTTCGTTGTTTTTACCGCCGATTATTTATGCCGCAGACTACGCCGCATGTTTTTTATCGATGCCGCAAATACACCTAATCTTTTTCTGGTTTCTTTATTGTTTTTTTAAGCTTAGTTATTACGGATAATGAATATAAACCCAGTCGTTTGGATCGTATGCGTAATTAAATCCTGAAGTGATTACAGATGATTTGCTGATGGCAAAATGTAGGTGGTATCCAGTTGATACTCCAGAAGATCCTACACCGGCTATGTGCTGGCCGGTTGTAACTTTGTCACCTGGTTGGACCTTAATAGACCCTTTCTGTAAATGGAAATAATGAGAATAAATGACCAGTTCTTTTCCATTCACTTCTTCAACTTTATGTTTAATTACAATATTGTTACCTCTTGAAGTTGTCATTGATGTTGTAACAATATATTTTAGTATTGTTGTCATCTTAATGAGTGTGTGATCACAAATCGCTTCCATTATCGCTGCTTCATTTTCATTTAGCCTTATCGATAAATACTTCTCCTTTTTGGCATTTGACATTTCTCTGCCCCTCCTTTCTACGTAAAAAAGAGAACCGGAATATACTAGGAATTTCAGTTCTCTTTCAATTAAAATTATATGGTGGTTCCGGTCGGAATTGAACCAACGACACATGGATTTTCAGTCCACTGCTCTACCGACTGAGCTACGGAACCATTGGTTGCGGGGGAAGGATTTGAACCTACGACCTTTGGGTTATGTGCCCAACGAGCTACCAGACTGCTCCACCCCGCGATGATTTATGTGTAGCGCAATGTGCGCAAGAAATATAGTACCATAAAACTTTCTTCTGCGCAACGCTCATTTTCCTTTACGCACCGCAGTGTCAGTTTTTTACAAAAACCGCTTGTTTGCCGGAATTGAATTTATCTTAATAAAACCGCAATAATTATGGTAAAATCATTCTATTGAAAACCAGGAGGGTGATAGCATGGATAGTTTTGACACTTTCTTTCTTATTATCAGCATAATTTTCCCTATTCTCTTTATTACGGTTTTTATAATTATCGTTTACAGTATTATCAAGGCTGTCATAAACGCCAGTAAAGTACAATCAGAAATCAACAAACAGGTTGTTGATTCTATCAAAGATGAACCGGTAACAATAACTTATCCGGCTAGATGTCCAAGTTGTGGTGCTCCTAACCCCGACAACCAAGCAAAATGCAAGTACTGCGACCGGGCTTTTTAGTTCAGTATATTAATAAACCCTAAATTCAGAGAGGTGGCATATGAAAAAATTGTCGCATTCCCTTCTTACCTTTATTGCCAATGTTGGATTATACTTATTGTTTTTTGTTTTAGCCGTTTGGCTTTTGAACTATCCTTTTAGTTTCATTTTTCACTATATTGAAATCCACCCTTATTTAATGGGGGTATTCGTCGCTTTCATTGCTCTGATACTTTTCATTCTCGTAAAAGTAGTAATATCTCTATTTAAAAAGAAACAATAGTTCACATTTTAGGCAATTAATACAATAGCTTTTATGGTCATTTTACTATTCTACAAAATAAGCAAATAGTATAATTTTAGTGTGAGGTAAATATATGAAAACAACGATAAGAATAAGCAGTAGCGTGATAATAGCAGCCATGGTATTGTTGCTTAGTGCTTGTAGCCAAAAGACGCTTCAATGCCACTCTCCAGAGTTGAACGTTACTATTAAATACAACAACAAAACCGTGCTCAACTACATTACTGATGGCGCTAATCATTTTACTTTGGAGGATTTAAACCATATTGCCGAAGAAGTAGGATTAAGCCAATTGCTCCAGGACTATCGTTACTGGTTTGAAAGTGAAACCGGTTGCCCTTGTAAATAAAACTTGATGCTGGTAGCTGAATGCTCATTAAAAATCAACTTGCAGATGCTGCAAGTTTTATTTTATTTATGGTTACTAATTACTAAGTTTTTTCTCATGGCTGTAGATTACGATAAAGCAAACGGCAACCCCCACCACAGAGCTTTCGCACCTCACAATTACTACAATACGCCGCTTTTTGTTGGTGCCTGAATTCTTGCAGCTCAGTATTTGTTTGCCAGTTTTCAAAACTCAAATCTAATATTTTCCCCATCGTCTGAGGCCAAAAAGAACAGGGTTTATAGTTACCAGCAATATCAATAGCTAAATAAGCATTCCCACCTTGGCATCCATTATTGTCAAATCTATAGTAAGTAGCTAAGGGAAAAAATTTTTGTTCAGCAAGTACTTCAAAAAGCGAACAGTCAAGTAAAAACATCAGTCGCGGGTTTCTTTTTTTGAGTCGCCTGAGCAAGTCTGGCAAGTCCTTCATTTTCTCATCTATAGCCAATCCTTGAATATCTTTGTTTTTTTTCGTAACTTTGTAGCGTAAAAACAAGACTTTATTAATGCCGCTTTGTTTCGCTCGCCTAACAATCTCATCAAGGTGAGTTACAGTTTCGCTGGTGAGTAAAAGATTTAAACCCGGTTTGTTCTTTGTTATTCTGCGATATGTCAAAGCAGCAGGGAAAACATGTTCCATATCAGCTAACTTATGGATGCTGAAGTGGACATTGCCAAAAACTTGGCAACTCGTCGCGAAGTATTCATTCATCGTCAATCCGTTAGTAGTCAGATTCGGTAGTATTCTCTTGCTTCGCGCATATTCAGCTATTTCCAAAATGTCCGGATGTAAAGTAGGTTCCCCACCGCCAAAAGATACGGAAAACACATTAAGCTCAGCGAGTTTGTCAATGATGGCTTTTGCCTTTTCTAATGGAATATCTTGTGGTTTGTCAGATCTACATGTATTGTAACAACCCCGACAAAACAAATTGCACTTGGTAGTAAGTGCCAAATGAACATCAAGGGGAGCAGAAAACACTTCAGCATCATAGACCCTCCCTACTGTCTCATTAATGTTACAGACTTTAGCCAGAACTTCATTGACTTGGGCGACAAAAGCCGGGCGCTCTCTGAAAATTATGCCGCCGAAGTACTCGGGGCGAGTCTTGGTGATTACCTTGTACTTGGCTTGTTGTTTCAAATCAGGATAAACCCAAGGATACGGAAATTATAATGCCCCCGACAATAATCAACACCCCATATATTAGGGCTCTTAAAAACCAGCGTCCTAGGGTAAGTTTTCCTTTATTATGCAAGTGCTGGGCTGAAAAATACAAAGCAAAATATAAACCGACAGAAAATATCAAGGCCAACCATATAGTTACAACGCCATAGGTCAGAAAGTCTTTTGTTTCCCAGAAACCTTGAATGAGAATCAGTACATATATAACGGATAAAACTAAGCAGAGCGGCAGTAAAGTTCGTTGTAGTCGCCTTTTGAGCACAGGAAAATCCATTTTTCCTTCTTCGTCAGCATTCACCGATATCCCATAAAAAAAACAGAGGAATAACAGTAGTGGTACAAAAGCAAAAGCTTCGAGTAATGCGTATAACGGCATGTAGTATGATCCACCTGAAAAATTTGCCATATTGTAGGGTCGAAGACGTAAAATTTTTGCTCTTTTTTTCATTACAACTCCTTTTTCCATATTTTAAACCAAAATGGTGTATAAAAAGTGAAATAGACTAAACAATCTTAGTCAGTGTCACCAAATAATAAAAGCCTTTTTTTTGCTTTCATATACTATCCTTGGTAAGTGCTTTTATTTAATCTTCAAAGTAAATCGCCTGACCACAACACTCCTCGATACAAATACCACAGACAATGCATTTCTCAGTATCGATGATGATGCGAGCATAGGGGTTCGTTCCACAATCACTTTTAGATTCTTGGCAATTGCAACTACAACCACAAGCAACTTCAGTGTTACCTTGGTCAGCGCAATCAAGGAGCGGTTCTTCAACTTCAACATAACTAATACATTGAAGCGGACACATAGCAATAGCTTTGCAGGAATCTTTGCTGGCGCAACATTTTTTATCATCTATTTTTATCATCGTTGTTTACCTCATGTTAATTATACGCTTAGACTGCTCTTTTTCAATCAGTTTTCCTTACCAAATATAGGGGATTAACCGATATTTAACTTTCTTCTTATAATCATCATAACCTGCCAACTCAGCTGTGAGCATTCTTTCTTCACCGACACTTCTTGCAGCAAGTAACAGGACAAGCAGAATACCAAAACCCAAACCGAATAGAGAACCTAAAAGTAACGGAACACCGCTAAAAAGTAAGGTTGCACCAAGATACATTGGATGCCGCACTAAGCTGTAAACCCCCGTTGTGATTACATATTGCTTGCGTTCTTCTTGAACCCTTACTAAACCGGAAAGATACGGATTATCAATGTAAGAACGCAGAAAAAGCGTAGCTGATGGAATTAAAAATATTCCGCCCATTATTTTTAACCAAAACGGAAAATTGACTGTCCATTGATAACGCTGTGCATCCAAAGGCATCAGGGTAATCCAAATAGTAAATCCTAACACAAGAAGGATGACAACGATAATATCCCATTTTTTTTGTCCTTTACTCCCCGGTGGTTTGAACCTTTCGGCAAGAAGGTCCGGATTTTTAAAATACAAATACAAAATAGCCGTCGCGCAAAGAATGATGAACCATGCTGAAAATATCAAGCCTTCAACCCATAACCAATTTCCTGATAAAAAAAGTAGCAAAGTTGGAAAACTGAGTATATACAAAGAGGCAAGCAACAGTTTACCTAGCGTTAATATTTTTTTAGACATAAAATACTCCTTTTACATTTTTCATCTTTTTAAAATGCAGGTTCGGTGTTTATGAGTAACTACTTGCGAACTATTGAAATACGAGTATTGTTCTTTACTTATGGCGGAGAAACTGGGAAAATTCGCATAGGTTAGAATTGATTTATAATTAGCTACAAACTCTTACAAAGCCTTACACTTTGTCTTTCCTTTTACAAGACGGAAGAGAAAAGCACACCAAAAACAGTAATTCCTATTTCGGCACTAACTAATTATTTTGCTCAATTTTCGTATCTTCTTTATCTACTTCTTTCTTTTTGTTATCCTTCTCAGTAAAATACTTGATTATTGGTGCTATTATATTCATGATTATTGCCATAATAATGCCTGCCCATCCTATTGGTTGGTTATCAGTTGACACACCAAAAATCCCGAATACTAGAGAGAAAATACTAGTAATAAAATTTAATATTTGTCCGGTTTCACTTATTTTTATTGAACTCTTACTTTGCTCTTCATTTATTTTTATAAAACTATTACATTGTTCTTGTTCAGTTTTAATTCTGTGATTATTTTGTTTGATTAATGTTCTTGCCAACTCTGTACCTAACTCAGGAGTTACTTTATTATATGCTGCAACATCTTCTGGGCTTGGCACTGGTCTACTGTGGAACTCTAGTCTTTGAACAACTGTCTCAACAATTTCATCCCTTATTTTATCTACAATGTCAACATCTAAACCTTGGCTCTTTTTTGAGACGCTTTTCTTATCAGGTAGGTTTCTTTGTTTTCCATTTACTACATTTTTATCATTCACTGTCATATAATTCCTTTACCTTATTAAAAGCAATATTAAAGTCATTGCGGACTTTTTCATAGTCTTCTCTAAGGGCTTCTAAGTCACTTGCATATGATAGGCTAAGCGTTTGGGGCTTCGAAATCACATAAATAGGCGAAATACCAACAACCATACTAAAATTGTTAAATATATAACACAGCTGATTTTCTCCCTTACTCACCAACATTTCTGTTCACCTCCATAAAGCTTAAATTATCCGTAAATATATTCTAGCACCTTTATTACTCTTATTCCCATAATAATACATTTTTCCTAAATTAAAAAAAGAATATTTATCACTCAGACTGTAGATAAACCTCTTTTATATTAAAATTTGGAGATTTCATTTCAAAAAATATGTTTTCTGGTGAAAGGGATGAAAAATAAAGACTGTCAATTATTGGTTCATAATGAATAGTGAGCCCCTATAGAGTTTCACAATTTGCACTACCATTTGTCACATTGAATATAAAGTGCACCAAAGAACTGCACCAAACCTTCAATTAGTGTTTTAGGAGAAATCTTATAAACAAACGAGTTAATAATACTTTATTAGAAGTTTGAAGAAGGAACTCACATGCTACTAACCAAATAAATGCGGGAGCCAATATAAGTGTGGTATCCAAAAGACTGGTCATGCCTCTTCAGCAATCACAGAACATGTCTATATACGTATTTTAGAGAAAAAACGTCTGGAATTAACTAAAATCAACGAAAATCTGTATATAAACCAGGGGTAAATGTTATCAATTTGTTATCAGAATGGGTTATAATGCCCTTTTTAAGTTACTGGCGGAGGAACTGGGATTCGAACCCAGGCGCCGCTTGCACGACCTACCGGTTTTCAAGACCGGACCCTTCAACCACTTGGGTATTCCTCCATAAAAAATGGTGGACCCTGTAGGACTCGAACCTACGACCACCCGGTTATGAGCCGGAAGCTCTGACCAACTGAGCTAAGGGTCCAAACAAATGGTAGCGAGAGTGGGACTCGAACCCACGACCCCCCGGGTATGAACCGAGTGCTCTAGCCAACTAAGCTATCTCGCCGTTTCTATTGGTCGGGATGACAGGATTTGAACCTGCGACCCCTTGGTCCCAAACCAAGTGCACTGCCAAGCTGTGCTACATCCCGAAATTCATGGCGCGCCCAGTAGGAGTCGAACCCGCAACCTCTTGATCCGTAGTCAAGCGCTCTATCCAATTGAGCTATGGGCGCAAAAATAAATAAAGTCAAAGAAATGGTGGGGATGGCCGGACTCGAACCGGCACGGTGTTGCCACCAACGGATTTTAAGTCCGTTGCGTCTACCTATTTCGCCACATCCCCAAAACTGGAGGTTCCTGTCGGACTTGAACCGACGGTCACAGAGTTGCAGTCTGTTGCCTTACCACTTGGCTAAGGAACCGTTCTCCGACTGTGCCATAATATATTATCATACCTGATAAAGCCCAGTCAATCAAAACTACAGTAGCTTCAATCGCCGGTGGTTTTAAGAAGCCATCAAAGTTCAATAGTGCCTTCTTTTATTCTGGTGTTGCTCTATTTCCTTTATCTTTTTTAAGGAAATTCTTAATTGTTTGGACATTAAAACCAAAAATTGTTTGTGGCAGTTTGAGAAAATAGCTACAGACGAGATAAGTTCCACAAGTCAAAACACCATACTCGGCTAAAATCAACAAATCTCTAAGCTGCCCTTGATAATGAAAATTTAAACCGAGTAATTGCGCTAATTTGGCTACAACAAACATACTGCCCAAAGCTAACACCATTTTAAAAACATTGAAGAAATAAGCTTTGAAGTTAATCTTGTGAGTCCGCGATATTATATACATATTAAGCAAGAAAACCGTCGCTGTACTTAAAAATGACGAGATGATTGCTCCGGGATAACCTAACACATAAATCAAGGGATAAGTCGTAGCCAGTTTTACTAATAGTCCCGCTACTAAGACCAACATGTGCTTTCTTCTAAGCCGGGTAGCCATAGCAATGTTAGATAGCATTGGAAAAATCGAATTCGCAATGCCATTGATACATGTCCATACCAAGATTTCCGCACCAATTAAATAGTTTTGATACCCATAAAGCACAGAATAAAAGGCTTTGTTGAAGTAAGCCAAACAAAATACAATTGGTAAAGCAATGTAACTACAACTGTTTAGAACATCATTAGCTTGTTTACGTAATAGACTATAATCTTTCTTAACCAAAGAACTGGTTAAAATCGGTATGATGGCAATCCCAAAACCGACAGCCAGCACTTGGGGAATTGCTTGAAGTTTAAGAGCGGAAAAATGCAGGATGGAATCAACTAGTTTTATATAGTCTTGGGGATGGCCCCGGCTATACATGGCTCGATTAAAAAATAGCAAATTGATTTGGTTGTTAGCATCAGCCAGTAAAAAAGAGAGGACAAAAGGCAGACCGTTGATAACCAACTCCTTTAGTACTACCTTCCAGTCTAATTTGCCGGAAGCTTGGCTCTCCGCTTTTTTTATCAATTCCTTATTACGCTTTTTCTCGGCAATGAGCATATATAATAAACTACAGAAGCCGGCAAAAACTGCCGATCCTACTACCCAATAAACGGCTAAAATCGCTTCTTTTTCAAGAACGACAATGATGATATACGCACTAACTAACATAAACACTACCCGGGCGACTTGCTCGATAACCATGGAAATCGCCGGAATAGCAAATTCTTTAGTCCCTTGTTGAAAACCTCTTAAGCTACTTAGGGTGGGAATTATCAACAAGGCGAAAGAGACGATAAATAGCACATTCTTTACATGTCGAAGATATTCACCATCAGCTGCGACATTCATAATTTTGGCAATCGGTCCTGCAAAAAATAGAAGAATCGCAAAGGATAGCACTCCCAAAAATATCATTAAGTATTGTGCTACTTTTTTCACGGAAATCACTGCTCGATAATCTTCCAAAGTATAGTACCGGGAAACAACCAACGAAATCGCAAAAGGTAGTCCGGCAATTGATAGAGTTAAAAAGAAATCATAAATCCGATAGGCGTAGGTATAAAAAACTAAATCGGTTTCTCCGATTATTCGGGTTATAGGAACCACATAAACAATCCCCAGCAGTTTAGAAATAAAAACGCCAAGAGAAGATGTTAATGCACTGGTTATTATTAATTTATTTCTATCTTTTTTCAAACTTCCCTCAATTTTAAGGTTTTACATTCTCCAGATTTGCTTCCAGTTGAAAAAACTCCTTGAAACTCTTACTCTTATCTTCATTTCTCCAAGAAATCAACACCAATAAACTAACTTTCGGTTTATCACATACTCCATCTAAGATAATACCTCGGGGGAACCCGGCTGCTTCATTCTGTTGGTAAGGTATCAAATTATAAGAACGGTCAAAAATACCACTTGCCGGCATCACTTTCTCGTAATTAACACTGACTGAACCATCATCGATTATTGCCATCATTTCAATATCAAACATAGCAATCTTCGGATTATCAAGGATTACAGAAAAGCGATAAAACTCCCCTACTTGGTTCATAACAGCCTCAAGAGAAAAACTATCGGATTTTATTAAAAAAGTGTCATTATCCAAGATGCTTTGATAATAGGTTTCATACTTATGCATGTTGGCTTTGTTGTCATCAATTACCGTACGTTTACAAGCCGCCAGCAGGACAATTGCCACAACCAGTAGTGTCTTCCTTAACATATTACCTCCAACCAATTATACCACATGCCCGGAGATTTCATTTAGCATTTCCCTAAGTTGGGACTCATCCAAACCTTCATAATGGTTATTCTCATCCTGGGTAGCATAACTTAAGTCAGCTTTACTGTCACGATTATATTTCATGGTAAGCAGCGAAGCATGAAATTCCTTGATGCCGGTTTTTTCTGCAAGATCTAATATATTATTGGCTTTTACCCCACCCCCAGCCAAAATTACGATACTTTGACCATATTTTTGCTGCAGGTGACGCAGATTCTGCCAGCCATCTTGGGCCAGTTTTTTTAGACCACCACTCAAGACACGATCAACACCACAGATAATCAGTTCCTGCATTGCTTTATCACAATCTGTTACTAAATCAAAAGCCCGATGAAAAGCCAATTCTTTACCTTGAGTAATTTCCCGGATCTGCCCCAGCAATTCAGTGGCGATTTCACCATTATCCCGCAAGCAACCAAAAGCGTAACCATCTACATAAGGGCGGAAAATTTCAATATCCTGAAAATGTACTGCCATTTCTTTGTGGCTGTAAGTAAAGCCGCCGGGGCGACAACGAATCATCACGATGATTTTTCCGCTATATAGCGCTCGGGCTTGTTTAACCATTGCCAAAGAGGGAGTGAGACCTCCGAGATTCAAAGCACAATTCAACTCTATTCTTTTGATTTCGTATTTTTGCGCTAAAGCAACATCATCAATATGCCCAATGCAGGTTTCAAACAACAAATTACCGATGTTTGATGACATAGTAGTTTTTCTTACCGCGCCGGATTATCGTGTACTCTTGGTAAAACGCTGAATCCTTACCAACTTTGACTTCTGTACTGTCAACTTTTTTGCCATTTATTGTAATACTGCCCTGGTTTAACCACTCTCTGGCTTCTCGTTTACTGCTGGCGATTTCAGCGGCAACTAATAGATCGACAACATTCATCGTTTCTGCCAATTCAAATTCTTTCATGCCGTGTAAAGCAATCTGCAATTCTTCGCGTGATAAGATTTCAAAGTCGCCGCCAAACAATGTTTCACTGATCTTTTTTGCTAACACTAAACCTTCCGCCCCATGAACCATCTCAGTCATTTCCTCAGCTAAGGCTTTTTGGGCAGCTCGCAAATGCGCTGCTTCCCTGAGGCTCTCGGCTAAGCTTTCAATTTCCTTCGGCGCTCGCATAGAAAAACGTTTGAGATAATCAATGACATCTTCGTCCGGAGTATTCAACCAAAATTGATAGAATTCGTAAGCATTGGTCTGCCGGGGGTCAATCCAAATGTTAGCCCCTTCGGATTTGCCGAATTTGCTACCATCACTCCGTGATACCAAAGGTGAAGTTACTGCATAAACTTTGGCTTTGTCTCCTTCAACCTTCCTAATTAATTCAATACCACTGGTCAGGTTTCCCCATTGATCCGATCCGCCGACTTGAACAATGCAGTCATACTCTCGATATAAATGTAACCAATCCAGCGACTGAAGTATGGCATAGGAAAATTCGGTATAAGAAATTCCCTTCTCCAAACGACTGGCTACCACATCTTTGCTCAACATATAAGAAACATTGAAATACTTCCCATAATCCCTTAAAAAATCGATGACATTGATATTCACTGTCCAGTCATAATTATTAACCATAATTGCTTCGTTAGTGAAATCAAAAAATTGCTTAACTTGTTCTTTGATACAAGCAACATTGTAGTCGATTTCTTCAGCCGTCAATAATCTTCTTTCTGTGGTTGGTCGGGGATCACCAATCATTCCGGTAGCGCCCCCACAAAGAAAAATAATCTTGTGACCGCGATCTTGATAACGTTTCAACAATACAATCTGTTGCAGTGAGCCGACATGTAAGGAATCAGCTGAGGGGTCAAAACCACAGTAGACTGTCAACGGTTGTTTCAAACGTTCTTTAAAACCTTCGGCATCGCTCACATCTTTTATTAGACCGCGATAGCACAGCTCTTCATAGAAATCCATAATCTTCCTCCAATTAAAAAAGGTGGTTTACCAGGACCCGAAGGTTCTACCACCTGCTAAGTAAATCTTGTTAACGCCAAGTTACGTTTAAACTTGAAGCTGTATTCAACTAAGGCGGTTTGTCGTTTGCAGCAACCACGACATCTCTTAAAACCAACGCTGAGTTTACTATTTCTTCGCAATGTTTATTTTGTGGATTGTCTTGGAGTATACAAATAACTCAATTCAATCTCTTTTTCAAAGCTACTGTCACTACTTAACATCTTAGTCATCAAGCGCATAGCTACCGCTCCCAAGTCGTAAGAGGGAATAGCGAAGCACGATAGCATAGGCCGTACCATAATATTATACTTAGTATCCAATAAACAAACAATCTCCAAATCATCCGGAACTCTTAGCCCGTTTTCTTGAGCGGCATTTAGTGCCGCCAGCGCGTGTGAATCCCGATAACAGATTAACAATTTATCAGCTTTGTGTTCTTTAAAGTAGTTTGATAAAAAAGCATAAGAGGTGCGGTATTCGCTGGAAATCTCAATCAGCTTATTGAAGTCTTTGCCCTTTTCCTTAAATGCCGCTTTAGCTCCTAATATCAGCTTTTCAATTGAACGCCGATGCTTACGGTCTTCGAGGATAGCAATATCCTGGACCCCTTTGTCCAAATAACTCTTTACTAATTCATAAATCGCATTACTGATATCAACAAATACCGAGCCTATATTTTCTTCGTTAATGCGATTACCGATTATGACGATGGGGATAGCATATTTCCTTAAAGTAGCTAGTTCATCATGCACGAAACGATCGTTATAAATTATTACACCATCAACATGTGAAGAGAGAATGTTTTCGATTATTTCATTCATTTCACTTAAACCTTCACTGGTAGTATGCAAAACCACATTATAACGATAGATTTTGGCGACATCAATCAAGCCGTTGATAACTTGACCGATATAGGTAAAGCTGGCATCCGGCACTACTAGAGCGATAGTCGTGGTCTTGGCTAATGCCAAACCCTGAGCAATGGCATTAGGCCGATAACCTAAGGCTTCAATCGCTTGTTGTACTTTTGTTCGTGTCTCTTCCTTGACTAAATGAGAGCCATTGATAACCCGGGAAACTGTTGCCAAAGAAACTCCGGCTTCTTTGGCAACTTCATAAATCGTGACTCGCTTCATCCAGCCTATTTCTTTTCAACAGTTTCAGTTTCTGCAGTTTCCCCTGCTTGAGCTTCGGTTAAAGGACAAGCCTCTACTTCCATTTCGCACTCTTTGGGTTCTTCTTCAGTTACCGGTTTTTCTTTCTTTTTTGTCAAGTTTCCAACAAACGATTTAGTCTTGTCCACCGCTGACTTACCGGCGCTTTTCATATTTGGAATTAAGTCTGGATGTTTTTCTAAACCTTTTTGAATAGCTTCTTTGGATTTGTCATAGACTGTTTGCGCCCCTTGAACAACAGTATCCGCAGCTTTTTTAATATTTTCTTTCTTGGTAACTTCTTTACCTACTTCAACGATTTTTTCAAAAGCAGCTTTCGATACTTCTTTGGTTTTCTCTACGGCAGCGATAACATTTTCATTGGTTCTGACTTTCTCAATCTGTTTCTTGCTCTCAGCTACAACATTGTCGATGTTTTTCTTGCTCTGCTCAATAAAAGCTTTGCGTTTTTCTTCGTCCTTGATGTTTTCAACTTTTTCATTGATAAATGTTACTGAAGCGTTTACAAAGTCTGTAGTTACTTTTTTTATTTCGTCGATAACACTTTTCTTTTCGGGACTATCTTCTTTACCTTTTTCTTCTTCACTGTCTTCAACTTCAATCTCTACTGCTACTTTCTCTTTCTTATCATTTTTTGCTTTTGGCATTCTTCTTTTCCTCCTTGATTTCACCTTTATTTAAACTACTTCCAAGCAAATGCTTGAGGTAGTTTATCATCTCAACTATTTTCAGGCCTAAGCCCTTCATGGCCTTTTCACTGTAACTATACGCCGCATCAATTCCACCGGAAATTTTCACTGCTGTCGCAATGGGTTTTTGGAGTTCTTCAATTGTATCATTGACTTTGACAACTGTGGTATTGGCATTTCCTAATATTTTGTTGAGCTTAATTACACTGAAAATCAACAAAACCAACAATACTATGGCAACTGCCGGTAAAATACAGAGTGTTATTTGATAAAAATCCTTTAATATATTCATTTTCTTACCTCAATTGTATTCTAACACTCAATGAAAACTTTTTCAAGATGAAGTAAACGCATACAATGAATCGGCTGTTTCCAGCACGGCTGTTTCCTCCAATTGACTTTGAATTTTGCTTATGCTAGTATATCAAAGCGTGAATATTGCAGCTGGCAAAGTTCGAGTAATAGGCGTTTATGACATAGTGAACTATGGGATGTTGGGTAACCTAAGCTGATAGGCGAAAACATTGAAAGAGCATAAACACCCTACAAGAATAACTTGTCCCTGTTATGTTTATAGCCAATACACATAAAGGAGGATTTATATGGCACGCATCAAAGGTCCGGTCTATAAGACATCTCGAAGATTAAGCTTTTCCGTCTTAGAAACCGGTGAAGAACTTCAAAAACGTAATTACCCACCCGGACAGCATGGTCAAAGTCGCAGAGCTAAACTTTCTAACTACGGTTTACAGTTGCGAGAAAAACAAAAGATCCGCCATCTCTACGGCATCAATGAAAAACAATTCTATAACACTTTCATTAAAGCCCAAAAAATGCGCGGAGTTACCGGTCACAACTTTCTGTTTATGTTGGAATCGCGTCTAGATAACCTAGTCTATCGTATGGGTTTTGCCAGAACACGGCGGCAAGCTCGCCAATTAGTCAATCACGGTCATATACTGGTTGATGGTCAAAAGGTCGATATTCCGTCTTACCTGGTAAAAGTGGGTTCTAAAATCGAGTTCAAGCCAAAATCGGTGAATCTTGATATTGTTAATGAAGCTTTGGAAGTAACACTCAACACTTTAGCTTTTGTTAAGGTGGATAAGAAAAAGAAGATTGGAGAATTCTTGCGTTTACCGGAAAGAAATGAACTTAACCAAGATATTAATGAATTATTAGTTGTTGAATACTACAACCGCTAAAAAAGCTGAAATCACTCAGCTTTTTTGTTTAGCTGTTTTCGGCTTTACGCTTAGTCAACTTTGACTATCAAGTCGTCGGCTTGTACATCGATGAGGAGATTTTGTTTAGAACTGATAGTGCCAGCAATCAACAAGCGACTGATTGGCGTTTCAATTTTTGCTTGCAAGTAACGCCGTAATGGCCGGGCACCATACACGGGATCATAGGCCCTTTCCACCACAAAATCCTTAGCTTTATCGCTGATCTGTAAGGTCAACTCTTTTTCTTTCAAGCGCTCAGCCAAAGCGCTGACTAAGAGGTCAACTATCGCCCTAACATCATCTTTACTTAAGGGTTTAAAGAAAATAATATCATCTAAGCGATTGAGAAACTCCGGTTTGAATTTTGTCTTTAGCAAGCCATCAATTAGGTCTTTACATTTTTCTGTTATTTCACCATTTTTATCAATGCCTGCCAACAAGTATTCCGAACCGATATTTGAAGTCATGATAATTATGGTATTGCTGAAATCAACAGTTTTTCCCAAAGAGTCAGTTACCCGACCATCATCGAGAATTTGGAGTAAGACATTAAAGACTTCCGAATGCGCTTTTTCTATTTCATCAAATAAGACAACAGCATAGGGTTTACGGCGAACCGCTTCAGTCAGTTGCCCACCTTCTTCATAACCAACATACCCGGGAGGAGCACCAATCAATCGTGAAACCGCAAACTTTTCCATGTACTCGCTCATATCAATGCGTACTATGTTGGCTTCATCATCAAAGAGAGTGGCAGCCAGAGTTTTCGCCAATTCAGTTTTTCCCACTCCGGTCGGACCCAAGAAGATAAAGGAGCCAATTGGCCTTTTAGGATCGGCAATCCCGGCTCTACTTCGCAAAATGGCTTGAGCAACTTTAGTGACAGCTTCATCTTGACCGATGATTCTTTCGTGTAACACAGCTTCTAAGTTCAATAATTTTTCTCTTTCACTTTCCAAAAGCTTGCTTAGCGGAATACCGGTCCACCGCGAAATAATTTTCGCAATTTCTTCCTCGGTAACTTTGTCGCGTACTAAACTGTTTACAGCGGCGCTACTTTTTGCTTCGGCACTAGCTAAATCTTTTGTTAATTGCGGTAATCTACCGTACTTTAACTCCGCCAACTTATCCAAGTTATACTCTTGTTCCGCTCTGGTGATATCATAATTAACTTGATCAATTTCTTCTTTAATCTTTGAAACTTGAGCAACCGCTGCTTTTTCACTCTCCCACTTGCTTTTTAGTTGATTAAACTGTTCTTTCAAATCAGCAATCGTTTTTCGAATTTCGCCTATCCTTTCTTGGGATTTTTCGTCCTTTTCTTTTTTCATGGCGGCTTCTTCTATCTCAAAAGTCATTATTTTCCGGGAAATCTCATCCAATTCAACCGGTAGAGAATCAATTTCCGTTCTGATCATGGCACATGCTTCATCAATCAAATCAATAGCTTTATCCGGCAAAAAACGATCACTGATATACCGCTGTGATAAAACAGCCGCTGCAATTATTGCCGCATCGCTTATCTGCACACCGTGATAGATTTCATAACGTTCCTTCAATCCCCGCAAGATAGCAATTGTGTCTTCCACACTGGGTTCAGCAGCCAACACCGGTTGAAATCGCCGTTCTAAAGCTGCATCCTTCTCAATATACTTGCGATACTCGTCAATAGTTGTAGCCCCGATACAATGCAACTCCCCCCGGGCCAACATCGGTTTTAACAGATTACCGGCATCCATGGCTCCATCAGCTTTTCCGGCGCCAACAATGGTATGAATTTCATCAATGAACAGAATAATTTGTCCGTCACTGGCTTTTATTTCATTGAGTACAGCTTTCAAACGCTCTTCAAATTCCCCGCGATATTTTGCTCCGGCTATCAAAGCTCCCATATCTAAAGCAAAAATCGTTTTATCTTTCAAACCTTCCGGTACATCATTCTTCACAATTCTAATAGCGAGCCCTTCGACGATTGCCGTTTTCCCGACACCCGGTTCACCGATTAAACAAGGATTGTTTTTTGTTTTCCGCGAAAGAATCCTTATGACATTGCGGATTTCATCATCACGACCGATTACCGGATCGATTTTGTTATTGCGTGCTCTTTCTATCAAATCATATCCGTATTTTTTCAGAGTCTCGTACGTTGCTTCCGGGTTATCACTGGTTACGCGGTTATGGCTACGCACTTTTTGTAGTTCCTTAAGAAAGTCTTCTTTGTTTAAATTGAGTTGGCTAAAAATTCGCTTGATTTTAGCATCAGAAAAATCAAAGAAAGCCAACATTATGTGTTCGACTGATAAATACTCATCTGCCAATTTATTGGCGTTTTTCTCAGCTTGGACAAAAATCTTATCAACTAGTGGGGAAATGTATACTTTATCGACTTCTCGCCCCGGTCCACTGATTTTGGGAATACCCACGATAACTTGATCTAACAAACCTAAAAGTTGATCACTGTCAATCTTCATTTTATTAAAGATATTGGGTATCAAGCCGTCCTCTTGGTCAACCAAAGCGTATAATAAATGCTCAGCTTCCACTTGCTGATTCTCGTTTTCTATAGCTATCTTTTGCGCTCTTTCCAGAGCTTCTACCGTCTTTTGGGTAAACTTACTGTTATTCATAATCTCACCTCCTATACTCTTATATCGTAGTAATTACGTAAACTGTAATAATCATTGGCGAATTGTTCAAAATCGTTGTATGCCCTATTGAGATATTTCTTCAAGATACTGTCAAATAACAAAATGTAGTTTGTCAGGGCTGCACTGATGGTTTTATTGTCAAATTCTCCGGGCAGACTGATCAAGCGTACAAACTTTCCGACATCTGCCAAATATTGCATTTTACAGTCACTCTGCTGTTGTTCACAAGCCAGCCAATACTTAAAGAAATGGCTCAACTCCAATAAAAGTTGCGGACTTTGCGTTCTAAAAGTAACCGTCAATTGCCCGATGCTCTCTGCAAAATTGCGATAGAGCTCAAAATTGTATTTGATGGTCGGACGATACTTATACTGTAAGCTACTACGAATAGACAGCATGCTATCTGAAGTATTATGAGTTACCTGAAAAATCTCCTTGTCAATCAAATCGCTGATTAAGCCAAAAATCTCACGGTTAGTCATCTCCGGTGTACGGATATCAAGGTACTCCGCTAATATTTGATTAATCAGATTTGAACGATTGGTATTGTGCAGATAAGCATAACGATCCACGGCTTTCACCACATCATCCATTAACATTAAGCTATACATACTTTTATTCATTTTCATCACCAAAATAATTGTACACCATTTTAATTAATTTGTACAGTTATTTATATAATATCAAGTACATTATTTCATATAATAAAAGCGCTTTGGCGCTTCTTACTTCAACATTAATGCTTTTTTTACTGCAGCGGCGAAATCATAAATATCTTTCGAGCTCATAAAGAGAAAGACCGCCGGAGCTAGGGAAGCCAAATAAGCCACGTCTTCCGGTTCCTCACGAAATAAGCGACAACCCGGTACTTCTTTTGTCAATACCGCAACTGAAGCTTCGGTTCCGTCATCAAAATCATCAATACTGGTAAACTCACAGACTCCACTGTAGTCAGCTTGTTTTAAAGCTTCAATATACTGGGGAAGAAATCGCAATAAACGGGAAGCCCGATGCGGTTTAAAAATCGCCACGATCCGTTTAGCGGGGTACCGCATTTTAGTTGCTTTAATTGTCATAGCTACCTCGGTTGAATGATGGGCATAGTCGTCAATGAAGACATTGTCGCCATAATCAGCGACAACATAGCGCCGTTTAGCTCCCCTAAATTGCGCTAAGCCTTCTTGTATTTTCTCCGCCCCAATATTTTGGAGATAACCGATAGTTATACAAGCCAGAGCATCAGCCAACAGATGTTCACCAACTATTGGTAAAGAAAAATGACCAAAGAATTGCTTGAAAGCTAAAACATCAAATTCACAATGGTCATGAAACTGCTGGAGATTGACAGCTTGAATGTCATTTTCCCGGTTGCATCCGTAATAGACAGCTTTTCCCGCTTCTATCTTCAGTGCTTTGGTTTCCGGGTCATCGCCAAACAAAGCAACTTTGAACCGCACATTATCCGCAAACTGTTCATAGGCTAAATGGTAGTCAGCTGCATCTTTGAAATAGTCAACATGATCAAGTTCAGCATTGGTGATAATAGCATAATCCGGATAATACTGCAAAAAGTGGCGACGAAATTCACAGGCTTCGACCACAAAATGTTTAGCCGCTTTCGGCATCGCTCCGCTTCCATCACCGATTAAATAGCCACAGGGGCCAGAGGCTGCCAACATATTGCTAAGCATCGTGGCAGTCGTGGTTTTCCCGTGACTACCGGAAACTGCAATGCTATGATAGTTTTTCATCAACTCGCCCAAATACTGGTGATAGCGAGAAGCTTTAACTCGAGGATTTGCTAAAGCCGCTTCGACTTCCGGAAAATCATCATGAAAAGCATTGCCGATGATGACTGTCATGCCGTCCTGAATATTGTTTTTATCGAAATTCATTATGGGAATATTTCTATTAATTAGAGGCTCTTCCGTAAAAAAATGGTTTGATAAATCCGAGCCCTGAACTTCATAATTCAAATCTTTTAAAATACAAGCTAAAGCCGCCATGCCTGTACCCTTAATACCAATAAAATGAATCATCTATTCACCATCAAATAAATCAAATTTATTAAAAGACATTTCATCAGTGTCTTGTTCTTCCATTAAGCGAGCTAACTCTTTAGTCGCAAAATTCACATCGAAATCATCAAACAAAGAATCATTGTTCTCAAAGGTTTCCCCCTTTGGTTTTCGGCTTCTTCTTTTTAGCGGTTTGGGATCATCACCCAAAGGTAACTCCAAATCATCCAGTAAAGAGAAACTCAGCGTTTCTACTACTTCCCCGTTTTCTAAATTGGTATTGACCGTTTCGCCAAACAGATTGATATCTAAAGGCTTTTCATAAGCACTGGTCTTTGCGGTGGTTTGATTTATCGGACTTTGATTGGCAAATGACGGAGCCGGTTGAATAAAGCTATTTGAACTTACCACATTTTCACTTTGCGGAAGCGGAGCTTGATACACCGGGGTAACAGGCGCTTGGTTTGCTACTGGGCTTTCCCTGGGGAAAGTGGGACTTTGTGTTGAGATAAATCCTTGGTTGAGTGGAGCAATGTTTTCTGCCGGCAATGGCTGTACTATATTTTTCACTTCAACTACCGGAGCAGCTGAACCATAAATTGGGGAAGTAACTGTGTTTAGTGGACCGGCTTCATGCGGAACTTCAACCGGTGGCCGGTAGACGGCATCAGTCGTGACAATTACCGGACTGGTCACAATGCCATACATCGGTGAAATTACCGCTGATAAAACAACATCTTTTTTATGCGGTGTACGAAATTCTTGAGGTTCTACAACAATTTCATGTAACTGTTTAGTTATCACCGGTTGTTGGTAAACTTCAGGTTCCGGAGCAATGGTAAAATTGATAACCCGATTTTCCTGCTGTTGGTTAGCTAAGGTAACACTTAGGGGTTCATCTTCAATCTCTTCAACTTCTTCAAAGAAAATATCTTTCAATTTTTTAAACATTCTGCCTTACCTTTTAAGTCTGTTTTCTATTTCTAATCCTAATTTTGTACTGGTATTGACTGGGTAACTACAAACTGTGCCCAGCAACAACCTTGATTATTAATAAGCCACCTAATACCCTGACATTCTATCTCCATTATATAGGACTGGGTGTTTTATTGCTACAACAACAATAAGACAAAATGTCATTTTTTGTTTCTCTGACCATTATATCTTTATCCTCAATCATCGTCGTCAATCACATCAATATCATCAGTTTCATCTTTCTTGTTGAAATCCGTTGTGGGATTAATCAAGTCAATTAAGAAACCGGAACTCGGTTTCTTCTCCCTAAATAATTCCATGGCATCAGAAATAGCATTGGAAACAATCTCGCGATTGGAGAAATCTGAGGCAATCGATTCATAGTTGATTCTAACCGTCTTGGCAATCGCCAACATTTTATTTAATAATGGCCCGATACCTGCTTTGTAAACCACGGCACCAAAGGATAAATAACGACTTGACATCTGTAAATAATAGAGATTATCATCCACTGTTATTACTAAAACTTGATAATCAACAACCAGGTTTCCGTAGTCAACATAAGTGCCGTTATACTCGCGAATTTCAATTTCTTCACTAAAGGCTTGTGTCGCCACTGCTTCTTTTTCATTTTGGGTTTCGTAATAGTAATGGTCTTTGACGACATTAGATACATTGACACACATGATAAATGGATTATCATTAAAAATCAGTATATTGGAAGCTAAATCACCTTTTTTTCTTCCGACATCTTTCGGTAAATAAAAGCGATAATAATCTTTATCAATATTGGTAAATTCCGGGATAGCTTGGGTTAAACTGTCCTTCATTACTTGATTGACTATTTCATCGATGCTGGCTTCCAGTTTCGAAAAACAGCCGGATAAATTCAACATCAGTATTGTAGCTATTAGCACTTTGCCTATTTTTTTCATTTTTTTACCTGCCACACCGCTCTTTTAATCTTCACATTTGCGGCAATAAATTTCGCTTCATACTCGCTTATCACATCTGGTGTTTGTCCATCATGCTGTAAATCTTCCTCAGCGCTTAGCAATTCGAAGTTCGCTTCTTTAAAGCTAGCAAGAGAAAACTCCCATAAACCCTCATTGTCGGTTTTCAGCCAAACTTGGCCTTGAGATCGTAGTAAACGACGATAGATTTCAAGAAATTGCGGATGGGTAAGTCTTCTTTTACTGTGGGCTTTCTTCGGCCAAGGATCAACAAAGTTAAGATGAATAAAATCCAATTCATTTGCGGCAAACCATGTCGCCAAATCCTGAGAGTCTTTTGCAATATATCGAGCATTATTCAAAGTCAGTTGTGGTAACTTTCGCAATGCTATTGCTGCGATGTTGAGATTTCTTTCAATAGCTATCCAACCGTCTTGGGGATATTGCTGTGCCATTTGCCACCAGTAATCCCCTTTCCCGCTACCGATTTCTATGTGGAGTTTCTGACAATTAAGTAACTCTTGCCATCTGCCATAATACTGTTGCGGCTCAGCCACCAAGATATCACCTCTTTCGGCAAGTACCTGGTCGCGATAAGGCTTCCTTCTCATTCGCATACATTCCTATTCTATCATAAAAGGCTAGACTTTAGTTAGATGCCGCTTTTGATAATCTGCTGCCTGCCAAAGTTTTTTGACTGTATTGCTACAAAAATTTACCAGTTTCTCTGTATTATCTTGTATACTCTAACTAGGAGGTTAGCTATGGAAATTAAAATATTGAGCAATGAAACCCGGCATTTGATGCAGGATGCAATGAAAAATAGCAGTATGACTTTTTGTGACGAAAATCTACAAAACTTCATCACAGCTGATAACTGTGTCGGTTTTTTGGCAA
>CAZUQA010000006.1:0-3166 GCA_964622375.1 uncultured Erysipelotrichaceae bacterium | reverse complement strand
CTCATTATAAAAGAAAATCAAAGATTTCTTTAAAGGAAAGATATCTTTCAGTTGTTGGTAACTGATACTGCGGCCATCGATTATGATTGTGTCTTTAAAGCTCAAATTAATCTTCTTAAAAGCCGTGATATTTAAGCCCTTCAGAAAATCTTTATCAACGCGTAGCATTATCAGCTGGCGCCAGATCCACTCACCGCCAATGGTCAACCAAAGAAAAATCACAATGGCAGCAATGCCGTCGTAAAGTATTTCCGGCCATAACTTAAAAAAGATGAGAGTAAAAATTGCCAAAAGCGGAATACTAATCCTAATCCACAATTTCAAACGCAGATTGCGGGGTAAGCTTTTAACGATATATTGATAATACTCAATAACCTCATCTTCACTTAATTCGTAATTATACTTGTAATCTTGCATAGCGTCCCTCGGAAAATAAGGGATTAGAAAACCTAATCCCTTATTTGCTTGTAATAATCAATAAATCTTTTAGCAATCAAATGCGGCCGGGTAATTGCCGTACCGATAGTAATCATGTCCGCTTTACCATCTGCCAGTAGTTTTAAATCAGCCAACTCCCACACCCGACCTTCGGCATTTACCGGTAAGTCAAAAGACTTTTTAAACTCTACCAGTAGTCCGACATCGGGTCCGGGATCTTTATTGACCATTCCGGAAAGCGTGGTGGCAAGAATATCTACCTTACCTGACTCCACGCAAATTCTGGCGTCTTCCATTGTTGCACAGTCAGCCATAATCCCTACTTCAGGATAGCTTTCACTCACTTGCGATAATAAAGACAATAAATCTTCTTTACTACGATTTTCGGTTATTCTGACATCAAAGGCCACGATGTCAGCCCCGGCTTCGATTACTTCTTTAGCGCTTTCAAAGGTCGGTGTGATAAAAATATCCTGTAAATGACCGCCTTCGGTTTTGTTGGTCTTATTAATTCCCACGATAATCAAATCGTCGCTTAAGGAACGGGCAGCTTTGATATCATTGGGCCAACAACAGCGCACTACTTTAGCCCCCCCCATCATCGCACTTTCTACAAAGCGTTTGATGTTGTCGGAACCGTAAAACGGCGTGTCTTCATATGCTTGGCAGGAAACGATAATTTCACCCAAGCATCGTTTAACACACTCTTTCATTAGGGAGCGAGAATTCCTGAGAAATATCCGGCGATGGCAATAACCAAGAACAACAAGATAATCTTTCCGGTTGTCCAGTTCTTTTTAGCCATCAACCAATAAACACCCAGAGCTGCCAAGAATACCGTCAGTTTCGGCCAAATACCATTGATCATGTTTTGCAGGTCAACGATAACAACATCATCCTTAACATATTTGTAAGCCAAGTTGATTTTGGCATAGGCAGCAGCGATACAACCAACAACCATCAATCCTACGATATTCAAAGCATTGATAATATCGTCTTTCATGTCGTTGCCGAGAATTAATTCTGTGGAAGCAGCACCCATTTCCACACCTTTACTAAATAAGAACCAGGTGATAGGAATCATGGCGCCCAAGAATACGGCAACATAGAAGAACACACCAACCGGTGAACCATCACCACTCAAACCGCAAGCAATAGCTAACAAGATCGGACAAATTGTTCCCGGCAGCAAAGCATCACCAACACCGGCAAAAGGTCCCATCAATGCTGACTTAATAGCAGTAATCAATTCTACGGAAGCTTCTTCGCCACGGGCTTTTTCGGCTTCCATACCTAAAACGATACCAGGGATAATACAACCAAGGAATGGTTCAGTATTGAAGAAAGGCAAATGTCTTTCTAACAATTCTTTTTGTTTTTCTGCGTCACCCGGGTATAATTCTTCTCTGACATCACCCAGCATTTTTACCAATGCAGGAGCTTGCATGGTTTCCGGCTGGTATAACGCCAAGTTATACATCATCCAGTTAACATAAGATTTGAAAATCGATTTCTTACTTAATTTTCCTTTTTCTGACATTATGCTTACGCTCCTTTCTTGGCTCTGCCAATTTTAAATTCAAATAGAGCAAACAGTAAGGCAAATACTAATACCGTAATCATGTCGACCTTTAAAACAGCAATCATCGCAAAACCAACGGTGAAGTAAATCAAATCGGTAGTTTGTTTTACCAACAGTTTCATCAAGATCGCAAAACCGATTAACGGCATCGGGCTACCGAAGATCGTCATAATGCTAATGAACCATTTCGGTGAATTAGCCAGTATGAAGTCAATTGCGGCTTGTCCAAAGTACAAGCAAACAAAAACCGGAATGAAACGGAAAACAAACTTAACAACGTTACCCCAAATCGGCACTAAAGTCGCGGCTTGTAGTTTTCCATCGGCTACCAATTTCTTTTGGTAGTTAACCGGTAAAAGCGTTAAAGCATAACAGGGAGTTGCCATAACTTGACCAACGGCGGAAACCGTAATAGCCAAAGCTGTGGTTGTTCCCGGATCCATCTTATAGACAACACCCAAAGGTATAGCAACGAAGGTTGCCAAGCCCATGTCCGGAGATATCGAACCTCCCGGTGTGATCAAACCGATAAAGATCATTTGAACATAGACACCCAGGGTAATAGCAGCTTTGATATCACCTAAAATCACCCCAATAACAAATGATGCAATCAATGGTCGACCGAAGCAATACCAACCAACTAATCCTCCTCCTAGAAAAGGAGTGTGGATAAATACTAAGTAACCAAAGAAAGCAATTAAAACTGCTTGAATTAGTGACATAAGTCCCCTCCTATAAATTTTTACAGCAGTTTGCCACGCACTTCATCCCAGTCCAAACGTTTCATATCCGGCACCACTTGGAAAAACACATCAACGCCGGCTTTCGCCAACTCGTCAAACATCAGTAATTCCTCTTTGGTGCAATATGTTCCATTTTGCACGGTTAAAGCATCGTCGCGTTTTTGTACGGGACCAACCATCAATGATTTTGGTAGGTTTTCGATTTTTTCGAATAAATCTTTCGCAATCAACGGGAAACGGAAAACAATCATCGTGCTGACATCATTGGTTACGGCAGTTTTAATTGTTTCTATCGCCGTATCCAAAGTAAACACATCGTTTTTCATACCCGGCATTGCTACTTTTTCGAAGACCATCCGCATCACGGGATTAGTCGCCGTGAATTCATCGATGACAATTATAT
>CAZUQA010000005.1:0-1758 GCA_964622375.1 uncultured Erysipelotrichaceae bacterium | reverse complement strand
AAAGTTATTTCGCTGATGGTCAGCTCTTCAAAGGCTAAACGATACTTCCCATTCTCGACCCCCAAATCGCCAATGTAACCGCAAGGTATAAAAGCATCGATCATTGCCTTAAGCTGATAAGCAACCGAAGTCTTCCCATCGGTTCCGGTGATACCAATGAATTTCATACGGCTAAAACAATCATCATAAAACACTTTGATTGCCCCTTTTAGCGCTTCTTTAACATTTGCCACTTTGATATAGCTGATACCTTTTACTTTATTTTCTAACTCCCGGCTATGCACGACACAAATAGCGCCATTTTTGATTGCTGCCTCGATATAATCATGTCCATCAAAAGCTAAACCTTCTAGGCAGAAAAACATCGCAGCTTCACTTTTCAAACGTGAATCGCTCATCAGATTCTTGATTTTCTGCTTACCGGCACCAGGAAAGATTTCTGCTATTTTCATGTTATTCTCTCGGCGATCAAGTGATGATCGCTATAGTTATTTATCTTAACTTTTACTAGTTCATTACGACTGGCTGTCCCGGAAATCTCAATAGGTAAATACTCGCTACTATGCCCAAAAGCCCAATTGTCTTTACCGGTTTCCACTAATACTTCGACTTCTTTCCCAACAAATTTCCGTTGGTATTTCTCATGTTGACGCTGCGAATAAGCCAACAACTCGGTGACTCTCTGTTTTTTAATCAAGGGAGCAACTTGGTTTTTCATGGTGGCTGCACCAGTATTTGCTCTAGCTGAATAAGGAAAAACATGGAGAAAACTGAAATCACAAGCCAGGATAGTCTGATAACTCGCTTGCCATTTATCTTCGGTTTCGCCAGGGAATCCCACCATAATATCACTAGAAATGCTAATCCCGGGTAGACAGCTTTTTATTGTCTGGAGGCGCTCTAAATAACCGTTAGCCTCATAAGGCCGATTCATGACCTGTAAAATCGCCGTGCAACCGCTTTGCAACGGAATATGCAGATGACGGGCAATTTTCCTTTCGTTGGCCATCAAATCGATGAGCTCATCGCTGATTTCTGTCATTTCAATAGAAGACAGGCGTATTCTCTGTAAGTTTGGTAACTTTGCTAACTCTTTTAACAAGGCACAAAGATTTGTTGCCTTTTCGTTACCAAAATGACCGGTATGAATACCAACCAAGACTATTTCCCGGTGCTTTTCGCTCAGCTTTTCCGCCGAGGCTAATATTTGGGTAATGTCCGCCGAACGGTGAGGACCCCGCGCTTGGGGGATTATGCAGTAACTACAGTGTTGATTACAGCCGTCCTGAATTTTTAAGAAAGCTCGCGTCTTTTGCCAATCGTTAATCGTCAAATCTTCAAAATCCGCAAAAGGAGCTTCAATCCTCAAAGCTTTTGTTTGTTTTTTGGTATAGTTTTCCGTAATCAGCTTGACTAAATCCTTTTTCCCCGCCGATCCGCATACCAAATCGACACCTGCCAGTTTATCGACTTCCTGACGATATACTTGGACCAAGCAGCCGACTACGACAATAAAAGCTACCGGGTTGAGTCGCTTAGCTCGATTAATCAGTTTCTTGCTTTTACTAACGGCAACATCGGTCAAACAACAAGTGTTAATTAAATAAATATCGGCAATTTCCGAGAACTTTGTTGGTTGAAAGCCGGCTAAAACGAGGTTTTCGTGATAGTACTCGCTTTCATAACTGTTTACTTTGCAGCCTAAAGTGGCAATCGCGAAAGTACTCATTTTTTCAACTTTAACCAATTATCGACGGT
>CAZUQA010000004.1:0-7432 GCA_964622375.1 uncultured Erysipelotrichaceae bacterium | reverse complement strand
CTGATTGTCATAAAATATCAAAGGACGGTTTTTTACCACCATCCTTTGGTTAAGTCATAATTTCTCGGATAAGCGTTTACAGGATACCCAGCAAGACTCCGGCTGTGGCAACCACCAAAACCCCAAGAATTAAAGTCGTCGGTTTGGTACGTTTCTTCACAATCAAATACCAGAATAATACCAAAACGCCTAAAGCTAGGAAGTTGGGGAATATTGTATCGATAAATGATTGAATCGAAACAACATCGCCTCCTTCAATAGGAATCTCAATGGCTAACTGTAAACCAATAAAGCTGGCAGCGATTCCTCCGATAACCAACAAACCAAGCACTTTCAAAGCTGACTGAATGGCTTTGGCCTTTTCGCCCAGGAACAAACCGATGGAGTCAACTCCCAATTTGTAACCCCGAAAATAAGCCCAATAGGTAAAGATTACCACAAAAGCTAACATCGTTACCACATAGAACAGCGGTCCCATGATACTGCCGCCGGCGGCAAAACTAATACCTAAACTCAAAAGTATCGGACACAACAAACCTTGAAAGAACGAATCGCCGATACCGGCCAAAGGTCCCATTAAGCCGGCTTTCAAGCCGTTGATAGCACCATCGTCAATACTCATACCGTTAGCCCGGTTTTCTTCCATAGCCGCGATGATTCCCGGAACAATCGCTCCGATGATCGGTTCGGTATTATAGAAGACACTGTGACGTTGCAGGGCTTTGATTTGTTCTTTTTCGTCATTGGGATAAAGCTCTTTAATCAAAGGCATCATGCTCTGACAGAAACCGAAAGCTTGCATGCGGTCAAAACTGAAGGCACATAAGTGATAGAAACTCCAATTGATATAACTGCTGGTTAAGGCTTTTTTGCTCAATTTCTTCTCAGCCATTAGAATTTCACCTCCATATCATCATCTTGCACTACGGTTTTGTCTTTCTCCTTAACGGCATTTTTATAAACAAAAATCGCCGCAATAACACCGATAACCGCAATCGGTATCAAATCTAAACCAAAATACAAAGCCAACATAAAGCCGGCTAAGAAGATCAACCAGTCGCTTCCTTCCTGAATTAAAATCGAAAGAATTACCGCTAAACCGATAGCCGGTAATACGCCGCTAGCTACCATCATGATGTTAGCTACTGATTCTGGTAACCAAGAATCTATTTGGGCCACATAATCGGCACCATAATATAGAATTAAAAAAGTCGGAACAACCCGAAACAAAAAGAAAACTATTTGCGGTCCGACTACCGAATAAGTGAGAATTCCTTTGTAGTTGCCCTTTTCCACTTCTTTATCGGCTAAAGAATTCCAAAAACTGTTGATAGTCATAAAACCATAAACTACAAAAACCCCGATTAAACCCAATGCGGTAGCGATCGCAATAGCTAATTCGGTGTTACCGTTAGCCACTACCCCTAAAGCTACTGCCGGATAAGCGACTATGGTTATATCGGTTTGAATAGCGGTCCCCACGGTCATACTTGCCAGGTAAACCGTTTGAACGGCAGCTCCGACCATGATGCCGGTTTTGACATCGCCCAACACCAAACCGACCAGCAAACCGGAAACCAAAGGCTTACTAAATACATAGTAGCCACCGTAGTCCCCCATCAGCCAAGGTGTACATTCCGCTGCCAAATAGCAAAATATAGAAATTAAAATAGCTTGTAATGCTGACATAATTCACCCCTTTCTTGCTTATAAGCAATAATTTTACTAATCAAGCACTAACAAATAATCTATTACCGCAATTAAACTCCGGCGGTATTTATTAATCTTCCCCATCAAGTGTTTTACTTCGCTATCACCCCTTTGTAAGTATCTTTCCAAATAAAAGCCGGTCCGTTGGGAATCGATTGGATAATGACTTCAACGCCATTATTTACCAAATATTCACAGCTTTTATTTTCTTCATCACTGAGACAGACACTGAGGGCAATCAAAGTTTTACCTTCGGCACCACTGACATTGCCTAAAAACACTTTAGGTCCGATATTGATACCAGCTTGGTGTAATTGTTGGTAGACTATTGGTGATTTGGCAATCAGAAAGTAAGGTTTATCGCTATTTGCCGCTTCCTTAACCTTGGTGATTGCCTGTTCGACGGTAAAAATGTAAACATTTTTTCCGATAGCCGCATTTTTAAATATGGTTTTTAAGATATCGCTGTTACCGATTTCATCGTCAACGACAATTAAAGCTTCACAGGCATATTGCCGCATCCAAGAAGTTACAACCTGGCCATGTATCACACGATCATCTACTCTTACTAAAGAAAACATCACTTACCTCCTGTGGAAAACCCAAAAAATTTTGCTTATTATTTTTTCCCTACTTTGTACTACGCATAATAGCACTGATCAACTTGGTACTAATGAAAATTAACGGTGATAATATTCTACTACTTTCCGCTTATTAATCAATAGTAGAGCCGGGTTGTCGAAGTTACAACAAGTCAGGCAATGGTGTGGCTAAAGCTAAATTTCTTTTGTCAAAACCTGAAATCGCAATCTTTTATACTTCATCTTCGCTAGGGCTATTCCGCTTATTACCTAAAAAAGACGAGCATCCTTTAGTTGGTAAGCAAAGCTACTCGTCTTTAATCAATTCTAATTAGTCGGCAATAATTCCGTTACGGTAAAAACCGCCTCTGAGGAATTACTGCAAAACCCTGAGCCTAGATGATAGCTAAGAAATCGCTCAGTGTGCCCAAGAAAGCTAAAGCTACACAAACTACGATAATGCCAACGATCAAGGCAATGGTGCTAACCTTCTTTTTCCTAAACAACCAGAAGAACAAGAATACCAGCAACAGCGGCAACAGATTCGGGAAAATAACATTAAAGATGTTTTCTTGAATGCTGAAAGCACCAATTTCCGGTAGTTCCGGAGCCCAAGCCAATTCAAAGCCGATATACGAAGGTATTAAACCACCAATAACCGTAACACCCAGGATACCGGCAGCTTTAGTAATAGCCGCGGCATTTTCACTAATCATATCCACCGCTCTAACTCCAAGATTATAACCCATACGGCCAAACCAAATTCTGGTCATAGCGGCAATAATCCAAATAACAATAAAGATAACCGGTCCAATGGGATTTCCCTGTCCGGCTAAGGAACAAGCGATAGCTCCGGAAATCGGCAACAAAGTAAACCAGAAAATTGCATCGCCAACACCGGCCAAAGGTCCAAATAAACCGGCATTGATACGTTTGATCATCTCCCGATCTTGGCCCGACTCTTCCAATGATAGGGTTAAGCCCTGAAGGAAAGTAGCCATATGCGGCTCAGTATTGATAAAGCCCAAATTATTCGTCATCGCTTTAGCAATTTCCTCTTTGTTGTCACCGTAAATCTTTTTGAATCCGGGAATCATGCCCCAACAGAAGCCGGGAGCCTGCATCCTTTCAAAAGAGAAGGCAACTTGTTCTAGTAATGAAAGAAAGCCCAGTTTTGTGATATCACTTTTGTCCAGTTTATTTCTAGATACCGCCATCATCAGATCCTCCTTTTCCTTTTGCCGCTCTTTGATCATTTTGATAACTAAAGAAAGCAAAAGCTGCTCCGGCAACGGCTACCGGAATAATGTTGGCGCCATAGCTGCCGCCAATGATTTCGTGGGCCGAACCGATAGCTCCGTTAAGTGTGGCAATAACGAAGCCGATAAACAAATAAGCGATGTTTTGCGGTCTTACCATTACCACCATCAACAATGTCAAACCGACTGCCGGCATAATACCACCAGCAACTTCCAAACCGTGAATCAACCATTCCGGGAAAGCCCCAACGAAAGCCGTGATTTGGTTTTGCAAAGCGTAAGCTGACAAGAAAGTCAGTAAAGCATAGCAGCTGGCAACGATCATCCAAGCTGAAAAGAACAGGACATTATACCGACTGATATCGGCTTTTTCCGCAGCGCGGTCCAAAGGTCCTAAAAACATAGCAAAGGACGTATTGAAAATAATACTCATCCATTGTGCTAATAAAGCAAACGGCAATGACAGTCCTAATGCCGTAGCAGGTTCAACCTGCAAGGTGTAAGCCAGAACAACCGTCATCATACCCGCCATTAAGGGGTTAGGTGGCACGGTTCCGCCTACTGTCGTCATACCCATGTAAGACAGCTCAGCAACAGCACCGGCTTTACAACCTAGTTCAACATCCCCCAAAACAATCCCGGCAAAAAAGCCAACAACGATTGGTCGGAAAATAAAGAATGCTTCTAGGTGGGCTTCAAGGCCACAAACGAAAGCAACTACAGCTAACATTAGTCCTTGAGCTAAAGTAATTGACATAACTTAGTTTCCTCCTTTTCCATAAACTAAATCATTATGATTTTCTCAATACAAAAAACTGAGTTGAATCCTTTGAAATAAAACTAGCCGTTAAAGTCAAACTCATAACGTCGAGCTTGGAAATCCATTTGGATGTATATTTCTGCGCCCTGATCACGCACATAAGCTAAATCGGCAATGTCTTGATCATCGACATAAACATGCGGTTCGGCATTCTTGCGTTTTCCGGCAGAAACATGCATGTTGCCAATGTTAACCTCCTTAACCGGCACACCACCTTCCACTAAAGCCCGTAAGGCTTGCGGGTTTTTTACTACTAACAGAATTTTCTGCGCCTCTGATGCTTTGTGAATGGTGTCAATGGTCTGTTGAATCGAGAAAAAACGAACTCCAACATTGGCAGAATCTGCCGTCATCTTCATAACCTGTTGCAAGATGGGATCATTAGCAGCTTCATCATCAGCAACTACTATCAGATTGGCGCCACAGTGTCCCACTAAAAACATTCCCACTTGGCCATGAATTAAGCGGTTATCGATTCTTGTCAATACAATATTCGGCATATAGAAGAACCCCCTTTAACATATTGAATATTAAACAAATTTAGCTTAATTATATTCTTAATGCTTTTTTTTCGCAAGCAAGGGAAATAAAGCGCTTACAAAGCTAAATCTTAAGGCTTAATCTAGTCAATCACGAATAGTCTCTATGTTATAATGACTTCACTAGAAAACTTCATAGGTTTTAAGAAAGGAAAAAACATGACAGAAAACAGCAAAGAAACAATGCTCGATTACATCAAGAAATCGGCTGAAGTGATTCGTAGTAACCTGGAAATAAGTCAAGAATTAACCGCCCCTTTAGTTGAAGAATACCTTAAAGGTAGCTATAAAAGCATTTGGATAATAGCTTCCGGATCTTCCTACAATGGTGCTAACTGTGCCGCAAGCTTCATCAGTAAGTATCTCAGCACCCCCGTTAGAATTATCACGCCCTTCACTTTCCAACACTTGGACCATGATTTTACTGCTGATGATTTTGTTTTTGTTGTCTCCCAAAGTGGTTGTAGCACCAACAGCATCGCAGCTTTAGAAGTCATTAAAGCCCAAGGGGCAAAAACCATTGGCGTATGTGCGGATTTAAATAGCGATATGAAAAACTATTGTGACCTCTTAGTTGATTACGGTATTGGTTTTGAAACCGTGCATTATGTTACTTTGGGAGTAAGCGGATTTGTTTTATTTATGTTACTTTTCACTATCGAAGCCGCCTTAGCAAAAGGCATGATCGCTGGTACTGTAGCTCACAAACTTAAAGGGGAAATCGCTGAGGCAGCTGATGTTCATGAAACCGTGCAAAAACAAGCCGCAAAATTCTATGAAACCAACTTCTTAGAATTATCTTCGCTTACTACAACTTTTATCGGTGGCATCGGCCCCGGTCAAGGCATCGCTTTGGAAGCCAGCCTTAAAATCTCCGAAACTTTCCAAGTACCGGTCTTGGCTTTAGAAATTGAGGAATATCTCCATGGTTATACCTTACAAGTCAACCCCTTGACCACGCTTTTTGTCATAGATGTCGGCATTGCTTCAAAGCGCATTCAGGAAATCTACCGCGCCAATAAAGTCGCAACCCGACGCACTTACTTAATCACTAATGATTTAGCTTTCGTTGACGATCCTCAAGCTGTCACAGTCGACACTAAGATCTCGCCGGAAATCCTACCGCTTTGCTATTTGCCATTCTTTCAGTATATTGCCTACAAAATAACCGCTGACAACAACAAGTGGAATAAACATCCTGTCGTTGCTCGCCTTGAAAGTGTCATCAGCGGAAAAACTGAAAGCTATAATGTATTACCTGACTAAGTAAAGCTCCGGTTCTACCCGGTTTACCGCTACTCACAATAGATATAGGCTAGTATCACTGCTTTTGTAAAGTCAAAATTCGAAATCTAACAGCAAGAACAAACAAATATTTTATTTATTTATAAACTCACAGTTCTCTTTTCATTCTTTATTTTTTAATTGTCCCACATGAGCTATTAATAATCGCAAAAAGTTATCACAGACCTAGTAGTTGTTTCTTTTTTGCATCAAACTCTTCCTGGCTAATAGTGCCTGCATCAGCCAGTTGCTTAAATTTTGCAATTTCATCAGCTGCACTAACTTGGTTTACTACAGTTCTGCCACCACTATCTGCTTCCTTCATTCTATTTTGAATGAAGTCTTTTATCTCTGCCACCAGTTGGTTATATTGCTTCACATACATCACAGTATTTTCATCCTTTGCTGCATCAAACAACCCTCTTCGGTTTTCTACACCGCCGACAATCGATAATTGAATGTAACCATTAGTTACTAAATTTCCCTCTTTTACTTGTACAGCCTTGATACTGGAAAAAGGAATTTCCTTTCTGCCTTTAAGACCTTGGGTCAAAAAACCTAATACGCCCTTTCTTTCAATAACAACATTGTCGTTATCAACATACAACTGCCCGTTGACGCCGGCTAGTTCATATAAATAGCTCATGTTTATCCTCCGAATAGTATTATTAATGCATTAATTATACCATAACCACTAACCCCATATTTAGCATAGAGCTAAATGTCCTTTTCTCAAAATTGTATATATTCCTCTATAAGATTTCTCTACTCAAGCCTGCTAGCAAGTAAAGAGAAGAAGTATTTATCAGTATCGAGAGAAGCAAGCTAGCCTTGGCATACGCAATATTGAGAAGTCAGTAGCCAAAGCTTAGCACATTTTCTGTTTATGCAGATCCCTGGTGGAAATAATACGCCTTAAACACCATATATGGCAATCATATGCTAAAAAGCGGTTACCGTAAGCAACTTTACTGACTTTTAGAAACTTAGCAATTAGTTACTATTTCCCTGGTCGTCTTCCCAGCATTTAGCTTAGTTTAAGTTCATTTTTATACTAAAAAACCCTGCCTACGCAGAGTTTTAAAACTACCCCATGGAGCGGATGATGGGAATCGAACCCACGTAATCAGCTTGGAAGGCTGGAGTTCTACCATTGAACTACATCCGCATAACTGGTCACCCGCGGGCGATTCGAACGCCCGACCCTTTGATTAAAAGTCAAATGCTCTACCTACTGAG
>CAZUQA010000003.1:0-3172 GCA_964622375.1 uncultured Erysipelotrichaceae bacterium | reverse complement strand
ACCCTTTCCTTTCGATAAAAAGTCACCCGCTAAAGCACGCAATGCCACCAATTATCCGCTGGTACTGTAATCGTCAGTCCGTCCTAAGAGGATGACATCCAGATCGAGAAAAAGCACTTTACTCATCCACCTTAATCCATTCCACTTTTCCCGCTCTTTTAAAACACCGAACCGGGAAACCTTTAGTTTCAATCGATGAATAGTTATTACCGGCTTTGGTTGCCCAACAAGCAGCAACTTTAAACATCTCCTCGCCGGTGTTAATTAAACGATGAGCCCAGCGGCCATCGATGTACTGCAAGTTGCCCGGCACCATGTGATAGGCACAGACTTCGTCTTTACCATCCCAACACAATAAATAGCCTTCCCCTGCTGTGCAGTAATAATATTCCGGATAAGCCAAATCCTGATGAAAATGCCCGCGTGTCATGCAACATTCGCCATCCACAAGCAGTGGATACATACAGGTGTGCCCCCAGTTTAAAGCTTCCTCAACTTCTTGCGGTCCGTTGTGAGCTTGCGAAGTGACATAATAAGCTAACTCTTCGCTACCTTCAGCGGCCACCGGATTGGCATAATAATTAGCCGTTTCTTTTAATGTCTTGTAGTAAGTGGTTAAGCCCTCTCCCACTAAATCTCCATTTTCTAAATCGACTCTAACTGCTGTTTCTTGTACTTTCATTTTCTCCTCCTAATGTTTAACGGTAATTAACTTGGTCGAAGCTGCCAGCTTACCGCTCGTAACCTGTTGATAGTCCGTAACCAGATAATCGAATTCGCTCAAAGCCGCAAAGCGATAAAAACCGGTTTGTTGAAATTTATCAGCTGCAACCATTAACACTTTCTGTTTAGATCTTTGCATGGCGGACACTTTAATTTGTGAGCTGTGAATATCGCGACTGTGCACTTCTTTCTCTAACAGTTGTAAACCGGTGCAACTTAAAAAACAAGTGTCGAAAGAAAAACTCGCCAGGTTGTTTAGGCACAGCGGACCGTAGGTGTAGGAAAAGTCGTTGCTAACAGTCCCACCTAAAGTGATAATTTCGCCTCGAAAACCTTCCAGCATTCTGCCTAATACCCGACCGTTAGTCACTACCGTAATTTTCATATTTTTAAGATAAGGCAGTAATTCTAAGGCTGTATTACTGGCATCGATGAAAATGCATTGTTCATCGTGCAATAACGCAGCGGCGGCTTGGGCTAAATCGCTGAGTTTTTCCGGTACGTTGCTTAGCTTCTCTTGGAAATCAAGGACGGGCAACATCGCACCACCGTGCTCTCTGATAATGACCCCTAAATTAACTAAGTCGCTGAAATCGCGGCGAATCGTCATCTCCGACACGTTAAACTCTTTCGCTAACTGTTTCGTCGATAAGAAAGCGTCGTTTTCTAGGCGCAAGAGTATTTCTCTTTGCCTTTGAGCTTGTAACACTTAACTCTCCTGGGTTTTATACCTGGCGAATACCACCAGCAAGATAATCGGAATGATGCATAAACCGGCTGAGCCAAATAGAATGCTGTCATAGGAAAAGCTGCCCGCTAACCAACCACAGAGAATTGGAGTAACCAGCGAACTCATACCACCATAGACTGAAGCCGAAATCAACTGTCCGCTAGCTTTTAAATGAGCCGGTGAAGCCTCATCGATCAAAATTTTCGAGCAGATCATAATCAAAGGGAAAGTCACCATCTGTAAACCCGAAGACCATACTAATTGCTCCGGCGTCACTGCTAAACCATATAAAACAAAACGCACCGCTAACATCAGCGCCGCAAAGATAACGATTTTAATCGATCCGAATTTCTTAATCAACCAACCACCTAAAAAGAATAATGGTAACTCACAGATGGCTTGGAATGAGTACTTCAAATTTATAAAAGAGTTTACTTTAGCTTCACTTAAAGCAGCGGCTTTCCCTAAATCTCCGATTTTTAAAATCGTCACCATGCCATCAGTCCAGGAAGCAATATGCAAAAATAGAAAAACTAAAGTCAAGATGATGAAATTGCGATCCAAGATTAATGTTTTAATGTCGCTTAGCTTGATTTTTTCTTTGGTTGCTATTTTTTCAACATCAGCGACAAAATAAGCAAGCACAAAAGAAATAACCGTAAATATCAGAAAAGCATTACCCATTGAAGCATAACCCCAACGTTCGAAAGCGACCGAGGTCAAAGGAGCACCGGCGGCCCAGCCGATGGCTCCAAAAGCTCTGATCCAACCGTAGTTGTCTAAACAGTATTTATCGCTTTCGATAATCCAGCTGTCTAAGACACCTTGGGTAATCATAAACAACGCACTAACCAAACCTGTCCATAAAACGATTAAAGCCACTGGGTTACCGTTAAAACTGTAGAGTAACCAAGTTGCTAAGGCAAAGATAATGTTCGTAATGTAAAATACTTTCTTATCAGTCTTGAATTTATCGCACAGATAACCGACGACAAACTGACCGATAATCGTCAAAACTGCCCCAAAAGCGGTAATCAACATCCGACTCATTACATCGAAACCCAACGATTCCAAATACGGTAAAATCAAAGTGAAAGTAAAAGCTTGCCCCATAAACACCACAAAAGTCAAGGTAGCAAACTTAATCAACAGCCAATGTTCTTTTTTCATTTTCTCCCCATTTCTTCCCATTACCGCTCTTGTCGCCTTCGACAAAGAGCAGCTAAGGCTTATTGACTTTAATGCTTAGTTAAGTAAAAACTCGCTGTTTCTTAACTTTATCATTGTAGCACACAATCAAACATTTTCAAACATGGAATTTGATCTTTTTAGACTAACTGATACATTCTTAGCATAATGTCTATTTTTTTATCACGAAGATTTTTCCGATTAAGATTCCCCAAAAAAGGAAATTTCCCAAACGTCCGCATAAGTCCCCAGTGGGGCATCCGTCATGATACACATCATTATAAAGCACTCATAGGGATTAACGTGATACAGTTCTCCCATATAACAATCGGTCAGTATTTTATTGGTGCTTTTAACAAAAGCGCGATATCGACCCTTATTATCGTTGGCGAATTCTTCTTTTTGCGAGTAAATAAAAAAGTTCAAGGTAATTAGGTCAAAACGATCTACCTCTATTTCTTTTGTTAGAATCTCGCGAATATGGTTCCTGGTAAAGCGTTTATTACGAAAGAAATTAACGAAAGCTGAGCT
>CAZUQA010000002.1:0-3371 GCA_964622375.1 uncultured Erysipelotrichaceae bacterium | reverse complement strand
ATCAACATGTTGTTCGTTGGTAAAGACATTTTTTCTCAACTGCATCAAACCGAAGAATTCGGCTTGACTAGCGGCAACTTTTATTATCATGGTAATGCCACTATTATATAGAATAAGTCTGGTAAATTCCAGCGCTCGCTGTCGTTTGCTGCTTGTAGTTGGAGGCTCGATGCTGATTAGTGAAAAGGACTTCACTGGTTCAATTTTTCCGTGGTAAATAACTGAGCTTTGATAAAGTACGATAAAAGTGTGATAAACTTGGTGGTAGTCAATTGGTAAAAGGATAGTTGATGGAAAAGTTTGAAAGACTGGAGTTATTGTTAGGGAAAGAGCAAATGGCGAAACTGCAACAAGCTAAGGTCGCTGTGTTTGGTTTGGGCGGTGTCGGCGGTTATGTTGTAGAAGCTTTGGCACGCAGTGGTATTGGCGGTTTGCTATTGCTTGATTATGATAGGGTAACTGCCAGCAACTTTAACCGGCAAATAATCGCAGTTGAGGAAAACAGCGGTGAACTAAAGACTAAAGCCTTTCTAAAGCGGATTGCGACAATAAATAGTGATTGTGCCGTGCAAATTAATTCAACTTTCATACTGCCACAACAGCTGCAACAGCTAAACTTTCCGGAATATGATTTTATCGTTGATGCCATCGATACGGTGACAACAAAAATAGCGATAATTGAGAAAGCAAAAAACGAAGATGTTCCTCTTATTTCAGCTATGGGCTTTGGCAATAAGTTGCAGCCTGAAAAAATCAGAATAACAGATATCAGTGCTACCCGTATTTGTCCCTTGGCTAAAGTCATGCGCCAAGAGTTGAAGAAACGCGATATTAAAGAAGTTACGGTAGCCTACTCCGAAGAACTGCCACGCCAACCTTTTGAAAAAATAATTAATGAAAACAACAAAGTGGTGGTGGGCAGTTTTGCGCCGGTGGTGGCTACTGCCGGAATGATGATGGCGGCTTACATAATAAAGCAGTTAACTAATGAGAAATAGATTTTGGTAACAATTGATAGATGAGGCAATTGAATCGTTTGGGCAAGTTGCTTTATTCCGTTTTAGTGGGTAAACTTATAAGTAATGAAAAAGATTAACTGCGCTAACATCGATATTGCCTATACCCAAAGCGGACAGGGAAAAACCTCGATAGTTTTATTGCACGGCTGGGGCGTTGATCACAGCCTAATGGAACCGATAGGCGAACATTTAGCTAAATACTTCACGGTATACAATCTTGATTGGCCGGGATTTGGCGCGAGTGCTTTACCGGAATTTGCTTTTTCAAGCAGTGATTTCTGTCGGGTGTTACGCGAATTCATCGAAAAACTAAAGATTGAAAACCCGATATTCATTGCCCACTCTTTTGGTTGTAATATTGCGTTGCGTTACAGTGCTATTTATCCGGTGGACAAAATGGTTTTAACCGGAGCTGCCGGCTTGAAACCAAAACGCGGCTTGAATTATTATCTCAAGGTCTACAGCTATAAAGCTTTGAAACCCCTGAAGAAAATAAAGTTCATTGAAAAAATGACAAAAAATATGAAGTTTGGCAGTGCCGACTATCAGGCAGCACAAGGGGTAATGCGGGAGACTTTC
Organism: uncultured Erysipelotrichaceae bacterium; assembly: GCA_964622375.1. Classification (GTDB taxonomy): domain Bacteria; phylum Bacillota_I; class Bacilli_A; order Erysipelotrichales; family Erysipelotrichaceae; genus CAZUQA01. The sequence goes on along the minus strand of CAZUQA010000002.1, from coordinate 1,773 downwards.
GTTAAGGTTGTCAATGAAGACCTTAAAGCGATTCTACCGCAAATAAAAACCGAGACCCTTTTGGTTTATGGTGATCGTGATGTCGATACGCCTTTGTGGATGGGGCAATATTTGGAAAAACATCTGCCTAATGCCGGTTTGGCAGTAATTGAGAATGATGATCATTACGCTTACTATCATCGGCTACCCTTGTTTTTAGCGATAGTTGCTGCCTTTTTGAAGGATGAAATAAATAATGCTGGAAATTGTAACTAAAGTAATAGTTTATCTGGCTTTGTTGATTTTGGTTTTACCTTTGTTGCAATGGATACTGCAAGTTTTTCAACAGACGCGTTATGATATAAGACGCTACTACTTATGGTGGAAAGAGAACCTGTTTTCTCTTTTTCCGCATTTTCTGCTTTCTGCTATACTGTTTCTCGTTTTAAACCTTATAATGCCTGGGAATTTTGATATTAGAATTAAACGGGTTTTGTTTACCGCTTTGCTATTGGTCGTAACTTTTATTTGGTGGGCCTGGCTGAAAAAACATCAGACTATCAAACCTTTAGTGTACACTTTCAGAGTATGGCGACAAACCTTGGTTTTTTTGTTTCTTGATTTAGTTTTGATTTTTATCTTGAGCCGTTTAGGAAACCTTCTGACCTTAGCAGCGGTGTTTTTACCCCCGGCGAATTTTTGTTTGATGTTTGTCGTTGCGGGGATTACCCAGCCTTTTGAAAAGTTGGTACATCAAAGTTTTGTCAATAAAGCCAAAAAAATTCTTAAAACTTATCCTGATTTGATAAAAATCGCGATTACCGGCAGTTACGGTAAAACCTCGACGAAGAATATCATCAATGAAGTATTAAGCCAAAAGTACTATTCTTTGATGACCCCGGCATCTTTCAATACGCCGCTAGGCATAGTTCGTACCGTACGGGAGCACCTGCAGCCGCTACATCAAGTATTTGTCTGTGAGATGGGGGCTGATAGAGTGGGGGAAATCTCTTACATGATGGATTTCGTCCAGCCGCAAATTGCCATAGTTACCAGTATCGGCCCTCAGCACTTGGCTACTTTTAAAACTCAGGAAAATATCATTTTTGAAAAGATGCAATTGGTAGAGAAACTGCAAGAGAGTGGGAAGGCGATACTTAACTACGACAATGAGTATATCCGTAACTATCCCCTAAAAAACAACTGTCAGATAATCAGCTATGCTTGTGAAAATAAAGCTGTTGACTTTTTAGCAACTGATATTAAATACAGCAGAGATGGCAGCAGTTTCAAAGTGCTTAACGGTGGTAAAAGTTGGGCTTTTAAGACTAAGCTGCTAGGTCAACACAATATTCTCAATATTTTGGCGGCGATTGCTTTAGCGCGGCAACTTGATGTAAGTTGGCCCCAGATTCAAGCGGCAGTTGCCAAAACCCCACAGGTTGCCCATCGCCTGCAATCAGTGAGTTATTTCCGGCACACGATGATTGATGACTCCTTCAACTCTAATCCACAAGGAGCCAAATCAGCTTTGGCAGTGCTCAAAATGATGGAGAAACCCCGGGTGTTGATCAGTTGTGGCATGATTGATTTAGGTGATAAACAAGATGAGCTTAATTACCGGTTCGGCCAAGAGATTATTGGCTGTGCTGATATCGTAATACTGGTAGGTGAGAAACAGACGCAGAAAATCTATGAAGCCTTAATAGACACTGGTTTTCCGGTTTCCGCCATTTCCCGGGTAAAAACGACAAGAGAAGCATTGGCTTTGATTGATGAACTGGGGAAAAATCG
>CAZUQA010000001.1:0-2752 GCA_964622375.1 uncultured Erysipelotrichaceae bacterium | reverse complement strand
TAGTGCTACTACTTTTGGATCTCTTTTTACTTTTCCCATTATTTGGGCTCCTTGGTTTTCTGTAATTTTATCACACCCTTTCAAAAAAACCGTGGTCTGTGAGTTAGCTACTCTCACTTCCACGGTTTATCTTACACTGTCAGATAATCACTATAACGATGATTGTCATAATTAGCCGGTTCTTTCCGCTGTTTATACTTGTTTTTGAACTGTTTTCTACTGATTTTTTCTTTTAAAGAGAAATCATCGATGCCAAAATCTTTAAAGACACCGGCAGCAATATAATTGTAGATAGTCTTTTCGGATAAAGAGATTTCAGGGTGAGAGGAAAGAATTTGATAAACAGATTGCCCTTGCCTGATTAAGGGAACAATAACATCGGCAAGCCTATCTCGCTGACCAGTGGTAAGGTTAATACCAATACGAGCATCTACTAAATCATAGGAGTATTCTTCATGAGCTTTAAAGGCACTGTAGAAATATTTATCTAAAGGACAGGAATAATTCTTTGGACATTTATTACAAGCCCCGGGAGAGCGATCTCGAAAATTACAGGTCAATTCTTCGAAATCTGAGCATTTAACTTTACAGCCATTTCGACATATCTTAAGCTTCTTACAATTTACCGGACATCTTTTAAGATTACGAGGTTTAAATAATCTATGATTCCTTATTTCTTTGGCAACTGTAGTAGGATCTTTCCCGATAGTCTTAGCAATGGCAGCTTTAGTTGAGCGATTAGATATTCCGGTTTGGATGATTTTTCTTTCTTCCAAAGTCAGATGGGTACCATCAAAACAGTGTTTCTTTTTCATATTATTTAGTCCTTTCTTTAGAAACACTCTTTGTCTTCTTTATAGTATCAAAACTCTAGTTTTACATGTAGTTTTTATTGGAAGTTACTGTAAGACTAAATTCCGCCTTTCTGGCTCAAAACCGGAACTTAGTTTTTCACTTCACGTTTCAATTTACAAAGTGGCAAATTCGGTGATATTTGTTGTATTGTCTAGGTAAATCAGTTATGATATAGACACTTGAAGTCGGAGGTTTATATGAAAGAAGTCAGTGTTTTAGTAGTTGATCCGGTTGGGTTACATGCCAGACCGGCAACCGTAGCAGTCAATGCTGCCAGTAAGTTTAAGTGCAACGTCAATGTAAGTTTTAATGGTCGTTCCGCTAACATGAAATCAATAATGGGAGTAATGTCTTTAGGCATACCAACCCAATCGGAAGTGGTGATTACTTGTGAGGGTGATGATGAAGACGAAGCAGTTGTGACGATCGAAGAAGTACTGCGCACACAAAAAGTAATAGCATAACAAAAACAAAAGGGAGCATTCCCTTTTTTTAACAGGAGATAGCTGATGTTTGAACAACAATATAAGAAATGGTTAGAATTTCTCGATTTACCGGAAGATTTAAGAGCTGAGTTGCTTAACTTAAATGACGATGAGAAGTATGATGCTTTTTATCGCAGTTTGGAATTTGGCACAGCCGGCATGCGGGGCATTATGGGACCTGGTTCCAATCGGATGAACATTTACACCATCCGCAAAGTAAATACCGGAGTAGCTCAGTATATTGCCAGCTTAGGGCTAACGGCGAAACAACGGGGCTTTGTGATCGCCTACGATAACCGCCATAATTCGGCCGCTTTCGCTTTAGAGAGCGCTCGGGTGTTAGCGTCTTACGATATCAATGTTTATTTATTCACCAGTTTAAGGCCGACTCCGCAATTATCGTTTGCGGTACGCTATCTCAACTGTGTCGGGGGCATCGTCTGTACCGCCAGCCACAATCCGAAAGAATACAATGGCTATAAACTCTACGATGAAAAAGGTTGCCAAATGGTACCGCATATCATCGAACCGATTATCGCTAACATTGAGGCTATCGATGATGAGTTGGCGATTACGGTTAATTTGACTGCCGATCAAGAAAAGCGTATTAAAATGATCGACCAAGAGGTCGATGATGCTTATATTGCCGCTTTAAAGACGATTCAGTTTTATCCGGACGCCGAAAAGAACGTCAAAGTAGTTTATACCCCCCAACATGGAACAGCCCGCTTGAACATGAGCCGCTTATTTGCCGAGACGGGTTACGAGTATATCATGGTGGCCGAACAAGCGGAACCGGATCCGGATTTTACTAATACGATTATTCCCAATCCCGAAGATCCGCGAGCTTATCAGTTAGCTTTGCAGTACGGCCGGAAGTATGACGCTGATATTGTCTTGTCGACCGATCCTGATGGTGATAGGATGGGGGTCCAAGTAAAACATCAAGGCGAGTACGTCTTTTTGACCGGTAATCAGACCGGGGCTTTGTTGATCGAATATATCTGTCATAGCCTAAAAGAAGCAGGGAGATTCCCGGCTCGGGCGGTGATGATTTCGACGATCGTCACCAATGTGCTCGGTAATTTAGTGGCGGCTGATTATGGAGCTGAAGTAGTTTTAAGTTTCACCGGCTTTAAGTTTATCGGTGAGAAAATTGCGGAACACTGCGATGAGTTAGGCAAAACTTTTATCTTTGGTTATGAAGAGAGTTATGGCTACATCGTCAAAGATTTCGTTCACGACAAAGATTCCTTACAAGCTTGCTTACTGTTAGCTGAAGCTGCTAATTACTATAAAAAACAAGGGCGGACTTTAGTGGATGTCGTTAACGGTCTATATGAAAAGTACGGGTACTACTACGACTTCCAGGAAAATATCATGTTGCCGGGAGCGGACGGTTTAGTGCGCAT